>JBOGJI010000116.1:0-30437 GCA_050747865.1 Thermoanaerobaculia bacterium
GAGTGGCGGCGGGGGCCGGCTTCTATCGATCAGTCCCGGCCGTCGACGGCTAGGGGTTGTTGTTGGGGTGACCGAAGCAGAGCCCGAAGATGTCCTCGGACTCGCCGTTGGCCTCCGTGTTGCGGAAGCTGGGCGAGGTCATCTCCTGCCAGAAGACCCCCGTCGTGGGCGTCGGCGGTGAGCCACAGTTCACTATGCACCGCTTGTGGCTGTTGACGCCGTTGATGTGCGGCCCACCCGCATTGGCGGGGTCGGTGTTGCTGTTCCCATCGGTGTCGGGGATCTCGGTCGCCGGACCGCGCCAGCTCAGGAACCAGCCGCCGCCGCTCGAGCCGCCGGTGAGATCGCTGCCGATGATCTTCGACCACTGGCCGCCGCCCACGAAGTGCCAGTCATACCACTCCACGCTCGCCGTCTGCTGGATGGTGTTGCCGACGAACGGCGAGCCCTGCGGGTAGCCGAAGGTGATCTCCGGGACGTCGTTCCAGTTCCAGGCGCGCCCAGCCCAGCCGGTCACGTTGCCGATCTTGTTCGCGATCGTCGTGCCGGTGTTCGGCGTGACGATGCAGGCGTAGTCGTAGTCGGGATCGCCGGCGTTGTGCCACGGGCCCGACGTCCACGCCTGCGCCCACGCCCAGCAGCCGCGGTCGGGATTTGGGCCGGTGGGGTTGTTGAAGTAGGACGGGCAGAACAGGAAGTTGCTGTGGAAGCTGCCGGAGCCGTTGCTCACGCAGTGGCCGGCGGTGGCGATGGTGCTGCGATTGATGACCGTGGCCGAGCAGACGAAGTTGCCGCCGCCGGCGCCGGAGAAGAACAGCTTGCCGTGGACCGAGCGCGGGAAGGGCAGGTACTTGCCCTGCATCGTCCAGCGCTGGAACGGACCGTAGGGCCCGGTCTGCGGGTTCGTCGGCGGGGTGCCGTGGTCCTGGGGCTCTCCGAACTGCCCGAAGAGCGCGGCCTCTTCTCTCGTGAACGTCTGCACGTGCGGGACGTATTCTCCCCCGCCGGGCGGATGGCCGTTGACGAGACCGGGCTCGCCGCCGAAGGCCTGGGGCTCGGTCGCCTGCCGCGCGAAATCGTCCTCGGTGACGAGGACGGCCGGCGTCGGCATCGGTTCCGCCGCGGCCATCCTCTCCGGCGTCCAATACGCCTCGATCGCCCGCGCCTCGCCTTCGCTCGGCCCGTACAGCGGCACCTCGCCGTCCTGCGCCCCGGCAACGCCGGCAGCGGTGACGAACAGGGCGGCGACGATCAGCCAGTTTGACTTCTTGCTCATGATGGTCTCCCTTCTAACTCGCAATCGTTCCTCGTCGTGTGCAGTACTGCTGCTTTCATCCACTAAATACGAAAAAGCGGAGCCAAGCGGGTCACAGGCCGGCTTGACCGGCGTCCGAGCGGGCCGATACCGCCGGCGGCGGTGCAGCCCTAACGCTCCGCGGAAAGCTCGATTTCGGCAAGGATGCGCTCGCCCTCCGGCCCCAGGGGGGTCATCCGGTAGACGAACGAACCCGCCGCCACGTAGTAGAAGGCGTTCGGCGCCATCTGCGCCGAGCCGGCGAGCAGCCGGCCATCGCGCCCCGCCACGGTAGCGGGCGACAGCGACCAGCGGCCCGCTTCCTCGCGCACCCCGGTGCCGTCGAGCCAGGCGTCGAGGGACAGCCCCTCGCGGTTGTCGTAGATGTCGACGGCGAACGCCGGCGGCTCGAGGCCGGCCGTCGGCGAGCCCGGGTCTCGCGGCTCACCGAACGCCAGGCGGTGGGCCGGCGCAGGAATGGGCTCCCCGACCGGGGTCAGCTGCACGTAGGAAGACGGGACGCGCACGACCAGCCCGTATTCGTCGAAGCGCTGGCTCTTCCAGCTCTCGCTGCCGGTCGGAGGCGCGCCGGAGGTGCCGCCTTGCCCGGGAGACGCCCCCTCCGCCGTTCCCGCGCCGGGCTCGGCCGGCTCCACGACCCGCTCCTCCGCCGATCCCGAGGCCGATCCGTCGTCCTGTGTCGAAGTCGAGCCGCAGGCGCCGAGGGCGACGACGCACAGGGCTCCAAGGCCGTACGCGAGCCGGTACAACATGATGCTCCTCCCGGTCCGTCCGCCGGCCAAGCTTCGCAAGCCGCGAGGCCGCCGCGGACAGGCGGTCATGCTACAACGACTCCCAGGAGTCCCCGGCGAGGATGGCGGCGATGCGCTCGGCGGCGCGGCCGTCGCCGTAGGGGTTGGCCGCGGCCGCCATCGCGGCGTGGGCCGCCGGATCGGTCAGCAGCTCCGTGGCGGCGGTGACGATGGCCTCGCGGTCGACGCCGACGAGGCGCGCGACGCCGGCGTCCACGCCTTCCGGGCGCTCCGTCTTCTCGCGCAGGACGAGTACCGGGGTCGCGAAGGTCGGCGCCTCCTCCTGGATGCCGCCGCTGTCGGTGAGCACTAGGCGGGCGCGCATGAGGCGGCGCACCAGCTCGCGGTAGTCGAGGGGGTCGTGCAGCTCGACGTTCGGCAGGCCGCTCAGCATCTCGCGCGCCGGCTCGCGCACCTGCGGGTTGGGGTGCACCGGGTAGACCCAGCGCAGCCGCGGGAAGCGCCCCGCCAGCTCGGCCACCGCGGCGAAGATCCCGCGGATGGGCCGGCCGAAGCTCTCCCGCCGGTGCACCGTGACCAGGACCTCGTCCTCGCGCCGCACCTCGCCCAGCGAGGCGGCAACCGAGCGCAGCGCGTCGACCACGGTGTTGCCGGTGAGGAACACGCGGCCGGCGTCGATCCCCTCGGAAAGCAGCGTGTCGCGCGCTCGCGCCGTGGGCGCAAACAGGACGTCGGCCACGACGTCGATCAGCCGGCGGTTGGCCTCCTCGGGAAACGGCCTGCCGAGGTCGCCGGTGCGCAGCCCGGCCTCGACGTGGCCGATCCGCACCCGGGCGTGGAAGGCGGCCAGGCTCGCCGCGAGGGCCGTGGTGGTGTCGCCCTGCACCAGCAGCCAGTCGGGACGCGCGCGATCGAGCACGCCGTCGATCGCCGCCACCGCACGGGAGGTCAGGTCGTTCAGCCGCTGCTCCGGCTCCATAAGGTCGAGGTCGATATCGGGCGCGAGGGCAAACAGCTCCTCCACCTGGTCGACCATCTCGCGGTGCTGCGCCGTCGTGCAGACGACCGTCTCGAAATGCTCGCCGCGTGCCCGCAGCGCCGCCACAACCGGCGCCATCTTGATCGCCTCCGGCCGCGTGCCGTAGACGACCAGGACCCGGGCGCGCCGAGAGCTCACCGACGAGACCTCATGGGACCTCCTCGCGACGTTGCCTTCCGGTATCGCGTCCAGGGATGCGGTCGGTGAAGGTCACGCGCCGCCGTCGTAGAGGTACCGATCGTGCTCGGCGGCGAGGTCCTCCTCAGCAGGTCCCGCGTACCGAGGGACCTGCGCGAAGAGCGGATCGTCCTCTGGCCGCTGGCCGCGCGCTCGCTCCTGAACGCAGAGCTTGAGATCCTCGGGGAGCATCACAGTGGTGCGTGTCATATGCGGCCTCTAGTTCTGACTGCATCATGGCATAACCCTAACCTAGCGCTGGCCGGGGCGAGTGATTGACGATCGCGGCTCTCGCGCGTATTATACGTAGGGACGATGGCCAAAGACACGTATACGATCTCCGCGGCGCAGAGCCAGTTGCCCCGCCTGGTTCGCGAGGCGGAGAAGGGCCGGCCCATCGCGATCAGGAGACGCGATGAGACCGTGGCCTACATCGTTTCGCAGGAACGACTGGAGGCGATGGTGGAGACGATGGAGCTTCTCGCCAATCCCGAGGCGAGGAAGGCTCTCGAGGACCATCGCGCCGGGAAGACCCGCTTCCTCCCCCTTTCGGCACTCGACGACCGGTGAACGTCGAGATCTCGGAGCAGGTTGCCGAGTTCGTGCGGCGCCTCCCTCCGGAGCCACGCCGCCGCATCCGACGCGCTCTCCGCGATTTGGCCCGCGAGCGAGGAGACATCAAGCCGCTCGAGGGGCCTCTGGAGGGGTACTGCCGGCTCCGCATCGGCGCGTACCGCATCGTCTTCAGCTACGCGCCCCAGCAGACCATCCAATGTGTCTTCGCCGAGCGCAGGAGCCTCGTCTACGAGCTGCTTCTCAGCTTCCTCGAGTCCCACCTGCCGCGGTAAGAGCCTGTGACCGCCGTGACGCCAACGCGAGTCCTCCTTGCGGGAGCGCCTCTGCGAGACAGTCAGAGGAACGGGTTGATCACTCGCACGCCGTCGTAGTCCTGCCCATGGCTCAGATCCTCGGAAAGCACCGTGTCGCATCTGAGGCAGCGCGCGGCTTCCAGGATCGCGGCGTCCCAGTACGACAGCCGAAAGCGTTCGCGGGTCTCGAATGCAGCCTGCAAGACCTCGACCGAGAGCTCCTGAACCGGGAAGCGCAGGAACGACTTCACGAGGCGGACGGCCTGGTTGTGCCGTAGTCGATCGGGGCGGCCCTCACGTGTCGCCTGGACATAGAACTCCTGCAGTACCTGAACCGAGAGCGCCAGGTCCCGGCTCGTCAGGATCTCCCTCGCCCGTTCGGCCTTGGTCGCCTCGTCTGGATCGGTCGACTGGGAGTAGAGGAGGACGTTGGTGTCAACGAACCGCACGCTCGTGGATCTCGTCGCGGCTGAGGCGGTCGCCTCCCCGGAAATGCTCGATCTCGTCCTGGACTTGCCGCTGCAGGGCCTCGAGACGCTCAAACTCCCGCTCGCGCCGAGACAGAGAGCGGAGGAACTCGGTCACCATGGCGCTGACAGAGCTGTCGCGCCGGGCCGCCTGGATCCTCGCCTCCCGGTAGACCTCGTCGGGTACGGAAACGGTGACGTTCTTCACCACCCCAACATAGCACAGTCTCACAAGATATGTGGTGCACAGCTGCTCCAGGGCCCAGGTGGCGGGAGGAGACCGCGGCCGGTTCCCGATGATCGGCCTGCGACGGACGCCTGCGCGACGGTACTATGACCGCCGTGACGCCAACGCGAGTCCTCCTTGCGGGAGCGCCGACAGGGTGCTGGACGAATCTGGGAGACGAGGCGATCCTGGCGGGGATGGCGGGCGCGCTGCGCGCCGCCTGGCCCGACGCGGCGCTGGCCGTGGTGTCCAGCAACCCGGAGGGGTTTCTCGATCGATACGGCTGCGAGGCGGTGCCGTTCCGGGAGGTCGAGCGCCTCGCCGAGGCCGTGGCCGGCGCCGATCTGGTGCTGCTCGGCGGCGGCTCGATCTTCTTCGACTACTGGGGGTGCGATCCGGGAACGACGTTGACCCCCGGACACCAGGGACTCTCCCTGTGGGCCGGGATCGCCCTGCTGGCGGCCGCCAACGAGCGGCCCCTGATGGTCTACGGCGCCGGGGTCGGGCCGCTGCGCAGCGCCGAGGGGAGACTGCTCGCCGGTGCGGTCTTCGAGCTGGCGCAAGCCGCGTGCCTGCGCGACCATGGATCGCTCCGCGCGCTCGATGCGCTCGGGCTCGAAGGGGTCGCGGCCGAGGTCACCGGCGACGCGGCGCTGGGTGTGCGCCTGCCGCAGGGGCCGGCCCTCGAGCTCCCCCGCCCCTGGCTCGGCGTCGCCCTGCGGCAGTGGGAGGACAACGCGGAGCCCGAGCGGTGGCAGGCCGCGACCGCGGCGGCGCTCGACGAGCACCTGGAGAGGTGCGGCGGCACCGTCCTGATGGTGCCCTGTCACCGCGCCGTGAGCTGGCCGCTGACCGACGACGCCGGCGCCGGCGAAGCGGTGCGCGCGCGGATGGCGCACCGCGATCGCGTCCATTCCGTGGACGTCGATCTGCCCTGGGCGGAGCGGGCCGCCCTGCTGGCGCGCTGCGACCTGGTGCTGGCCATGCGCTACCACGCGGCGCTGTTCGCGCTGTCGGGAGGCGTGCCCACCGTGGCGCTGAGCTACGACCCGAAGGTGGCGAGCCTGATGGCCGAGTGCGGGCTCGAGGACTTCAACGTGCCGCTGGAGAGAACCCGGGGCGAAGATGTCGCGCGGCTCCTAGAGCGCGCAAGGCGGGAGCAGGTCGCGGTGGCCGCTACGGCGCAACGCGGCGTCGCCGCCCTGCGCGAGCGGGAGCGGGGGAGCATCGCGCGGGCGCGGGAGCTGGTCTCGGGTCCGGTCGAGCCGGGGGCCGGCGGTCGCGCCGTTCGGGGGCTGATCGAGCGGCTAGCCGACGACACTGGCGACCGCAGCACCACCGTGACCGAGGCGCTCCGGCGGCTGGCGAGCGGCATAGGGCCGGGGCACCGCACGGCGCGACCGGCCGGAAAACGGGTGGCGATCCTGACGAACCGGCTGCTCGACCGGGATACCGGCGCCCCCTGCTTCGGCGGCGCCGAGCGTTACGCCCTGGAGCTGGCGCGACTGCTGCGCGACCTCGGGCTCGAGCCGACGTTCTTCCAGCGGGAGGGCGCGTGGGGCGAGGGTGACTACTTCGGGTTCCCCGTCGTCGGCCTGCCGCGGGGCGAGCCCTTCTCGGAGTTCGAGCTTGGCGTCGGGGAGGCGTTCTTCGAGCGCACGCGGGACTTCGACCACGTCCTCTGCCTGATGCCCAACTACGCCTCCGGGCCGCTACGCGAGGACGCGCTGGTCGTCTGCCACGGCGTCTGGTGGGACCACGACCTCTACCGCGACGGCTTCTGCATCCGCAGCCCCGAGTGGTACCAGCACCTCGAGCGCGTCTTCGCCCGGCCGCGCAAGGTGGTGAGCGTCGACACCAACTCGATCAACGTCGTGCGGGCGCTGTTCCCGGCGGCCGCCGAGCGCATGACGCTGATCCCGAGCTGGGTCGACACCGAGCGCTTCCACCCGCCCGAGCGGCTGGCGGCGGACACACCCTTGGTCCTCTTCCCGCGCCGCGCCGACGTGGTCCGCGGCGCGCGGCTGATGGAGCCGATCCTGGAGCGCCTGCCGCAGGGCTGCCGCGTCCTGTGGGCGGGGGACGGGCACCCCGGGCTGGTCGCGGAGCTGCGCCGCCTCGCCGCCGGCGATCCCCGCTTCGAGCACCGGGCGGCGAGCTTCGACGAGATGCCCGAGCTCTACCGCGAGGCCGACATCTGCGTCATCCCGTCGGTGGGCAGCGAGGGCCAGAGCCTGGCCTGCCTGGAGGGCATGGCCAGCGGCTGCGCCGTGGTGGCGACCCGGGTCGGCGGGCTGCCGGAGCTGATCCGTGACGAGGTCGACGGCCTGCTCTGCGATCCCACGCCGGATTCGATCGCCAGCGCCATCCGTCGCCTGCTCGACGACCCGGCCCTGCGCGAGCGGCTGCAACGCGAAGCGCGGGCCAGCGCCGAACGTCACTCGCTGGACAGGTGGCGGGCGCGTTGGACGGCGCTGTTGGCGGAGCTCGGATGGGCGTCCCGAGAGGCCGGCCCCGAGACCCCTTACGACATCGTCTGCTTCGCCATCATCAACTGGGAGTTCCGTTGGCAGCGGCCGCAGCAGATGATGGCCCTGTGGGGCCGCCGCGGGCGGCGGGTCTTCTACCTGCGGATCAGCGACTTCCTGCCACCGGGCGGCGAGCCGGTGGCGATCGAGCCGCTGGCCGAGAACGTGTGGCAGGTGCGGATCGCCCTGCCCGTGGGGTTCTCCTTCTACAGCGGCGAGCACCCCGAGGGGTTCACCGCCGCGGGGCTCGAGGCCCTGCGCGCCCTGCGCGAGCGATTCGCGATCGACAATGCGGTGGCGGTGGTCGAGCTGGCGAGCTGGACGCCCCTGGCGCGCGCCGCGCGGGAGGCCTTCGGCTGGCCGATCGTCTACGACTGCATGGACGATTGGAAGACCTTCCCCGGCATCGGCCAGCAGCCGGCGCTGATGGCGCGCGAGGAGGAGCTGGTCGCGACCGCCGACCTGATGGTGGTGTCGAGCGGCACCATCCAGGAGCGCTGGGCCGGGCGGCGGCCCGACGTCCTGCTCGCCCGCAACGCGGCCGACTTCGAGTTCTTCCACAACGCCGACGGCGAGGATCCGCTGCCCGGTGTCACCGGCCCTGTGGCCGGCTTCTTCGGAGCCATCGCCGAGTGGTTCGACCGCGACCTCATGGCCGAGGTGGCGAAAGCGCGGCCGGACGTGACCTTCGTGCTCGTCGGCGGCGTCCACCGCACCACGGTCGAGGAGCTGCAGGCGCTGCCGAACGTCCGCTTCGAGGGCCTGCAGCCCTACGAGAAGATGCCGCTCTACCTGCGGCGCTTCGACGTCTGCCTGGTGCCCTTCGAGGTCTCCCCCGTCACCGCCGGCATGGACGTCGTGAAGCTCTACGAGTACTTGAGCCAGGGCAAGCCCGTGGTCACCACGCCGATCCGAGAGATCGTGACCTACGAGGAGCTGCTCTACCTCGCCGTGGACGCGGAGCAGTTCACGCGCCAGCTCGACCGCGCGCTGGCCGAGAGCGACCCCACCCTGCGCGACCGCCGCATCGCCCTCGCCCGCGACAACACCTGGGGCGAGCGCCTGGACCGCATCGAATCGCAGATCCGCCAGGGACTCGCGGCAGGCGAGCTCAGGCGCTAACGATGCAAGTTGTTGATCTATTGTGCAACAACCTGCATCGCCGAACAGGAGCGCACCCGCCGCCGCGAGGCGCTGCCCGCGAGCCTCAAAGAGCGTCCAGGGACTGCCGCAGGAACCGTCGCGCCGACGGCCGGGGGGCGCCGAGGTAGAGCGCCTCGTAGGCCGGCGGCTCGAAGTCCTCGCCGGTCGCCTCCCGGTATTCGACCTCGAAGGGGTGGTAGCCCCACGGCCGCGACGTGGCGACGCCGCCGTGCACCTGGTGGAAGGTGCCCTCGGACAGCAGGCAGACGTTGCGCGCCCGCGGCCGCGTCACGTAGCGGCGAAAGATCTCGAGATTGCACATGCCGCCGCCGGGAGAGGTGAAGCGCTCGTCGTAGCCGCCCAGGCGCTTGAAGAGCTCGCGCCGCATGGAGAACGCGTTGCTCTCGTTGATGGGCCGGAAGTAGCCCATGCTCGAGGAGCCGGCGAAGACCGCGATGTCGAAGAGGCCGTCCGGCCGGTCCGGCCAGCCGCTCTCCGCGATGAGGCGGTCCTCCACCTCCCGGTCGTAACCCTCAGCCGTCGACTCCATCTGCACCTTGGGTCCGAGGTGCCAGGCCAGCGTGTAGACGAAGGCGCCCTCGACCAGGTCGTGGGCGGCCAGGGTCTCGGCGTAGAGCCGATCGGTGAAGATCCGCGCGCCGTCGATCGCGAACAGCAGGATGTCGCCGCGCGCCAGCTCCCGCGCCGCCCAGCTCATGGCGAAGACCGGCGACGGGCGTGGCTGCGGCATGTCGACCAGGGTGACGCCGGGAGGCAACCGGCCCCGTTCCCGGCCGTCGAGCTTGCGAGTCGAGCCGTTGTCGACCACGATCACCTCGTAGGCCGCGGCTTCGACGTCCTTCTGGTAGGGAACGCCCGCCGACAGGATGGTCCGCGGCGCCTCGCGCGGCATGTCGTAGGTGCAGAGGATGACCGACAGCCGGGGGCGTGGCGCGGCGTCGCCGGAACCGGGTCGGAGCATCCCCGGATCATAGCTGCGACTCTGCTCTGCTAAGCTTCCCGGCCGAGGGCGCCATGCCGGATGTACCTGCCCTCTCCTCCTCGAAACCCCAGGTGATGCCGCATTGCCTTCCACGGACGTCCTGACATCGGAGCCGCGACGGCCCCGCGCGCGAGCCGGACCGGTCGCCCTGCTCTCGGAGGCCCTGCGCGACTTCGGCACGGCGCTGAAGATGCGGCCGGTGTGGATGGCGCTCGCCGCCGAGGACATCGGCGACGCCCATCGCCGCACGTTGCTCGGGCCGGTCTGGATGCTGCTCAACTATCTCCTGTACGCCGGCACGTTCATCCTCCTGTTCGGGCGGGTGCACGGCGGCGCAGGCTACCCTGCCTACGTCGCGGTCGGGCTCATGGTGTGGCACTTCATCAGCGAGACGATCAGTCAGAGCGTGGGGCTCTTCGTCCGCGAGGAGGGCTTCATCAAGGGCACCGTCCTGCCACTCTCGGTCTACGTCCTGCGCCAGAGCGCGCAGGCGACGATCCGTGCCGGATACGCCTTGATCGGGATGGCCGGCATCTTGATCTTCAGCCACTCGAGCCCGGCGCTGAGCTGGCTGTGGGCGATCCCGGGGGCGGCGCTGGTCGTCGTCACCGCCCCGGCCGCGGTGATCCTGTTCGCCATCGGCGGCATCATCCTTCCCGACACTCGGTACATCGTCGGCAACCTCATGCGCCTAGGCATGTTCCTGGCCCCGATCTTCTGGTATCCCAGCGAAGCCGGCGGGATGCGCAACCAGGTCTATCGCTGGAACCCCTTCACCTACTACATCGAGCTGGTGCGCTCGCCCATCGTCGCCGGCGAGCTCCCTTTCACCGCCTGGCAGGTCTGCATCGCGGCCAGCCTCCTGCTCTGGATCATCGCCCTCCTCGCCCTGGGGCGCTATCGCAAGCAGCTCGTGTTCCTGTACTGACCGATGGTATCGATCCGCACCGACAAGCTCGGTCTCACCTACCCGATCGGCGGCAAGCTGACGCTCGCCAGGCTCGACCGTCGCCTGGCCGGCGTCGAGCCCGCCGGCGCCGGCGGCAAGCTGATGGAGCTCGGCAGGAAACGCTACGTCCGGGCGCTCAAGGACGTCAGCTTTTCCCTCGCGGCGGGGGACCGCCTGGGGCTGGTGGGCAGCAACGGCGCCGGCAAGACGACCCTGCTCAAGGTCCTCTACGGGATCTTCGACCCAACCGAAGGCGAAGTCGCGATCCACGGGCGCGTCGACGCCCTGTTCAACATCCAGCTCGGCTTCCGGCGGGAGGCGACCGGCCGGCGCAACCTCGAGCTGCGCGGCCTCATCAACGGCTGGAGCGGCGAGGAGATCGCGCAGCGCATGGACGAGATCGTCGAGTTCAGCGAGCTCGGCGATTTCATCGACATGCCGGTGAAGGCCTACTCCCAGGGCATGGCCGCACGCCTCGCCTTCGCCGTGGCCACCACGATGGAGCCCGAGATCCTGCTCATGGACGAGTGGATCGGCGCCGGCGACCCGCGCTTCCAGGACAAGGCCAAGGCGCGCATGGAGGCCATGGCCGCCCGTGCCGGGATCATCGTCCTCGCCTCCCACAACCACGGGCTCCTGCAACGCACCTGCACCAAGGTGCTGGAGCTCGAGAAGGGCGAGGTCGCCTACTTCGGCGACGCCGCCGCGTACTTCGAGGCTCGATCGACCACCCCGGATACCCGCCCCCCGGCCTCGAAGCCGGTGAGGAAGCTCTCGCGGAGCTCGTGACCGGCCCGAGGCCTGACATGATCCGGAACGTCTACCGCCGGGCCGGCCATTGCCCGATCTGCGAGACGACGGTCGAGCTCGCCGCCAGGTTCTCCTGGTTCCGCGACCATCTCCTGTGCTCGGGATGTGGCTCCATCCCAAGGGAGCGGGCCCTCGCCCTCGTCCTCGAACGGCGGCTGCCGCACTGGCGCACGCTCGCGATCCATGAGTCCTCCCCGGTGAGCCGCGGCATCTCGCGCAAGCTGCGCGAGCAGTGTCCCGGCTACGTCGCGACCCAATATTTCCCGGACTCGGCCGTCGGCGGGCTCGTACGCGGGGTCCGCAACGAAAATCTAGAGGCCCAGACCTTCCCGGACTCCGCCTTCGACCTGGTCGTCACCCTCGACGTCATGGAGCACGTCAACCGCCCCGAGCTCGTCGTCCAGGAGATCGCGCGGACCCTGAAGCCCGGCGGCGCCTACCTCTTCACGACCCCCACCTACAAGGGCCAACCGAACAGCGAGCGCCGCGCCCTGTACACGGAGGACGGCTCCGTCGAGCATCTCGCCGAGCCCGAGTACCACGGCAACCCGGTCAGCGACGCCGGCTCCATGGTGACGTTCCACTACGGCTACGATCTTCCCGAGCTGATCCACGAATGGTCCGGCATGGACGCGGAGGTGCACCGCTTCCACGACCACGTGCACGGCATCATCGGCGAGTTCACCGAGGTCTACGTCGCCACGAAGCCGACCGTCTAGCCTTCGAAGGGCTAGTCATCGGGGTACCAGGGCAACACCGATCTGCAGCGGCTCGAGCAGGTCGCGATCCACGGCCGCCATCCGCCATCCGCACTCCGCCGCCAGCTCGTCGAGGAAGTCGAAAGACATGGTCGTGTCGCCGTAACTGTCGTTGACGTCCGAGCCTTCGAACGTCTGGAAGGCGTATCCACGCTGCTCGTGCTCCCTCCGAAGTCCCTCCACCATCGCCCTCGGCCAGCGCCCCTCGCGCATGGACCAGAACTCATGCGATCGGATGGTGATGATGAATGCCGACTCCGGCGCGACCCGCGCCCGCACGGCCTGCAGCACGGCCTTCGCGACCTCGGCGGGGATGTGAGTGAAAACGGAGAACGCGAAGACCAGATCGAACTCCTCGCCGTCGAACGGCAGCACCGCCGGCGCTGCAGCGACCAGCGCCGTCCGATTCGGCACCCTCCCCTTATCGCACTCCTTCAGCGAGGCCTCCATCACGTCGACGCCGTACACGCGATCGACCGGGCTGAAATAGTTCGCGAGCCGCAATAGACGGCCCCAGCCGCAACCGTAGTCGAGGATCCGGCAATCGCGCGTTCCCCGTCCCGTGACGCGGTACTTCATCACCTCCATCAGGCGCATCGTCGCGCAAGACCGCCGCATCAGGCTCGAGCCCGAGTCCCCTGTCCACCTCTTCTGGACCTTCTCCGGCGGCTGTACGGGCAAGACGGATCGCAACGCCGGATAGGCTCCGGGAACCTCCACGTGCAGGCTGCAGAAGTCCGCCAGGGGTAGCGTCCTCAGCCGCGCGTACGCGTCGACGACGGAGCCCTCCGCCGCCGCGAGATTGGCGGCCGTCAGGGTCTCGAAGGTGTATCTGGGCAGCATCGGTCTAGCTCTCGACCTCCCTCATCTTCGCGGCTACGTACTCCTCGAGCGAGAACTCGTCGTCCGGCACTCGCGGCATGAATCGCTCCACGATCTCCGTCACGACGATGTCAGGAGCGCAACGGCGCACATACCCGAAATCCACTCGTGCCGACCAGACGAAATGGACCTCACGAAACGTCTCCGCGAGCATGCCGGTCAGCAGGGCGGCGCGGTATTCCGAGAACGAGTCCCCGAAGAGCACGAGGCGGCGCGGGTCCGTATAGGACGGGTTCTCGAACACCACGCTCGAGCCTATGTGCAGGCCCAGGTCGTTCTCACGGTGCGTCCGCTCCTTGAACTCCACGATCTCGTTCGCCGCGACGCGACGAGCGTCTTGCGCGAACCGGTAGAACCTCACGGTCTCGGTCAGCGGCGGCGACAGCTTGCCCCCGAGATCCATGGGCCGCTCCACCTCCCGAAAAGGCCGCTGCAGCATGTCCCTTCGCGGTTCCGCCCCGAGCCTCGCGCAGATCAGCTCGTAGGCGGCGAAACATCCCCATGGCGTCCAATGACTGTCCGTTTTCCAGTACAGGAGGCGCCCGGCCTTCTCCCGAGCAAAGTGCTCCCTGGGATCCACCACCAGCCGGCCGAGCATGGCGCGCTCCCCACGCGAGGCGCGGCCGAACAGCGCACCGAGCGGGCCCCTGCCCGCGTGCCTGCTCCCGCAACCGGCCTCCTCGTAGTAGACCGTCTCCTTGTTGGGCGCGACCAGGTGAAGATAGGCAATTCCCGCCAGCGCGCTCTCCCGTGCGGCGAGGCGCTCGCACCATCGACTGACGAGGCGACGCCCGAACTTCTGGTCTCCGCGCAGGTAGGCGCTCGGGTCGTTGGCCCCGCCGGAAAGGAACAGCCACCCATCCCGTCCCACCAGAACGCCGTTCGTCACCTCCATCGAGCGGATCCCGCCACCCCTCACGGCGAACCGGCGACGCGCGCGAAGGCCTCCTGGTCCTTGGCGAAGAAGCGCGACAGCTTGTTCCTGAGCTCCGGTGCCAGCTCCGACATGTTCCGTCTCACGGAGTACTTGAGCTTCTCGAACTCCCGGCTGTAGATCCCGTTCAGCCCCAGGAACGAGAACACCCTCTCCATCGTCGACCTCGCGGACGCCCGCAAGTCCTCGTTCCTCAGGAACAGGAGGTTCTCCCGCGGGAACGCGTTGCGGTAAAACATCGCCTTGCGGGCGTACGAGCTGAAATAGAGAGTCTGGTGCAGGAAGTTCTCCCGCGCGTCGGTCAACGTGATACAGCTGGCGAACGGACCGTCGAAGAACTCGTTGATGTCCATGTCCTGCAGGAGAGGCACCTTGTTGATGTTCCGCAGATGGTAGAAATGGGAGATCGCCCTCTCCACGGGGTCGCGAGTGATGACGATGATCTTGGCGTCCGGGTTGAACTCCTTGATGCTCTGCGGAATGGCGTTCGTATACGCCAGGTCGAAGTAGCTCGGGCTCGCCTCTCCGGTGATCTTGTCGGGCGGGCATCGGAAATGATCCATGTACCACTGCATACCCTTGTAGGGGTACAGCGAGAAGTAGTGGATCTCCTTCTGGACCGCGCTCTCGACCTGCTCGTGCATGCAGATGAACTCGTAGAGCACCGTCGTCCCACCCTTCATGGTGCCGACGATGAAGAAGCTGGGCTTGACGCTTCCGTGCAAGGCCTCCGTCACGGCAGGTCCCCGACCGCCTCGCGCTGCGTGGCTCTCAGCGCGTCCGCGTACCACCCGGCCTCTGCGGCGAGGACGGCGGAGGCGAGCTTGCGCAACCCGTCGAGCTGCTCCGGCGGTGAGCGCTTCCGCTGCGAGACGATGTCCTGGCGGGCGATCTTTGCGACGGCGGCCTCGTCGAACGGCGCGCCGAGCCGCAGGAACTCGCCGAGCTCGGCGACGGTCGCGTACGGGCTGGCGGTGACGCGCTCGAAAAACACGGTGCGCGCGCGCTCCCCGAGACGGCTCGCCGCCTCCTGGTAGAAGAGGAAGAACGGCTTGACCTGGTTGTCGGCGAACCGGGCCACCCAGGCTCCGTAGTCCTCGAGGCTCGCGCGCTCATTCTGCACGGCCGCGGACGCGAAGCTGACGCAGGAGTCCACCGGGTCGCGCAGCAAGAGGATGAACTGTGCCTCCGGGTAGATCGCGATCAGGAAGTCCAGCACCTCCGTCTGGCTGTAGCGGATCTCCTTGAAGCCCCAGCGCCGTCCCTCTCCGACGCGCTCGGCGAACAACTTGTCGAGGAGCTCGCGGACGCCGCGACTGAAGTCCTGTTGCGAGAACGAGCCGTCCCAGGCGGTCCACCTTTCGGGGTTCAACGGGCGGTCGGATTCGAGCAGCCAGCGACCGCGAGCCTCGTCCTCGGGTATCCACTCGCAGCGCGCGACGGTGAGCCACGCGGCCTTGAGGGCGTTGAGGAAACCCGCGTGCTCGCCGAAGATGACCAGCTCCGGGTGGGTGTTCAGGAGCTTCTGCAGGAGCGTGCTCCCCGCGCGGCCGGTCGACAGCACGATCACCGGTCGATCCCGCGGTGTCATAGCCGCCACCCCTCCGCCTGACCCACCTCGACCTCCGGCTCGCGCAGGACGCCGATGTCGGGATGGTCAGCGAAATACGGCCGGGCCTTAGTCGCCAGGCCGAACTGCAGGTAGAGGGTCTGCGCGTAGGCGTCCGCCCGCTCGCGGGCCTCGGGTCCGAGACCGTGGCGCGCGATGGTGTCGCTCTGCACTCGCACGATCTCCTGGAGCTGCCGGAGGTCGAAGCCGCTGATGGTGACGCTCGAGCGGTGGCGGCGATGCGAGCTCAGGGAACGTGGGGAGAAGGCGATCGAGCCGCTCTCCAGGATGCGCAGGTAGGTGACCCAGTCTCCGGCATTGCGGAAGGTCGTGATCTCTTCGAGGTGGTCTGTCAGGGCCCGGCGCAGCGCCTCTCGGCGGAAGAGCACCGCGCTGACGTTGGGGATGGTGTTCTTGACGAACAGGGCGGTGGCGATCTCGGCACAACCTTCCGCCACGTAGGCGCTCTTCCACCGCTCGGGGTCGATGTCGGCGACGTAGTCGAGGTAGGTCTCGGCGAGCACGCCGCCGGCGCCGTCGATCTGCCGTGACTGGCAGTAGCTCATCACCACCTCGGACCGGTCGAACTCGCGTACCAGCTCGGCGAGGAAGCCGGGGGCGGCCAGGTCGTCCGCCTCGGCGATCCAGATCAAGTCGCCGCGGGCCATCTCCACGCCCCGCCGCCACTGCCGGAACGGAGACCCGGAGTTCTCCTCGTTGACCACCAGCGTCGACGGGATCTTGGACCCGGCGAGGAAGTCCTCGATCGTCTCCACGCTCGCGTCCGTGGAGGCGTCGTCGAGGACGATGAGCTCGAAGACCGGGAAGGTCTGGCGCTCGATCGAAGCGAGGCGCTCCCGCAGGTAGGGCGCGTAGTTGTAGTTGGGGACGATCACCGAGACGCGCGACAACGGTCGACCTCCGAGCTCGAGCAGGTCGAAGAGGAAGTGGCGGAAGTTGAGCTCCCGCCTCACGATCTCCCGCCCGACGGCGCCGAGGGACCGGCAGCGCGCCGAATCGGCCAGCAGCTCCTGCAGCGCGGCGGCGAAGCGCCCGGTGTCGAAGGCGGGCACCAGGACGCCGCAGTCGTGGGTCAGCAAGGCGTCGCAGCCGGTGGCGCCCGCGAACGCGACCACCGGGGTCTCCATGTCCAGCGCCTCCATCACCACCGACGGGAACGGGTCCTCGCGCGAGGTGAGCGCGTAGACGTCGGCGGCGAGGTAGAGGTCCTGCGGCTCGGCCACGAAACCGGGGAAGACGAATCGATCCTCCAGACCCGCGGCCTGGATGCGCCGCCGCTCGGCCGCGAAGAGCCGCGGCTCCAGGTTGCCCGCCCAGACGGCGAAGGCGCGGGGATCCGCGGTCAGCACCAGGAGGCAGGCGTCGACGAACAGGTCCAGGCCCTTGCGGTGGTCGGCGTATCCAACGCTCAAGACGATGCCGGCATCCGACGCCAGGCCGAGATCCGAGCGCACGCGCTCTCGCGTTCGGGTCCGGTCCTTCCGCGAGCCCGCGAGATACAAGCCCTGCGGCCGGATCACGGCCCGGCCCAATCGGCCCCCGACGAACTCCTCGAAGCCCTCGCGCACCTTGTCGGCCGCGAAGACCACCCGATCCGCGTGCTCGGCGATGGCGCGGGCATGGTCCTGCAGCTCATAGGAGCGCAAGAGGCCGGGCAGCTCATGGACCAGGGATACGACCTGGAAGCCCGCGGACTTCAGCAGAGGGACCAGCAGCCCGGAGACCGTCGTATTCACGATCGCGAGCTCCGCTCCCTTCTCCCGGAGCGATCGCAGTCGCCGCAGGACGTGGCCCTCGGCATCCCTCTCGAGGTCGATCTCGTGCACTGTCGCGACCTCGCGGTAGCGCTCGAGCAGCTCGCCCTCGCCGAGGACGATCAGATCGACGTCGAAACCGAGCTCACCGCCGAAGTCGCGCGCCATGCTCAGGGCGAGCATCTGCGCGCCATGCGGGTGCGCATCGTGCGACACGACGACGATCCGCGGGTGGGGCGCGCCGGCGGCGGCCTGCAAGGCGTCGCGGGTCGCCTGGAGGTAGGCGTAGCCGTGCAGCGCGTTTGGCTCCAGGTAGGCGCCCTCGGCCCATTCGTTCCAGGCGTTGACGAAAACCAGCCGCTCATCGGGGTCGTCGAAGCGGCTCACCGTGTCCCGGGCGGCGTTTTCGAGCCACCGCCGATAGAGATCGGGGGTGTTGTACAGGAAGACCGTGCCCTGGTCCCCTCGCCGCGCCGTGTTGTCCCACCCGGGGCAGACGGCACGGAAGCGGCGGTACCCCGGATCCCGATACTCCTCGCTGCGCCCGACGCAGGAGCGCCAGTCGTAGACCGTGGATCCGAAATCCTCCCGCACGGGGACGAGTCGATCCGGCGGCTTCGGGTACTCCGCGTTGTTCGGCGGAAACTCGATCGCGGCGTCGAAGCCGTAACGATCCGGCGCGCCCGAGTCGAACGACCGCGTGTAGGCGAGATAGATCTCGCCGATGCCGTTCTCCCGGCACCACTTGCGCCACCTCTTCGCGGTCTTGCGGGCGGACGGCAGCAGCCCGGGCCGGTAGACCACCAGGAGCGGACGGCCGCCGATCCGGATGTAGCGGGGGTCGCGCAGGTAACGCGCGTAGTGAGAGATGAAGGCGATGTCATCCGCCGGCGAATGGTCCTGAGCGATCAGGATCTCGTGGTGGCGGCCGTCCCAGCGCCGGCTCCAGTTCTCGTTCGCCCAGCAGAGGCAGAACGGCAGGTCCAGGCTCTCGTCCCGCAGATAGTTCTCCACCGGCGTCTCGAGGAGGCGCTTGCCGCCGAACCAGTAGACGTAGAAACAGAACCCCTCGATGCCGTAGAGCCGTGCCAGCTCCACCTGCCGCCGTTGCACCGCCGTGTCCCGGAGATCGTAGTAGCCCAGGTCGCCAGGCTGATGCGGCTGGTAGTGGCCGATGAACTGAGGCTGCGCCGCGCGAACCTTGACCCACTCGGTGAAGCCTTCGCCCCACCAGGCGTCGTTCTCAGGAATGGAGTGGAACTGGGGTAGGTAGAAGCAGACCACACGGACCGGCTTGGACTCGAGCGGCGCGGCGGTGGTGCGCGACACATAGGTGACAGCCGGCGGGACGTACGGCGCGAGCCGTCCGGCCCCGCCGTGAGCAGCGCTGCTCTGCGGCCCGACCCGCTGCTCGGCCCAGCTTCGGTATGTGCCGCTCCAGCCGAAGAGGAACGGCAGCCGATCGAAGAGCATGCCCTTGATTCTCTGCTTGCGACGCGCAGAGCACGGCACGTGGCGCCAGGCCCAGCGGGCCGACCTCGAAACCGCCTGGCGCGGCGCGGAGGACGGATGCAGCGGATTGCGCACAACCGCACCCAGGACGCGACTTAGAGCGCGTAGCACGCCCCAATTCTACGGTGTTCGATCCGGGAGGGGGCCACGACGCTCCGCGGCGCCAATCCGGATAGACTGATGGAGGCCAGAACACCGAGTCGCGAGACCGAAATGAGCCGGGAATCCACCAAGCGATCCGCGCCGGCGCAAGGCCGAGGACGGCCCGCCGAAGACACGAATCGACCGGCGCCGCGCGTCGGGATCGTGATCCTCGGCATGCACCGCTCGGGGACGAGCGCGCTGACGCGGGTCGTGGGCCTGCTCGGCGCCGCGCTGCCCCGGGACGTGCTCGGCGCCCACCCGTCGAACCCGGCGGGCCACTGGGAGCCGGCGCGGCTCTACAAGCTGCACGACCGGATGCTGGCCGAGGCCGGAAGCCGCTGGGACGACTGGCGCGGATTCGATCCGTCGGTGCTGGGGCCGGAGCGGCTCGCCTACTACGAGGAGCAGATCCGAAGCCTGATCGTGGATGACTTCGGCGACGCCCAGCTCCTGGTCCTCAAGGAGCCACGGATCTGCCGCATGGTCCCGCTCTACGAGGAGATCCTGGGCTCGCTGGGAATCGAGCCGCGCTTCCTCCTCACCGACCGCAATCCCCTGGCCGTCATCGACTCCCTGGCGACGCGCGACGGCATGACGCCGGGCTTCGCCGGCCTCCTCTGGCTGCGCCACGAGCTCGACGCCGAGCGGGCCACCCGCGGCAAGCCGCGCGCCTTCCTCTCCTACGAGGCCCTGATGAGCGACTGGCGCGCCGCGATCGAGCGCGCCACCGAGGCACTGCGGGTCGAATGGCCGCGACGGCTCGACGAGGCGGGTCCCGAGATCGAGGCCCACCTCTCTCCCGCCCTGCGGCGCCACGCCCCGACCTTCGCCGACCTCGCGGCCCACGGCGGCGTCGCGGCCTGGGTCAAGGAGTCGTACGAGGCGCTGCAGAAACTGGCACGTCCGGGGAGAGAAAGCGAGGAGGCCCAAGCGACCCTCGATCGCATTCGCGGCGAGTTCGAAGCCGCGGCGGCGATCTTCGGCGCGGCCACCTTCCCTGAGCTCGGGGCGCGCGGGCAACGGGCCGACGCGGCGGCACGGAGGGCAACGGAAGAGCTGCGCAAGCGCGCCGCGGAGCTCGAGGCCGCCGGACAGGCCCTCGAGCAGCGACTCGCGGCCGAGAAGGCGGCACAGGCCGAGATCCATGCCGCCAAGCAAGCCCTGGAGCGGGACCTCGCCGCCGAGAAAGCGGAGTCAGCGAAGGCCGCCTCGACCGTCGCGCGGTTGGCCAGCGACCAAGAGGTGCTGCAGCGCCAGGTCGATGCCCTGTACAACCAGCTCGACTACGTCACACACTCCAGATCCTGGCGGCTCACCGCCCCGATGCGTTCCGCTCTTCGCTGGCTGCGCGCATTCCAAGCGCCTCCCGTCACACCGTCGGGGACGACAACGAGTGCGCACCGTGGCGGGCCGAGCGCCGGCCAAGTGCGGCAGGACGAGGTCCTCGTCCCCAGCGCCTCGCCCGCGCCTCTCGAGTGCGCGCGCCCGAGCGCTCCGGTCCGCACGAGTTTCACTCTGCCCGCCGGGGTCTCCGAACCGCAAGAGCTGGAGAGGGTCAGAGCGTCCTTCGACCCGGAGTTCTATCTCGCCCACAACCCCGACCTCGCCGATTCCGGGATGGATCCGTTCGAGCACTATATGGGGCACGGATGGAGAGAAGGTCGCGATCCATCGCCTCACTTCTGTACCCGCTACTACCTCGAACGGTCACCCGACATCGTCCGCGCCGGCCTCAATCCGTTTGCTCACTGGGTGCTTCACGGCAGGCGCGAGAAACGGCCTGCGCGCTCGTTCCAGCAGCGGATCGATCTCATCGACCACGCGCCGACCGTCTCCGCCGTCGTGCCGAACTACAACCATGCTCGTTTTCTCGAGCAGCGGCTCGACTCCATCCTCGCCCAGACCTATCCCCACGTCGACGTCCTGGTGCTCGACGATTGCTCGACCGACGACAGCTGCGACATCATCGAGCGTTACCAGGACCGCCATCCCGGCCGTATCCGCACGCTGTTCAATGACAGCCGATCCGGAAATGTCTTCCGCCAGTGGCGCAAGGGAGTGGACGAGACCGACGGCGAGCTGGTCTGGATCTGCGAGAGCGATGACGATTGCGAGCCCGACTTCCTGGCCAAGCTCGTGCCCCACTTTCGCGACCGCGCCGTCAGCGTCGCCTTCGGCCGGATCCAGTTCATCGAACAGAACGGACGGCCGCGCGAGGGTCTCGACGAGTACCGCGAGAGCGCGGAGGCCGGCATCTGGAACGGCCCGCTGACCCGGCCGGCCCGCGAGTGGTTCGCCAACGGCTTCGGCGTCAACAACCTCATCGCCAATGTCGGCGGGTGTCTGTGGCGTCGCCCCGCCCTGTCCGACGCCGTCTGGCGCGAGGCCGAGAGCTATGCGGTCCTGGGAGACTGGTTCCTGCACGCGAAGGTCGCGGGCGGCGGCAAGATCGCGTGGGAGCCGGAGGCGGTCGCCTACTTCCGGCAGCACGGCGCCAATCAGTCGGTCACGTCCTTCGTCAAGCCGACCTACTACCGCGAGCACGAGCGGCTCATGCTGTTCCTGCGGCGCCAGTGGGGCGTCCCGGACGAGACCGTGGAGCGCTTTCACGACAAGGTGGCCTGGCAATACCAGCATCATCAGCTCGCCCCGCAGCACGGACCGTTGGAGGGGCATTTCGACAAGAAGGCGCTGCTGGCCGAGAGACAGAGCCGACCCCACATCCTCATGGCGTTCCTCGGCTTCCACCTCGGAGGCGGCGAGATCTTCCCCATCAATCTGGCCAATGCCCTTCACGACGCCGGTCACCTGGTGTCGATGATGGCGGTCGACATGACCGAGGTGAACGAGGGTTTGATGGACCTGCTCAGCCCCGCCATCCCGGTCTATGACGCGGCGTGGGTCGCGGAGCTCGGGGCCGACCGATTCCTCGCCGAAGCCGGTGTCTCGCTCGTCCACTCCCACATGTTCTCGGTCGAGGCGTTCTTCTTCGAGCAGTGCCGCATCACGACGCCGATCCCCTATCTCGTCACGCTGCACGGCTCGTACGACGTCTCTGAGATCCCGCCCGAACGCCTGATGCGCATCGCGTTGGGCGTCAGGCATTTCGTGTACACGGCGGACAAGAACCTCAGGCCCTTCAAGCCGCTGCGGCTCTCTTCGAGCATGTTCTCGAAGCTCGACAATGCCGCGCCTATCGACCCCAGGCCGTTTCCGAAGACCCGACGGGAGCTCGGGATCGCGGACGACGCCATCGTGTTCACCCTCGCGTCGCGAGGGATCCGCACCAAGGGCTGGAGCGTCGCCATCTCCGCGATCCGTCGCCTGCGGGATCTCCATCCGGACCGCAAGGTGCATCTGCTGCTGTGCGGCGAAGGCGACGAGGCGGATCGCCTCGCGGCGCTCCACCCCGACGAGCCCGACGTCACCTTCCTCGGGTACCAGTCCCGCATCCATGGGCTGTTCAGGATCAGCGACGTCGCCATCCTGCCCACCCGCTTTCCCGGCGAGTCCTACCCCTTCTGCATCATCGAGGCCCTGCAGGTGGGAACGCCGGTCATCGCGACCCGGCTCGGCGAGATCCCGTCCATGCTCGCGGCGGACGGTGCAGCTGCCGCGGGGGTCCTGATCGACGCCGACGAGGACTCCGAGCTCTTCACCTCCCGGCTCGTCGACGCGATGGAGATCATGCTGTCGGCGGAGAGCCGCGCTTCCTACGCCGCGGCGGCCGCGACGTGCGGACAGGCCTACAGCATGGATCGGGTCGTCGAGGACTATGTCACCCTCTACCGTCGCATCCTCGAGGAATCGGCCGTTGACTGACACCCGCAGAATCGTGCTGCACGCGGGTCTGCCGAAGACCGGCACCACATCGATCCAGACAGCGTTCTACGCCGAGCGCGGCCATCTCCTCGACCGCGCGAGGCTGCTCTATCCTTCCCTCTCCGCCAACCTTACGGACGCGCTCTGCACTCTCTTCCACGACGACCCGCGCAAGCACATCACCAACAAGCTAGCCGGGCTGACCACGCTGGAGGCCATCGTTCCGCTGCAGCGCGAATACCTGGACGCGCTCGACGCCGAAATCCTCTCCACGGATTGGGACACTCTCCTGCTGTCCGCGGAAGGTGTATCCAACCTGTCGTCCCGGGCCCTGGCCAGGCTGCGCGAGTGGGGAGACCGGTTCGCCTCGCAATGGACCGTGCTCTTGTGCGTCCGCCATCCGGTCGACTACGTCCGCAGCCACATTCAGCAGATCCTCAAGAGTGGGACCACGCTCGCGGAGCTCTACGACAAGATTCCCGGACCCGCCTATCGCTGGAAAGCTTCGAATCTGATCGAGGTCTTCGGCCGCGAGAACATGACCGTCTACGATTTCGAGTCCGCGAGAAAGCACGGTGGGGGCGTCGTCGGCGCGTTCGCGGATCGAGTGGGACTGGCAGGCCCTCTCCTCGATCTCCTCACGGCACAGAATGTCCGAAAGAACCCGTCGCTCTCCCACGAGGCCGTCCTCCTGCTCGACAGCGTGAACCGCCAACGGCCGATGTTCGACGGCGACGCCCGGGCGCCTCGACGGTCAGGTCGAGAGCTTGCCTACCTCAGCCGCATCCGGGGACACAGGTTCCACCTGCCCGCTCCCGTGGAGGACGATATCCGCGACTCCACCCGCGGCGACATCGACTGGCTGAACGCAGAGTTCTCTCTCGACCTCTATCCCGACGTCCTCTCCTCTCCAACCGGCGGCGGACACCTCCACACTCCCGCCACCACGCTCCGCGAAGACACGGTCGACGATATCGCCGATGTGATCGTCGAGCTGACCACCACAACAACCTTTCTGCATCTTTTGGAGTGCGGAAGGGTCGCGTTCTCCCAGGGCGATCTAGAGACGGCACGGCAACGCTTCTCAGAAGCCGAGCGGCTGAACCCGGACTCTCCGCAACCGAGAGCCTGGTTGGCGAAGCTACACGAATGACCAACCAGAAGAACCCATCCCAGAATTTCCTGGCCCCATGGGACCATCTGGGCGACCTGAAGCTGGCCGCCGACGCCGGCCTCGATCCAGCGGGCTCCCCATGATGCGTACGCTCTATCTCCACGTCGGCGGCCCGAAAGCCGCATCCTCGACGATTCAGCACTACATCTACGCCAACGAACAGACACTCCGGCGCCTCGGCTACACACTCGTCGACTGCGCTGACGGAAAGGCCACGTGGCCGGGCCACGCCGTCTGGTACTTCCAGAATCTCATCGAACGGCCGCAGCCGGAGGCCGTCGAGGCTCTGATGCGTGAACTCGGCGATCTCGCCGCTCCCCGCGTTGTCGTCACAGCCGAGAACCTCTACGAGCCCCGGATGGCATCTCTGTTCGAGGGACTTGCCGCCCACTGGCGGATGCGAGTCCTGCTCCTCGTCAGACGCCAGGATGACTGGATCTACGTCGCGTGGAAACAATGGTACTCCAAGGCCGGATATGGCCTGTCGAGCTTCATAGAAGTCGCGCTACGGGATCACCTACCGAACTATCCCGCCAGCTTCGACGCATGGACAGCCGTCGCCGGGGCCGACAATGTCCGGCTCTTGTCACTCGACTTCCTGGAAGGAACCAACTTGTTCGACGAGATCCAGGAATGGTTGGAGGTCGACCGGTCCGCCGAGCTCGTCGAGGCCAGCGACACCCACGTCAATGCCAGCTTCGACTACCGCCTGCTCGACCTTCTGTCGCGGCACCGTGGTGCCCATGAAGACGCCCACGACTCCAGGATCGAGCTTTTCCTAAAACGCTACTCTCACCTGGCGCAGCACGAGTCGTTCCGCTTGCCGGACGTCGAATCCGCGCGCATCCTCCAGCATTTCCGCACCGACAACGAGCGGCTGCTGGGCCCCGATCGCACCGCGACCCTCCACTCCGAGCGTCGCTCCAACCGGCGGATCGTGAGCGGCTTCGATACGACCACCGAGCACGACTTTGCTCTCGCTTGCACGCTCGAGGCCCTGGGCCGCATGTCCGAGGAGCTGGATCGTGCACTGCAGCGCATCGAGCACTTGGAGAACAAACTGCGGTAGGGGGAGCCATGCCCGAGTTGCCATCGTTCGAGATCGACGGCGTAACATTCGTGCTTGACGTGACCTGGGGAGTCGCTCGAGGCCGCTCAACCGCGGAGCAGTTCTTTCTTATCAAGACGCCCGTGTTTGTCGACTACTACAAATCGCTGCGCGACCGCCGGCCGCGCGCCATCCTGGAGATCGGCATGTTCGACGGTGGCTCCATGGTGCTCCTCGACAAGCTCTATCAACCAGCCGTCCTGGTCGGTGTCGACATCTGCGATGAGCTCCCGGCGCTCGAAGTGTACAGGAGGTCGCGACCTCACATCCGCACGTTGTATCGAACCTCGCAGGACGACCCCGGCCTTCCGGATCGCCTCCGGCAACACTTTCCCAATGGCATTGATCTGATCGTGGACGACGCCTCGCACCACTACAACCGCACCCGGAAGACGTTCCAGCACTTGTTCCCGCTGCTACGCCCCGGGGGCCTATACGTCATCGAAGACTGGCAGTGGGCCCACCAGGAACCATACCAGTCTCCGGAGAATGGCTGGTACGGCGACCCCGCGTTGACCAACCTGCTTTTCGATCTGATCGTCAACCTCCCGATCGATCCCCGACTGGCCCTGCTGACGATTCGCCATGACCTGGCGGCGATCGAGAAGTCGACCAGCGCAGGCACCGGCCCCATTGACCTCGACGACGGGCGTCAGCACCTCCGCGGCCGTAGCCTGTCGCTCCTCTAGCGCCCATTCCTCCGTGCGCCGTGAGAGGCGCACCGGAAGCTCATCTCAATACGGCCAGTGTAGGCCGAGGGCCTTGGCCAGGAAGGCCGCCATCTGGCCGCGGGTCACCAGGGCGTTCGGGCAGTAGTTGCCGCCGCAGCAGCCGCAGAATCGGACATCGATCCGGGCCATGCCTGCATGATTGTCGGACTCGTGCTACACTTCTGCAGTCATGGCTACGTTGGCCGCCGACATCGCGCACGACAGCCTGGCCCACTACCGGCTCGTGGGCATCGACGCTCCGAGCCTCAGTCGGGTGGTGGAGCGCGTGGAGCACGGGCTTCCCTTCTCAGCGGTCGAGCGGATGCAGGAGCTCATCGGCGCGCCGAGCCTGCGCGAGGTGGGAGCGCTCCTGCGTATGCCCGAGCGCACCGTGTACTACCGGAAGCAGAAGGGTCGCCTCTCTCCCGAGGAGTCTGATCGCCTGCTGCGGCTCGCCCGCGTCGTCGGGCTCGCCATCGATCTCTTCGAGGGGAACACGAACGGCGCCGTGCGGTGGCTGAGCACGCCGAAGCCGCAGTTGGAGGGAGCCTCACCCCTGAACTACACGAAGACGGCGGTGGGGGCCCGAGCGGTCGAGGAGCTCATCTGGCGCGCTGAGCATTCCATCTACTCCTGATGGTGGTCTCCTGGCGGGTCGTGAAGGCGCGCTACGCCGGGAGCGCCTTTACCGGCGAGGGGGCCCGCAGGGTCGGCGGCCGCTGGCACAGCCCGGGTGCCCCGGTCGTCTACACGTCGGCCAGCCGCGCGCTGGCCATGCTCGAAGTGCTGGTCAATCTGACCGGCGCCGCGCGGCAGGACCTGCCGGCGTGCGTGCTGATCTGGGCCGGTTTCTCCGAACACCTGATCGAGGAGCTTCCTCCACGAGATCTCCCGACGGGATGGGACGCAGCGGCGGGCAGCCCCGCGGCACGCGTCCTCGGAGACACGTGGCTTGCCTCGAAACGATCTGCCGTCCTCCGCGTCCCCAGCGTGATCGTGCCGGGTGAGCTCAACTTCCTCCTCAACCCCCTTCACTCGTCTTTCCCACAGGTCCACATCGGCGACCCCGTTTCGTTCGCCTGGGACCCGCGGCTGGCCGGCGATCGGACCTGACGCGCCACGCCCGCGGGGCGCTTGGGCGTGCCCGTACCGCACGGCCTTGCAGGCTGTGGTCATCTGTCCTATAATCGTGCGCAAATGGCCCACACTGCTACCTTCCGTCACGCGCCAGCCAAGTCGACAGATCGCGTACAGCGGGTCCAGGCCGTATTCGGATTGACCCAGGGCGAGCTTGCGCAGATCCTCGAGCTGTCGCCCAAGACGCTTGCCCGCCGGGCGCTCAACGCCAACGAGACCGACCGTCTCCAGATCTTGGAGCATCTCGCCTCGCTGGCAACCAACCTGGTCCCGAAGGCGCACATCCCGCGCTGGTTCTCGGAGCCCAAGACCTACCTGGAAGGCTCACCCCCTAAGTCGCTGCTCAGCACCGAGAGCGGCCGCCGCACTCTCGAGAGCTATCTGCTCAGCCTGATCGACAGCAACGTCCTGTGACGCGTGTCTTCTGGCGGCTTTCGGTGGCGCGGGACGTGGCTTTGGCCTTCCGGGGCACTCGTGCCCGCGGTCGCTGGAACACCGCTGTCACCCACCCCGTCTACGCCGCCGGCTCCGTGGCGTTGGCCGCGCTCGAGCGGCTCCTCTATGCGCAGTTCAGCCTCGGCGACGATGCCTTTCAGCCCCATCACCTTTTCCGGATCGTCGTGCCGGACAGGCTCTCCGTCGAATACGTCTCCCGAGATCAACTCCCCGAGGACTGGCACGCCATGGCTGCGCCTCCGGATCCTTTGAGCCCGCCGACACCGCTACAGCGCATAGGCGACGCCTGGTTCACCGGGAGGTCAACCGTCGCCCTCATCGTGCCGAGCGCGCACGCCTGGGAAGAGACCAACGTTCTCCTCAACCCCGAACACCCCGAATTCAGGGAGCTCGAGATCGGGTACGTTCGGCCGTACCGCTTCGATCGCCGCCACTACCGTCCCTGAGCCGACAGGCGATCTGGTCGCGATTGCCGAGAAAGCTCTCTCGCGGTACCGCAGCTGCGATCCCGCACCTTTGCCTGGGACCCGCCGCTCGCCGGTGACCGGCACTGTAGAATGCTGGTTGGAGCATCCCGCGGTGCAAAGGCGAGCCGCAGGAGTCGAGGATCATGGAACCGGCCACGAGCTACGCGCACATCACGATTGACGAGCATGGAGTCCCCTGGATCGAGGGAGCCAATACGAAGGTCATCGAGCTCGTCGCCGAAGTCAGGGCGTACGGGTGGAGTCCGGAGGAGCTGGCGTACCAGCATCCCCACCTCACGCTCGCCGAAGTCCACTCGGCACTCGCTTACTACTGGGACCACCGGGAGGAGCTCGACACGGACATGCAACGGCGCGCTGACGTCGTCCACCGGATCGAGCAGGAGGTGGGCGAGCATCCGTTGATCGCCAAGCTGCGTGCGCGGAGCCAGATCTGAGTGCCGGTCCGGCTCCTCATGAACCACAACGTGGACCGGGCCGTGACCGAGGGGCTCAGACTTCGCGGGGTAGACGTCCTCACCGCATACGACGACGGGTCCCATGAACTGGAGGATCCCCAACTGCTGGATCGAGCTGCCGCCTTGAGCCGTGTCGTGTTCAGCACCGACGGCGATCTGGTGGTCGAGGCTCGACGCCGGCAGAAGTCTGGCGAGTACTTCGCAGGTGTGATCTTCGCGAGGCAACAGCGGCTGGGGATAGGCCAGCAGATCGAGCAACTGGAACTGCTCGCGAAGACCTGCACGCCGGAGGAACTGGCCAACGAGCTTCTCTTCCTTTGGAGAAGCTGACTCTGCCAGCGTACTCTCTCACCGCGAGGCGGCCGGGGACGAGGTCTTCAGCCCATATCCCACTCGTGGCCGGCGATGGCGCGGGCGTAGTCGTCGAGATCGGCGAGGGATTCCTGCAAGTAATCGTAGACCCGGGAGTCTTCGACCTCCGAGTACAGGTGCACTAGCCGGTTCCTGAAGCGAGCCATGGCGCGGAGGTTGTCGCGCTTCTCTTCGCCGAGAATGTCCTGCTCGACGAGTACGTCGAAGCTGTCCGCGAAGTCCCGGGGGACGCGATACCTCTCCGACGCGATGATGTGATTCGCGATCAGGTTGGACAGCATCCGATCGAGCCGGGCGTGGTCGACCATGGCTACAGGCCGCGGCTGGCGATCGCCCGCAGCCGCTCCTCGTGCAGGCGCCGGAAACCGTCCTTGTGGTCGTGATATCGCGCCAGCAGCTCGCACTCCAATGTGACACGCTGCGGCTCGTCGCTCGAGTAAATGCGTACGCCGTCTTCCAGCACGCGCCCGCGAAATTCGAGCGGCGCGACACCGAGGTTGTGGATGTCGACCTCGATGTCCAGTACGTCGGACAGCTCCACCGCGAGCTGCATCTCTTCCCTCAACGGCATGGTCGCGCCTCGACGATACTCGTGGAGGTAGTACCCGACATCGAGGTCGCTGTCGCTGCGCGCCGTGCCGGTGAGACGGCTGCCGAACGCGTAGGCCACGAGCACGGGCCCACCGTGGAACACACGTTCCGCCGCGGGCCGCAGCCGCTCGAGCAGGTCGGACTCTCGTCGCATCTCAGGAAGGCTAGCAGAGCCCCCCGTCTCTCTCAACGGCTCGACACACGGCTGGAGCACCCAACTCTTACGCCGATGCCCGACTGCTTGGGACCGGGAGCCGGTTGACATACGAATCTAGGTGACGTCATACTCATCGGCATGGCGACAGTCGGAGAGCGGTTTCAGGTGGTGATCGAGCGTGACGTACGAGGCGAGCTGGGTATCCAGCCCGGCGACCGGGCTGTCGAGACGGTCGAGAACGGCCGCCTGGTCATCACGTTCCTGCCTCGCAGGCATCGCCGCTCGCTGCGCGGCCGATTGGCCGACGCCGGGCGGATCGAGGACTTCGCAGTCGAGCGGGACCGTCTAGGCGAGAGGCTCGCCCGAGATGACGCCGAGCGGGGGGGACGTGATCGCCCTTGATACCAGTGCTCTCCTCCGCTATCTGATTGGTGACGATCCCGGGCTCGCAGATCGCGTGGCCCGGATCATCGAGGGCGACGAGCCCGTAGGCATCTCCACTCCCGTCCTGGTCGAGGTCGTACATACTCTCCGAGGCCTGCCTGGTCCACTCCCGAATCCCCAGGTTGCCGACACGCTCATCGAGCTCTTGGCTCACAACAACGTGGTCCTGACGGATCTGAGCGGCGATCTCGCCGCCGCCGCCATCGCCGGCGTGCGACACCTGTCCCCCACGCACATCGTGGACGCGCTCATCTGCGCCGGAGCCCGCCAGGCCGGCGCGACCCGATTGCTGACGAACGACAGCAAGTTCGCGTCGCGACTCGTGCCGGTGATCCAACTGGACGAGCTATCCGACGAGGATGGCGCCCCACCGTCTCCGGAGCGGAAGAGCAACGAGTGAGGGATAGACCAGAGGCGGTCGCCTGGCACTAGTGTTGTGTCTCCAACATGGCTTTGCCAGATGCGCGAGTCATCTTCGTCGCTGGCAAGGCGCGCTGACGCAGGCATACCCATCTTCGACAGTTTCCAGAGCCTCTCTGCAGAGGCGATCGCGTAAGTGCCTGTGCGGCAGTGACTTGGCGATTGGCGATCGTCCGTCGCGACAGGTGCATGGTGCCAACTCATGACAGTT
>JBOGJI010000117.1:0-25691 GCA_050747865.1 Thermoanaerobaculia bacterium
CGCGCTCTCCTTCGTGCCCGAGGGCGGCCGCGACCACGCGCTGGAAGAGCTGGCCCAGCAGTGGCCGGAAGCGGAGCTGGAACGAGATGAGGCGACGACCGGGAAGACGCTGGAGCGCATCCTCGCCTGGGAGACAGCTCACCGAGAGGAACAGCTCGCCGCGGCCGGGTGACACACAGTGGAATGTTTTCCTGCCTCGACCGGTCAGGGGCTCGCGAGGGCACCCGCTTGGCTCGCGTGATTTCATGTATTTCATAGCAGCATAAGGGGTTGCAGGGACCCCATGGGTCCCGATTCCCATGGCATCGGCGTTGCACTGTAGTTGTCTCGGTGCTCGGGAGCGGATGGGCACCACCCTCCCGGGAGACGAACGAACATCCAGTCAGCCATCGGGAAGCCAGGTGCCGGGCTTCCTCACGGCAAGGAGGCAAGGCGATGAAACTCCACGTGAAGGGTTTCGGTGTCGCCCTCGCCGTCGCGCTCTTGGCGCTGGCGCCCGCCGTAGCGGTCGTGGCGCAAGAAGAGGAGTACGCGGCCGAGGAAGAGACCACCTTGACCGGTCAGCTCAGCACGGATGAGCAGGGCGGTTACGTGCTCATCGAGGAGGCGAGCGGCGAATCGGTTTCCCTCGTCGCCTCGATGGACCTGTCGCAGCACGTCGACGCCACGGTCAACGTGACCGGGAAGTGGGCCGAGGACGAGGAAGGCAACCGGGTCTTCGAGGTCTCGAGCGTAGAGCCGGCCGAGTAGACGGCCGCGCACACAGCCCCTCGAGGGGTCGGCACGACCGGCCCCGCGAGGGGTTCGCTTTTCCCCTCACCTCGCCGGATCGGCGTCGGCGAGCGTCCCCAGGTACTGGCCGGTGTTCTCCGTCATCACTACGTAGTCCACCCCGCAGCCGCTCCTCAGCAGGGAATAGGGCGGAACGCTGCCCCGCGACGTCTCGAGTCCCAGGGTCAGGACTTCCTGACGCAGGAACTTCTTGACCACGTCGCCCGGGTCGGGAAACTTCAGGGCGCCACCGTACACCCAGACCTCCGCGTCGGGGTCTCCGGCGTGCACGACGTGGGACCTGCCGATCAGCACCACCTTCACGGCCTCCGGCCCTTCCGCGATGGTCGCCGCCATCTTCGCGGCACGCCTCCAACCTTCGGGCGGATCAATGGCGTGGACCGGCGCCCACGATTCATCTACCAGCTTGCGGAACGCCAACATGTTGAACGCCCGCGCCAGGCTCCAGCAGGTGTCGTCTCCCGGCGGGCAGTTGGTGCGGAAGCCCTCGACGTAGAGACCGACGTCGAGGCCGCTCCAGACCAGCGCGTTCGCCAGATCGACCGCAAACTTCTTGACCGGGCCGACGCCGTGGCGCTCGCCGACGAAGACGTACTTGAGCTGTTCCTCGTGGACACGCACCACGATCTCGTCGAGCGAGCTGGCTCGCTGGGGCTCGACGCAATCGGCGTGGGCCGAGGCCGGAAGGACGGCTGAGAGCAGCAGGGCGATCAATGTACGTCGCATGCGCCAGAGGCCTCCGTCGAGTCTCGTTCCCGTCGCCGACAGCGATCCGCCTGCCGCCAGGCTGATCCGAGCTACGGAACTCGGCGTACCCCTCTCTGTACAAGAGTCCGTACGTGGCTATATAGCACGGACGGCGGGCGAACGGAAGGGGGGTGTGGTGGCGGCTGCTACAGGACCTTGCCGGGGTTGAGGATGCCGCGCGGGTCGAGGGCGGCCTTGATGGCGCGCTGGACGCGCAGTGCCGTCTCGCCCACCTGGGCCTCCAGGTAGCGGTGCTTGAGCAGCCCCACGCCGTGCTCGCCGCTCAGGGTGCCGCCGAGCTCCAGGCTCTTGGTGAGGATGGCGTCGAAGGCCCGGCGGGCGCGCTTTTCCGACTCCGGGTCGTCGGGGTCGAAGATGATCGTCGGGTGCATGTTGCCGTCGCCGGCGTGTCCGAAGGTGCCGACCGTCACCTCATGCGCGGCGGCGATTTGCTGGATCGCATCGAGCAGGTCGGGGATGCGCGACACCGACACTGCCACGTCGTCCAGCATGGTGGCGCCCAGCCGCTCCAGGGCGCCGTGGGCGAGCCGCCGCGCCGCGAGCAGCATCTCGCCCTCGGACTCCGAGGTCCCCTGGATGACTAGGGTCGCGCCGGCGGCCTCGCACAGGCTCGCCATCTGCCGGATCTCCTCCTCGCTCTCGGCGGCCCCGGTGTCCGAGCGCGCCAGCAGCATCGCCGCCGCCTCGGTGTCCAGGTCCATGGGCTTCCACGCCTCGACGGCGCGCACGGTCTGGCGGTCCATGAGCTCGAGCAGCGACGGGGTGAGGCGCTCGACGATGCCGGCGATGGCGTTGCCGGCGTCGGTCAAGGTGGAGAAGAACGCCACCAGGGTGGCCGGGGTCCGCGGCCGCGGGCGCAGGCGCAGGGTCGCCTCGGTGATCACCGCCAGCGTCCCCTCGGAGCCGACGAGCAGGCGCGTCAGGTCGTAGCCCGCGACGCTCTTGATCGTGCGCGTGCCGGTGCGCAGCAGCGAGCCGTCGGCGAGCACCGCTTCGAGCCCGAGCACCGACTCCCGGGTGACGCCGTATTTGACGCAGCACAGCCCCCCGGCGTTGGTGGCGATGTTGCCGCCCAGGGTCGAGAACTCGTAGCTCGCCGGATCGGGCGGATAGAACAGCCCTACCTCGCGGGCCGCCTTCGCCAGCTCGGCGTTGACCACCCCGGGCTGTACGACCGCGACCATGGCATGCGGGTCGAGCTCGAGGATCTTGTCCATCCCGGCCAACGACAGGACGATGCAGCCGTCCACGGCGTTGGCGCCGCCGGCAAGGCCGGAGCCCGCCCCGCGGGGCACCACCGCGACCCGATGTTCGTGGGCGACGCGCAACACGGCCTGGACGTCGGCTGTCGAAGCCGCGCGCACCAGCGCCGCCGGCATACCGGCATCCACCATGGTCGCCTCGTCGCGGCGGTGGCTCTCCAGGATCTCCGGGTCGGTGACGACGCGGCCGGGCTGCAGGGAGTCCGTCAGGGCGTCCAACCATCCGGCGGCTCGACTCTGCATGGAACCAATGTATCGCGAGTAGAATCAAGGCTGTCTACGGCAGACCAGGAGGTGCGCCATGTTTCCTGTGCTTCGCTCCCGCGCCGTCGTCTTCTCGACCCTCGCCGTCTTCGCGCTGTCGTGCGCGTCCACACACCTGCCGCCGATCTCGAGCGCCGGCTCGCAGTTCGAGCCGTTCAAGGACGAGGTGCGGCTGTGGGACGAGGCCCGCGCCGAGGAGCAGAAGCTCCTGGCGGAGACGCCGCTCTACGAGGATCCACTGCTCGAGGACTATCTGCAGGGCGTGGTCGACGGGCTGACGCCTCCCGGCATGGCCGCCAACCGGCAGCTGCGCTACCGCGTGCGGGTGGTCGAGGACCCGTCGCTCAACGCCTTCGCCTACCCGCACGGCTCGATGTACGTGCACACCGGCCTGCTCGCGCGCATGGAGAACGAAGATCAGCTCGCCACCGTCCTCGGCCACGAGATGACCCACGTCGAGAACCGCCACTCCCTGCGCTACCGGCGCAGCGCCCGCAACAAGCAGATCGGCTTCTCGATCGCGGCGCTCGCCGCCGCCGTGGTGCTGGCCGGCGAGGAGGGCGACGCCTGGGGCGAAGGCGAATGGGCCAGGGCCGCCCGCGTCGGCGTCCTCGGCGACATCCTGCTCACCCTCGGCCTCCAGCTCGCCTTCCTGGCCTCGGTCAACGGCTACGGGCGTGGGCTCGAAGAGGAGGCCGACGTCGGCGGCTTCAACAAGATGTTGGCCGCCGGCTACGACCTGCGGGAATCGCCCAAGGTCTACCAGGCCCTGCTCGAGGACCACGGCGATCCCGGCAAGGTGGAGGCGTTCTTCTTCGGCAGCCATCCGAAGCTCGCCAACCGGATCACCAACGCCGAGGAGCGTGTCGCGGCGCTGCCCGCGGCTTCTCTGTCGGCGCCGCCCACCGCCCCGGCCGCACCGTCCGACGAGTTCTCGCGGCGCATACGCTCGGTGGTGCGTGACGACGCCCGCCTGAACATCGAGGCCGGCCGCCTCAAGCTCGCCGCCGACGAGCTCGCGCGGGCGAAAGCGGCGCTGCCGGAGGATCCGGAGGTGCACTTCCTCATCGCCCGCCTCAAGCTGGCGCAGGCCGATGCCAGCTCGGACGCGGCCAAGCGGACCCGCCTGCTGGAGGGGGCCCGCGCCGCCCTCGAGAAGTCCCGACGCCTGGGTCTCGATCGCCCGGAGCTCGACCGCGAGCTGGGCCTCATGGCCTATCGCGCCGAAGATTGGGCCGCGGCGTGCGAGCACTTCGCGCGTTACGTCGACAAGGCCGGCGGCGCGCCGGACGTCTCCACCATCCGGGGCTACCTGCTCGAGCTGCAACGGGACGGGCACTGCCGGGGATGAGACCGGCCGCGCGCGCGGCCGCCGCGGCCGTGCTCTGTCTGGCTTCGTCGTTCGCAGGCGCGTGTCGGGAGGGCGAGGCTCCTGAACAGGCCACCTTCGAGCCGCCGCCGACGCGGGGCCTGATCCTGATCTCGGTCGACGCGCTGCGCGCCGACCATCTGGGCGCCTACGGCTACGAGCTCCCCGCCAGCCCCTTCTTCGACTCCCTGGCCGCGCGCGGCACGCTCTTCGAGCAGGCGTGGATCCAGTATCCGGCCACCCTCACCTCGCACGTGTCGATGCTCACCGGCCTCTACCCGCAGGAGCACGGCGTGCTGCTGCGCAACGCCGTGCTCTCGGAGCGGATCGAGATGGCGCCGCAGCGCCTGCGGCAGCACGGGTTCCGCACCGCCGGTCACACCGAAGGTGGTTTCATGGGGCGTATGTACGGGTTCGATCGCGGCTTCGAGGTGTTCACCGACACCCAATACGAGGAGGAGACCGACGTCGAGCGCACCTTCGCCCGAGGCCTCGACTTCCTCTCCGCTCTCGGTCCCGAGGAGCGCTTCTTCCTCTTTCTCCACACCTATACGGTGCACGACCCCTACGATCCGCCGGCGCCCTACCGGTCGCGGTTCTGGCCCGGGCCGGCGCCGGACACTTTCGAGCCGACGGGGCCGAACCTGCACGAGGTCAACGCCGGGTTCCGCTCGGTCACGCCGGAAGCGGCGCGTTATTTCGCGGCCCTGTACGACGCCGGCATCCGCTACTTCGACGACGTGCTGCGCGACTTCTTCGCCCGCCTCGACGGCCTGGGCCTGGGCGACGAGACCACGGTCATCATCACCTCCGACCACGGCGAGGAGTTTCTGGAGCACGGTCGGCTGGTGCACGAGCAGCTCTACCCCGAGGTGGGACGGGTGCCGCTGCTCTTCGTCTTTCCCGGCCAGACCGGGCCGGTGCGCATCGACGCGCCGGTGGAGTCGGTCGATCTGGCGCCGACGCTCTACGAGCTGGCCGGGATCCCCGTTCCCGCACAGGTCTCCGGATCGAGTCTGGTGCCCCTGATCACGGGAGCCGCGGACGGCGGCGAGCGCCGGGCATACGTCGAGATCGGGGCCTATCCGTTCTCCCAGACGGCCCTGGTGGCCAGGCACGAGGGCGAGCACCGCCAGATCGTCGTGACGCGCCCGTTCACGGGCGATCCCGACGGCACGTGGTTCTTCGGTGAGGTCGTGCTCGACACGACGGCGCCGCGGATTGCCTTCGAGGCCCTGAGCTTCCACCACACCCGTCCTCTCGAAGTGTTGGTGGACGGCGACCCGGAGCAGACGATCCAGCTACCGACCAGGTGGACCCCGGTGACCATCGAGCTCGGGTCGCGGCGTGCGGGCCGGCGGGTGACGTTGCGAGCCGCAGACTGCCAGTCGCCGGCGCGGCTGGGCATCAAGGCGAGCGACACGCGCTGCCTCGCTTTCAAGCTGCGCGGCATCGAGCCGGTGCGTCGCGAGCTCTTTGACCTCTCACGCGACCCGACGGCGCAGCGCGACCTGTCGTGGGACCGCCCCGGCGAGCTGCGACCGCTGCTGCGCCGGCTCCTCTCGATCGACTTCACCCCCCGCGTCGCCGCCCGCTCCCAGGCGCTCGACGCGAGGACCGAAAAGACCCTGAGGGCCCTGGGCTACCTCGACTGATCCACCGTCCCCGTCACTGGTCCTCGGGCCGGATGCCCATGCCGCTGCGGTCGGGGTAGGGAGGCCGCTCGGGCTTCCGGAACGGCGCCGTCTCCAGTTGCGCCAGCAGGTAGTCGATGGCGGCCTCGAGCTGCACGTCGCGGCCGCCCGCCATCTGCGACGGGTCGTCGACCACCTCGATGTCGGGGTCGACGCCGTGCCCCTCGATGCCCCAGGTGCCGTCCGGCTCGTAGAAGGCGAAGGTGGGCACCGTCATCACCGCGCCGTCGATCAGGCTCGGGTTACCGCTGATGCCCACCAGGCCGCCCCAGGTGCGGGTGCCGATGAGCGGTCCCAGGCCGCGGGCGCGGAACCAGAACGGGAAATAGTCGCCGCCCGAGCCGGCCAGGCCGTTGATCAACATCGCCTTGGGCCCGAAATGGGCGTCCGGCGGCCACGGCCAGTCGTGGCCGTCGCGCGCCGCCCACCAGTTGGCGGGCGGCCGGTCGAGCAGCTCGACGAAACGGGTGGGGATCTGGCCACCGCCGTTCCAGCGCTCGTCGATGATCAGGGCCGGCTTGGCGGTCTGGCCGTAGAACTGCCGGAACAGCTCGTTCTGGCCGTCGATCCCGGTGTTGGGGACGTAGATGTAGCCGATGCGGCCGTCGCTCGCCTCCTCGACCCGCCGCCGGTTCGCCTCCACCCAGGCGCGCAGGCGCAGGGAGTACTCGTTGGAGGCCAGCTTCACCACCACCTGCCGCGCCGAGGCGTCGAGGCTGGGCCGGTCGGAGACGGTGAGCGTCACCACCTGGTCGCCCAGCCCCTGGAAGGCGGCCCACGGGCTCTTGGTGGCGTCGACCGGGGCGCCGTTGACGGCCAGTAGGTAGTCGCCTTCTTCGACCTCGAGGCCGGGCTCGCCGAGAGGGCCGCGCGCATCGGCGTCCCACGGTGCGCCGCGGTAGATCCGGGCGAAGCGGTAGGCGCCGTCGGCGAGCTCGAAATCGGTGCCCGGCAAACCGACGGACATCTCGGGCACGTCCTCCGAGTCGCCGCCGCCCCGGTAGTAGGCGTGGCCGACATTGAGCTCGGAGATCATCTCGGCGATGACGTAACCCACGTCCTGGCGCGAAGCGCAGTCGGGCAACATGGCCGCGTATTGCTCGCGCACCGCCGGCCAGTCGACGCCGTGCATCCCGGGGTCGTAGAAGAAATCGCGCTGCAGGCGCCACGCCTCGTGGAAGATCTGCCGCCATTCGGCGCGTGGGTCGATGGTGGCGATCAGGTTGGCGATCGGCACCGTGGTCTTCCATTCCTGCTCGGGCTTGGGATCGATCAGGGCGTGGTCCTTGTCCTTGCGCGCCAGCAGCTTCTTGCCGTCGGCGGAGATGCCGAAGGCGTCGGCCTCGGCGAGAACTGTCTGCACGCGCTTGTCCTCCTCTTCGGCGCCGGCGTAGAAGATCTCGATTGCTCCCTTGGCTTCGCTGCCCGACGGCGGCCGCCGGGTGTAGACGAGCTTGTCCTCGTGGGTGACCGCCAGGTCGGTGAAGCTGCCGCGCGGGACGGGCAGCAGCACGGCGCGCGCCTCGAAGCCCTCGAGATCGATGCGCACCGGCTTCGCGGGCTCTTCGGACTCCTCCTCGTCCTCCTTGCCCTTCTCGTCGCCGCCCTTCTTTTCGGGCTCCTCCTCTTCACCGTTCTCCTCGTCCTCCCCCTCCTCGTCGCTCTTCGGCGCCAGCGGCGACGCCACCTCGCGGCGCAGGGGCACGGCGTAGAGACGGTCGATGGACGTATACACGAAGGTCGTGCCGACGTCCTCGTAGGCCGGCTGCGTGAAGTCGCGCAGGCTGGCGAAGTAGAGGAAGTCCCCCTTACGGTCGAAGGTCGGCCAGGTGTCGAGGAAGCGGCCGGAGGTGACCTGGTGTGCCTCGCCCTCCCGCGCGTCGTAGAGCCAGATCGAGGTGAGCTGGGTGTCGCCGCCGCGAGTGTAGGCGATCCAGCGGGAGTCGGAGGACCAGGAGACGCGCGGCGGCGGGAACGACGGCCAGGGATCGGTGTCGCCCGCCACGGTCTTGCCGCTCGCCAGCTCAAACACCTGCAGAGTGCCGGAGAGATCCCAGAAGGCGATGCGCTTGGAGTCGGGTGACCAGGTCGGGCGCGACAGGAACCGATCGGCCTGTTCGGTCAGGCGCCGCGGCTCGCCGCGGCCGTCGACGTCGCGCACGTAGAGCTCGTATTCGCCGCTGGCGTCCGAGAAGTAGGCGATGGACTCGCCGTCCGGGCTCCACGCCGGATCGCGCTCCGCCACGCCGCTGGTGCGCGTCAGGTTGCGCGGCGAGCCGTGCTTGGCCGGCACCGTCCAGACGTCGCCCCGCGCCTCGAGCAGGACGCGTTTGGCCGACGGCGAGGGGCTGACGTTGCTGACCAGCTCGGTGACGTCGACCGGCCGGGCGCGCAGCTGCGGGCGGGCGCCGGGCACGCGGACGTCGACGGTCCGCACCTGGTACGTCGCCAGATCGAGCGCCTTGAGCCGGCCGGCCTGCTCGAAGACCACCTCGCCGCCCCCCTCCGGCCCGGGCCCGATCGACGGCCACTTGACGTCGTAGTCGGCGAAGGTGGTGAGCGGCTCGCGCTCGCCGGTCTCCGCGTCGTAGCGCCACAGGTTGAGCCGGTGGGCGGGGCCGTCGTCGGAGAGATAGACGAGGTCGCTCCCGTGCCACATCGGCTGCGTGTCGGTGCCCTCCCAGTCGGTGATCTTCTTCGCCTCGTGGGTCGTCAGGTGGAAGAGCCAGATGTCGGTTGCCATGCCGCCGCGGTAGCGCTTCCAGGTGCGGTGATCGCGGGTGTGCGGCGTGTAGGCGAGCCAGGCGCCGTCCGGCGACACGGCCCCGGCGGCGCCGTAGGGCACCGGCATCTTCGCGGGCAGGCCGCCGGCCGCGGCGACGGTGAACAGCTCGGGGACCCGCGGATAGGTCGCCATGGGCCCGCCGAAGAAGATGAGCCGTCCGTCCGGCGTCCAATCGCTCAGTACCTCGGTCGCCGGGTGGTAGGTGACGCGCAACGGCACCCCGCCCTCCGTCGGCACGGTGTACAGGTCGCTGTTGCCGTCGTAGTTGCCGATGAACGCAATGGTCCGCTCGTCGGGGCTGAACTTGGGCCGCGTCTCCTGTCCGGGCGGGCTCGCCAGCGGCTCCGCGACGCCGCCTTCGCGGGGCACCAGCCACAGGTCGTCGGCGTACAGGAACACGATGTGGGTGGCCGAGATGTCGGGGAAGCGCAACATCCCGGCGTGGGGCCGCACGGTCTCCTGGGCGAATACGCGGGGCGCGGCCAGGGCGAACGCGGCGGCGATCAGGGCATGCGCGGTCCAAACGGATGCGGGTCTGCTGAACATGGCTCCTCCAGGTCGGCGTGGGAGACGTTCTCGGATCGGGACTGCAAGCGTTCCGAGGATTACTACGAACAATTCGCGCCGCGGTTTCTGTCTCTTCTCACGTGGCCGCTTCTCGGCGACCGCACCGGGCGTGGTACCTTCTCTCGGCGTCGAGAGAACTCTCCAGCCGACGTCGATGCGCGGTGACGCGGCGTTCCGCGCCACAGGACATGAGGAGCATCTTCGTGAACGAGAGCGATCTGCGAGTCGATTCGAGCGCAACGGCCGTTCGGCGATTGCTGGGTGACACGGCGGAACGCGCCGCGGACTACCTGGAGTCGCTGCCCGGGCGTGCGGTGAGCCCACGAGCGGGCGTCGACGGACTGCGCGCGCGGCTCGGCGGGCCGCTGCCGAAGACCGGCGGTGAGCCGGCGGAAGTCCTGCGGGGTCTCGTCGAGGGAGCGGACGAAGGTCTCGTGGCCACGGCCGGACCTCGCTATTTCGGTTTCGTGATCGGCGGCTCGCTTCCCGTCGCGGTGGCTGCGGACTGGCTGGTGTCGGCCTGGGACCAGAACGCGGGGATGCAGGTCATGTCGCCCGCTACGGGAGTCATCGAGGAGGTGGTCCTCGACTGGCTGCGCGACCTCCTGGGCCTGCCCGCGGGCGGCTCCGGAGCCTTTGTCACCGGCGGCCAGATGGCCAACTTCGTCGGTCTCGCCGCCGCCCGCCACCAGGTGCTGGCGGACGCGGGCTGGGATGTCGAGTCTCGCGGCCTCATCGGCGCCCCGCCGGTCACCGTGATCGTGGGCGACGAGCGGCACGCGGCGATCGGGGCGGCGCTGCGCTACCTCGGTCTGGGCACCGACTGCCTGGTCGGCCTGCCCGCCGACGGCAACGGCGCGCTGGACCCAACGGGGTTGCGCGAGGCGCTGGCCCGGGCCCCGGGCCCGACGATCGTCTGTGCCCAGGCCGGCAACGTGAACACCGGAGCCTGCGATCCGATCGGGGAGATCTGCGCCATCGCCCGCGAGCGCGGGGCCTGGGTCCACGTCGACGGCGCGTTTGGGCTCTTCGCCGCCGCCAGCCCGCGCTTTCGCCATCTCGTGGCCGGGCTCGAGGCAGCCGACAGCTGGGCGGTCGACATGCACAAGTGGCTGAATGTGCCGTATGACTGCTCGGTTGCCCTGACGGCCCACCCGGAAGCCCACCGGGCCGCCATGTCCGCCACCGCCTCCTACCTGCCGGCGGGCGAGCACCGCGAGCCGATCGACTGGAATCCGGAGATGAGCCGCCGCGCCCGGGCGATCCCGGTGTGGGCCGCCCTGCGCACGCTCGGGCGCGGGGGCGTGGCCGGGCTCGTCGATCGCTGCTGCGCCCTGGCCCGCCGTTTCGCGGACCGGCTCGCCGCCGCCGAGGGGGTGGAGATCCTCAACGAGGTGGTCCTCAACCAAGTGCTCGTCCGCTTCGCAGACGATGATCGAGTCACGGAGGAGGTCATCCGCCGCGTGCAGGAGGACGGCACCTGCTGGATGGGCGGCACCCGCTGGCGGAACCGCGCCGCCATGCGCATCTCGGTGTCGAACTGGTCGACCACCGAGGACGATGTAGACCGCTCGGTCGCCGCGATCCTCACTGCCTTCGCGGCCGCGGAATAGGCGCTCTCATGGGTTGACATGGTGACTCGGCGGGAATACATTGATCCTACTCAGGTCATACCGAAGTAGGGCCTCATGCAGAAGACCGCCAAGATCTCGATCAGCCTGCCCACCGACATCCTGGTTCGTGCCGACCAGGAGCGGCGAGAGAGTGGTGAGAGCCGAAGCGAGCTCTTCAGACGAGCCCTCGAGACTCTGTTCCGCGAGAAGCGACGCGAGGCCGCGGTCCGCCGCTATGTCGACGGCTATGTGGCCGAGCCCGAGAGCGAATACGAGGTCTCATCTGCTGAGGCCGTTTCCAAGGATGTCTGGGACGCGGAGGACTGGGATTGAGACGGGGCGAAGTCTGGTGGGCGAACTTGCCTCCACCCGCGGGCCGGTGCCCCGTTCTCTTGCTCTCCAGGAACGAGGCATATCCCGTGCGGAGCTTGATCACGGTCGCCCCGATCAGCACTCGCGTACGAAACATCCCTGTGGAGATCGAGCTGGGTGCTGAAGAGGGGCTGCCCAAGCGCTGCGCCGCCAACCTGGACTCCCTCGTCACGATTCCTAAAGCCAGACTCGAGCGGCGAATCGCATCCCTGTCGGCGGAAAAGCTCAGGGCTGCCGCGGCAGCCGTCCACTTCGCCCTCGACCTCGGATCCGAAGGTCGCTGACTCCGGGAGCGGCTCGGGAAAACGTGCCGCTACAGCAGGATTCGGGTTGTACGGCGGTCACTGGCGCCGTAGCGTAACGGCTCGCAGAGGAGACCCGCCATGAAACTCTACGCACGAGTCCTGGACACTCCCGTCGGCAGCATGTTGGCAATGGTGCGCGAGGACAGCGCGCTGGTTGCGCTGCCGTTTCTCGCCGCCGCGGGCGACGCGGAGAGCGTCGCCGCGGAGCTCGCGCCCGGGGCCATCCTGATCTTCGACGACGCACGATGTGAACCCGTGGCCCGGCAGCTGGCGGAGTACTTCGCCGGCCGGCGCCGGCACTTCGACCTCACTCTGGCCCCGGAAGGGACGGGCTTCCAGCGGGACGTGTGGCGCGCGCTCACGGGCATCCCGTACGGGCGCACGGTCAGCTACGGCGAGCTCGCCCGCCGGCTCAGCCGGCCCGACGCGTCCCGGGCGGTGGGCCGCGCCAACGGCGCGAATCCGATTCCCGTGGTTGTGCCCTGCCACCGCGTGGTCGGTGCGGACGGGGACCTGACCGGTTATGGCGGCGGCCTCGACCGCAAGCGGTTCCTGCTTGGCCTCGAGGGCGCGTTACCCCAGCCGCTGGCGTTTGCGGATGGTGATGTCTGAGCTGTCCGGCCGCGACCGTCGAGCCGGAGTCACCACTGTGGAGGGCACGATGGGGAGGTTTTCGTCATGGCGGATACTCGAAACACCGACGCCCGGCTCCTGCGCTCGTACCACGACGGCCGTGGCCTGATCCTGGCCAATGCCTGGGACGCGGGCAGCGCGGCGGTGATCGCCGAAGCGGGCGCGCTGGCGATCGGCACCACGAGCGCCGGGGTCTCCTGGGCGCTCGGTCGCCCCGACGGCCAGCGCCTGACGCGCGACGACATGATGCAGGCGGTACGGCGGATCGTCGAGGCGGTCGACGTACCCGTGACCGCCGACATCGAAGGTGGCTACGGCCCTAGCCCGGAGGACGTCGGCGCGACGGTCGAGGCGACGCTCGCCGCGGGCGCCGTGGGCATCAACCTGGAAGACTCGCGGGACGTCGGGGGCCCGCTCTTCTCGCCGGACGAGCAGGCGGACAGGATCCGGGCCGCCCGTGGAGCCGCGAGGTCGAGCGGCGTGCCGGACATGGTGATCAATGCGCGCACGGATGTCTTCCTGTTCGCCATCGGCGAGCCCGACGGCCGGCTCGACGAGGTACGCCGACGGGCGCAGCGCTACGCAGAGGCGGGCGCCGACTGCCTGTTCGTCCCCGGCTTGCTCGATCTCGCGGCCCTCGAGTCGCTGGTGACCACGCTGCCCCTGCCGGTCAATGCCATGGCGGGCCCCGGCGGTCCGAGCGTCCCGGAGCTTCACGCCGCCGGCGTGCAGCGGATCAGCGTCGGTCCGATGATTGCGCAGGTAGCCTATGCAGCGGCGCAACGGGCCGCGCGCGAGCTCTTCTCGGCGGGCACCTACGGCGCCTGTGAAGAAGCCATCGATTTCGCGGAGCTGAACGGACTGTTCGTGGCGAGCGGCGACGCGCGCCAGCGGGACTCCGGCTGAGAGAGAGGATCGAGATGGTGGAGAGAACGGTGCTGTGGCGGCGGCTGGATCGGGCGGGCCACGAGGCTTGCCGCCTGCTGCGCATGGGTGACGGCTGGCTGCTCGAAGGCGGCGCCGTGCTGGTGCACGAGGGCGCGCCCTGCAGTCTCGCTTATCACGTGGCCTGTGACGCCGCCTGGCGGACGCGGACCTGCCGGGTCACGGGTTGGCTGGGGGAGCGGACGGTGGACGTGGAGATCGAGGTCGGCGGCGACCGGAGCTGGCGCTTGAACGGCGAGGTGTGTCCAGAGGTCGCAGACTGCGTCGACGTCGATCTGAACTTCAGCCCGTCCACCAACCTGCTGCCGATCCGGCGCCTCGGCCTCGCCGTCGGCTCGGCGGCGCCGGTGAAGGCCGCGTGGCTGCGGTTCCCCTCCTTCCACCTGGAGCCTCTGGAGCAGGTCTACCGGCGGATCGGCGAGACCGCGTACCGCTACGAGAGCGCCGGTGGCCGATTCACCGCCGACCTCGAGGTCGACCAGGCTGGCTTCGTGACCCGCTATCCCGGCCTCGCCGAGCTCGTGGGATGATCCCTTCGGAGCCGCGGGCGGCCGGCTCGCGGCTCCTTGAAGAGGAGGGCGTTGCAATATGGGAGAACGCAACCCACGCGTCGATGCCTACATCGCCAAGGCGGCGCCGTTCGCGCGGCCGATCCTCGACAAGCTGCGGGAGCTCGTCCACCAGGGCTGCCCCGAGGTCGAGGAGTCGATCAAATGGGGTGTGCCCCACTTCGAGCACAAGGGGATGCTCCTCGGCATGGCCGGCTTCAAGGAACACGTCGGCTGGGGCTTCTGGAAGTCCAAGCTGATGCGGGACCCGGAGGGGATCTTCGGCGACCACCCCAAGGAGAGCCCGTTCGCCATGAAGCCGTGGACGCTCGCCGCCCTGCCGGCCGACGAGGTGTTCCTCGCCTACCTCGCGGAGGCGGTGCGGCTGAACGAGGAGGGCGCCAAGGTCCCGCGCAAGACGCCGACGAAGAAGGCCGAGCTCGAGGTGCCGGACGACCTGCGCGCCGCCCTCGCCAAGAATGCCGCGGCCCGGAAGACCTTCGAGGGCTTCAGCTACTCCAACCGCAAGGAATATGTCGAATGGCTCACCGAGGCAAAGCGCGAGGAGACGCGCAAGAAGCGCCTCGCCACCACCCTCGAATGGCTCGCCGAAGGCAAGCCCCGCCACTGGAAACACATGAAGCAGTGGCAGGGTTGACGTCTGCAAACCCCGTCGTCTGCGACGACAGAGCTCCGGTAGGCGCGCCTCGCAGGTCTTGACCATAGATTCTGTCCATGGAACAATGGATCCCGTGAAGACGATAGCGGCGGGAAGCTTCAAACAGCACTGCCTGCGGATCCTCGACGAGGTAGCCGTCTCTGGAGAGCCGCTGGTGATCACCAAGCGTGGGAAGCCGGTGGCGCAGCTCGTACCGGCGCCGGTCAAGCGGCTGGACGACTGGGCCGGCGCGATGCGGGGCACCGGCGAGATCCTGGGGGACCTCGTCGCCCCGGCGGTCGAGCCCGACGAGTGGGCGGCGCTCGAGGGATGAAGCTGCTGCTCGATACGCACACCTGGATCTGGCGCCTGCTGGCGCCCGAAAGGCTGTCGGCGCGCGCCGAAGAGGCCGTGGGCCACCCGGACAACGGGTTGTTCCTCTCCCCGATCTCCACCTGGGAGGCGTTGGTGCTGGCACGCAAGGGAAGGCTGGCGCTCGAACCCTCCCCCTCCGCGTGGGTGACCGAGGCGTTGCGCCGGTCCGCGCTCACGGCGGCGCCGATCACGCACGAGATCGCGCTGCGCAGCGAAAAGCTCCCGGGATTCGGGTCGAACGATCCGGCGGACCGCTTCCTCGCCGCGACGGCTCTCGAGCACGGGTACACCGTGGTCACGAAGGATCCGGCGATGCAGGACTACGAGGCCCTGCCCACGCTCTGGTAGCAGACGACGCTTCAGAAGACGAGGTTGATGGCCGCCACGGGGGTGACGCTGGCGTCGGTGTTGCGGCCGGCCGCGAACCAGCGCGCGCCGACGATCACGCCCACGGTGGCGCTGAAGTTGTATTCGACCGCCGGCGCGATGCCGAGCCGCGAGCTGGAGCCGGAGCTCTCCCGCACCTCGCGCCGGCCGCCGTCCTCCGTCACGTATCCGCGAACGCGGGTGTCGTCGTCGTATTGACGGAAGACGTCCAGCGCCAGCACCCAGTTGCGCGTCACGCTGTATTCCCCGGCGAGGTTGACGCTGAACGAATCGCCGGGGCTGGCACGGCCGCGGAAGCCGGGACTGGTGCCGTACACACTGACGTCCTTCAGGCGGACGTCGTCGGAAACGGCATAGGAGACATTGAGACGCGTGCGCAGGATGCGACCGTTCGGCAGCCAGAAGTAGTACTGGGAGAACACGCCCACCGTGGTCGTGTAGGCGCCGGCGCCCATCCCATCGGCCGTGCGCGTGCCGAGGCGGTCGTATGTGCCGGTCGGCAGCGTCTCCTGCACCACCAGCGACAGCGTCGGAAGCCTGCCGCCTTCGCGGAACTGCGCCAGCCGGTATTGCGCCTGCACCGTGACATCGCCGGCGCCGATGCCGGAGCTGTCCGCTCCGGCGCCGACGTCGTTGTAGCCGAAGGTCGGGATCGCTCCGACGGTGAAGCGGTCGGTGACGCCGTAGTTCACGTAGGTCAGCGATCCGTAGCCGTCCGTGCGGGCGACGTCGCGACGCTTGCCGTCACGGTCATAGCGCTCCTTCGCGATCACGTTGAACACATAGGGCTCGACCAGGAAATGCCCTTTGGGCAAGGTCGCCGCCGAGGCGGTCACGATCGGTCCCGTCCACCACGCGTCGTCCAGCGACTGCCGAACCGCTGCGGCGGCCGGTGCGGCGCTACCAGAGACGGCGATCCCGACGAGCAGCGCCGCAGTGCCCAGCGTCACGCGCGCCGTCACCCTGGAGGCGACGCGGCCACGTAGGAATGGGCGTTGGCGGGTCGGGGGCATGGATCTCCTGCCTTTCCGTCGGGTCTCGACGGTTCGGGACGGGAGTCTGTAATGGAGCACGACCGAGCGCGACCCGAATCCTGCTCCGTCCGTCGGAGCTCTTCAATGCTGACTCGAGCGGCCGCCGACGAAGCGGGGCCCGGGACGCCGAGCTACCGTCCGACCCGTTCGACGATCCAGGCGTCGAACTCTTCGCGGGTCTCGACGGTCAGGAAGGCGCGCATGTTGTAGTGGGTGATGCCGCAGAGCTGGGCGCAGGCGATCTCGTACTGGAACTTGTCGTTGCCGGTCTGCTCGCGCATCTCGGCCGTGGTCATCGTGGGAGTGAACCACAGCGGGATCTGCAGGCCCGGGATGGCGTCCTGCTTGACCCGCATCTGCGGCAGGTAGAAGGAGTGGATGACGTCCTTGCTCGACAGGCGGATGACCACCGGCTCGTCGACCGGCAGGTGGAGCTGGTTCAGGACCACGACGTCGTCCGCGGCGGAGGGGTCGTCGCGGACGAGCCCGACCGGGTTGGTCTGCAGGTTCACCAGCGCCGGGTCACGGCGCCCCATCAAGCCGTCCGGCCCCGGATAGTGGACGTTCCAGGCGAACTGTTCGGCGATCACGTCGACGGTCAAGGCGTCGTCCGGGCGCGGCTCGGCCCCCACGCGCTGATGCCACAGCGGGATCGAGAAGCCGATCAGCAGCACGCCCTCGGCGATCGCCACCGCGATCTCCGCCCAGCGCGAGGCATGGCTGCGGGTGCCGTGGTAGTCGGCGCGCGGGTTGCGCGAGCGATGGAAGCGGATCAGCATGTAGACGAACAGCGCCCCCCAGCCGATGAAGAGCACGGCCATGAGGATGTGCACCAGCCACATCAGGTGGTCGATGGCCGGCCCGTGCTCCGAGGCGATCGGGGGCATCCAGGGGAACGGATTCATGAGCTCTCCTCCCGGCGCGCCCGGCGCCGCGCCATCACGAAGCCGAGGATGCCGCCGCCCAGCACGCCGTAGGTGAGCAGCAGCATGAACGCGAACAGGGCGACCGAGGCGTCGATCCACGGCGAGCCGGAGTCGCCCCCCCAGCAGACCGAGCAGGCGCGCGCGGTCTCGGGAGCGAGACCCGCGGCGGCCAGCCAGACGAGCACCGTGAACCGGCTCCTGGGATCTTCGATCCGCCGCATCTTGCGCCGGAACCAGACCGCGTAGGGGACCAGCGCGACCAGCACCGCCAAGGCGCCGGCCGCGAGCAGCCCCTGCTCCCAGCCGTCCGGCGTGGCCAGCGCCCAGGCCGCGGTGCCCAGGGCCAGCAGCCCCGAGCAGGTGATGAAGACGATGTGGAAGACCTTGAGCGACATCCCTACATCCGCACCTGGTCGGCGTCGGTGAGCAGCGGCCCCAGCAGGCAGGCGAAGAAGAAGAAGACGGTGAACAGCAGCACCACGTAGATGAGCTTGCGCTCCGAGATCAGATGCATGAAGTAGCAGGCCACCAGCGATCCCTTGACCCCGGCGATGAGCAGCGCCACGGCGATCGCGGCGCCGGTCGGCAGATGGAGCAGGGAGACCGCCACGGTGATGACGGTCAGCGCCATCAGGGCGACGAAGACGATCATGTAGGCCCGCACGTGGCGGTCGATGTCCATCTCGTGGTGGTCGCTCATGCTCGCATCCCTCACAACAGGTAGAGGACGGGGAAGAGGAAGATCCACACCAGGTCGACGAAGTGCCAGAACAGCCCCGCCGCCTCGACGCGGTTGGCGAACTGCTCCGGATGGCTGCGCCAGAAGCGGAAGCCGGGCGCGAGCAGCCAGGCGTTGACCAGGGTGCCGCAGAGCACGTGCAGGGCATGGAGGCCGGTCAGGGTGAAGTAGATAGCGAGGAAGGTGCTCGTCGCCGGCACTTCGCCGTGGTGGATGTGCTCGTAGTACTCGATGCCCTTGTTGACCAGGAAGAAGAGCCCCAGGAAGACGGTCAGCCCCATATAGAGCCGGTAGCGGCCCGGCTGGCGCCGCATCAGCGACGCCCAGCTCATCACCATGGTCACCGAGGATCCGATCAGGATGATGGTGTTGAACGCCCCCAACGGCACCGAGAGCTCTTCGGCGCCGTGCGGCCAGTGCTCGGCGCCCAAACGCAGCAGGATGTAGGTGGCGAACAGCGCCCCGAACAGCATCACCTCGGAGGCGAGGAACAGCCAGATGCCGATCTTGACGTTGTTCAGACCGGTATCCGGCCGGGCGTCGACGGTGTACGGAATTGCCTCACTCACTTCCGGCCCCTCCTGATGCCCCCGCCGTTCCGGCCTCGGCCGCCGCGGGCTTCAGCGCCGGCGCCCACTGCGGCAGGTAGTCCTCGTCGGCGTCCGGATGGCTGTATTCGTAGGGACCGTGCGCCACCGCCACCTCCTGGTCGAAGTTGCCGTGCGGCGGCGGCGACGGTGCCGCCCATTCGAGCGTCGTGGCATGCCAGGGATTGCGCTCGCCCACGCGCTTCTTGGCCAGGCTGGAGAAGAAGTTGACGATGAAGAAGATCTGGGTGATGCCGAGTCCCCACGCCCCCATCGAGATCACCGTGTTCAGCCCCTGCACCGGCTCGGTGAACGAGTAGGTCAGCCCGCCGTCGTAGAGCCGGCGCTGCATGCCGTTCAGCCCCTGGATCAGCATGGGGAAGAAGATCATGTTCATGAACACCAGGCTGGGCCAGAAGTGCAGATGCCCGAGCAGCGTGCTCAGGCGCTTGCCCGTGACCTTGGGATACCAGTAGTAGATGCCGGCGAACAGCGCGAACAGCGTCCCCGGCGCCACGATGTAGTGGAAGTGGCCGATGACGTAGTAGGTGTCGTGCAGCGGGATGTCGGTCGCCGACAGCCCCAGGGGCAGCCCGGTCAGTCCGCCGATGGCGAACATCGGCAGGAAGGCGATGGCGAACAGCATCGGCACGGTGAAACGGATCGACGCCCCCCACAGCGACAGGATCAGGCAGGTCAGGATCACCACCGAGGGGATGGAGATGATCATCGTCGTGGTCTGGAAGAAGGCGTTCATCACCGTGCCCATGCCGGTCAAGAACATGTGGTGGGCCCAGACGACGAAGCTCATGAAGCCGATCCACAGCACCGAGTAGACCAGCGCCCGGTAGCCCCACAGCGGCTTCCTGGCGTTGTTGGCGATCACCTCGGCGATGATGCCGAGGGCCGGCAGGATCAGCACGTAGACCTCCGGGTGGGCGAGGAACCAGAACAGGTGCTGCCAGAGCAGCGGGCTGCCGCCGCCGGAGATCTGCGCCACCTCGCCGGAGACCACCAGCCCGGTGGGCAGGAAGAAGCTGGTGTCGGCGACCCGGTCCATGAGCTGCAACACGGTCGCCGCCTCGAGCGGCGGGAACGCCAGCAGCAGCAGGAACGCGGTGACGAACTGCGCCCAGACGAAAAACGGCAACCGGAAGAAGGTCAGGCCCGGCGCCCGGAGCTGGATGATGGTGGTGATGAAGTTGACCGCGCCCAAGAGCGACGAGGTGATGAGGAAGACCATGCCGACCAGCCACCAGGTCTGCCCCGGCGGTGCGATGTCGGCGAGCGGCGGGTAGCTCGTCCACCCCGACTGGGCGGCGCCGCCGGGGACGAAGAAGCTGGCCAAAAAGATCACGCCGCCGACGAAGAAGAACCAGTAGGAGAGCATGTTCCAGCGCGGGAAAGCCATGTCCGGCGCGCCGAGCTGCAGCGGCACCACGTAGTTGCCGAAGCCGCCGACCGCCAGCGGCACGACGCCGAGGAAGACCATGATCGTCCCGTGCATCGCGCCGAGCTGGTTGTAGAACTCCGGCAGCATGATGCCGCCGGGCATGTTGTCGACGCCGACGATCCCGGCGAGCCAGGAGATCGGCTGCCCCGGGAAGGCGAGCTGCCAGCGCATCAGCATCATCATGCTGAAGCCGAAGAGCAGGAACAGCAGGGCGCTGATGCCGTACTGGATCCCGATCACCTTGTGGTCGGTCGAGAAGATGTAGCGGCGCCAGAAGGGGAGCCGTTGATGCTCTTCCGTAGGCCGATGAGCTGCGCCCATGATCGCTGTTCCCTCCTCTCCCATATTCAGCTTACCAACGTCGGGTCGCGGGGTCGCCCGTCACCCGCTCTCGATTACCAGGGATTCGGCCAGCCGTGGATCGCCGGTCGGCACCGTTGCGGCCCGCTCGAGCAGGGCGACGAAGAGCCCCGCGACGAGGATCCCGATGCCGACCGTGCACAGCGCCACGGGCAGCACCCAACCGCCCGCGGGGGTCGGCAGCGCCGGCAGCACCAGCCAGGCGAGATCGAGCAGGTGGAGCAACAGCATCCACACCGACGCGATCAGCAGGGTCAGACGGCGGCGTTTGATGTCGCGGGAGAGCAGGTAGAAGAAGGGCACCACGAAGTGGCCGACCGCCAGGGCCACCGTCGCGGTGCGCCAGCCGCCGGCCAGGCGCAGCGCGTACCAACCGGTCTCCTCTGGCAAGTTGGCATACCAGATGAGCAGGAACTGTGAGAAGGCGATGTATGCCCAGAAGACGACGAAGGAGAAGAGGAGCTTGCCGAGGTCGTGCAGATGCTCCGCGGTCAGCGTCCCGCCGAGCGCGCCGCGCCGCTCGAGGGCGATGGTGAGGACAACCAGCAGCGCCAGCGAAGCCACCGCGATGCCGGCGAAGAAGTAGACGCCGAACATCGTCGAGTACCAGGTGGGGGTGAGCGACATCACCCAGTCGAAAGAGGCGACCGTGACGGTGACCGCGAACAGCACGAGCGCGGCGTGACTCCAGGCCCGCAGCCGCGCCGCCACCCGTGGGTCGGGAGCGGCGTCCTGGCTCAGCGAGCGGCGCCAGAACCACCACCCCATCGCCGCCCACGCCAGCAGACAGAGCGCCGCCCGCAGGTGGAAGAACGGCAGGTTCAAGTAGGGCGCCTTGTGGGCGAGCAACTCGGCGTGGTGGCCCGCGCCGTGGGCCTCCCCGATCCACGGATAGAGGTGCGCTGCCCCCAATGCCACCGGCAGGAAGAGGATCAAGAAGAGCGGCAGGGTGGCGCCGGCCGCTTCGGCCAGCCGGCGCGCGACCACCCCCCAGGCGGCGCGACTGGTGTAGAGCATCAAAGTGAAGAACAGACCGCCGAGGGCGATGGTGAGGGCGAAGAGGAAGGCCACCAGATAGCTCGCCAGCCAGTGTGCGGGCTCGCTACGCCCGAGCAGCCAGGCGAGCAGCAGCAGCGCGACGCCGGCTCCCATCAGCACCGGCGGTCGCGCGACCCCCGGGGCGCGAAACCGCACCTGATCCGGACGCGGCAGCGATACCGGCTCCTGGTGGCTCACCTGTCGGCCTCCAGCGGCACGGTCTCGATGTTGCGCGCCCCCAGCCGGCGCAGCAGATCCGTCGTCTCCTCGGCGTCGAACCGGGGGTCGCCGGCCTCCACCGACAGGAAGAAGCCGTCGTCGGTGACCCGTTCGAAGCTCGGCATGGCGAACAGCGGGTGGTGATGCCGCGGCAGCCGCGCCAGGTGCAGCAGCCCGATCAGGGCGCCCACCGCGCCGCCCAGCACCCCGAGCTCGAACATGATCGGCACGAAGGCCGGCCAGCTGAAGAACGGCTTGTCGCTGATCACCAGCGGATAGTCGACGGCGCTGACCCACCACTGCAGGAGCATCCCGCCCGCCGCGCCACCGAGACCGAGGACGAGAACGAAGAGGGGCACGCGCGAGCGCGGTTGGCCTGCGGCGTCGTCCATGCCGTGCACCGGGTAGGGGGAGTGGACGTCGAAGTGCTGGATGCGCGCCTCGCGCATGCCCCGCGCCGCCTGCGCCAGCGTCTCCGGACCGGAGAACTCCGCCAGCAGGCCCCAGATCCCGGCGCCGGCGCTCATGCGGAGGCTCCTTCCCCGACGGTGTCGGCGGCCGGCGCGGCGGCGGTCGCCGGCCGCACCTGCTTGACCTCCGACATCGCCACCATCGGCAGATAGCGGACAAACAGGCAGAAGAGCGTGAAGAACAGCCCGAAGCTGCCGGCAAGCGTGGCGATGTCCCACCAGGTCGGGTAGAACATTCCCCAACTCGAGGGCAGGAAGTCCCGGTGCAGCGAGGTGACGACGATGATGAAGCGTTCAAACCACATGCCGATGTTGACCAGGATCGAGGTGACGAACAGGATCGGCATGCTCAACCGGGCGCGGCGGAACCAGAAGACCTGCGGCGCCAACACGTTGCAGAACACCATCAGCCAGTAACCCCAGGCGTAGGGCCCCACCATCCGGTTCTTCGTCATGTACCACTCGAAGATGTTGCCCGAGTACCAGGCGACGAAGATCTCGGTCAGGTAGGCGTAGGCGACCATGCTGCCGGTGAGCAGGATCAGCTTCGCCAAGCGGTCGAAATGCAGCGGCTGGATCAGGGACTCGAGCTTGAAGGCGACGCGGCAGATCACCATCAGGGTGACCACCATGGCGAGCCCGGAGAAGATGGCGCCGGCGACGAAATAGGGCGGGAAGATCGTCGAGTGCCAGCCGGGCAGCTGCGACACCGCGAAGTCGAACGACACCACCGAGTGCACCGACAGCACCAGCGGCGTCGCCAGCCCGGCGAGCAGCAGATAGGCCGACTCGTAGTGGCGCCAGTGGCGCTGGGCGCCGCGCCAGCCGAGGGCGAACAGCCCGTAGACGCGCTTGGTGACCAGGCTCTTCGCGCGGTCGCGCAGCGTCGCCAGGTCGGGCACCATGCCGACGTACCAGAAGATCAGGGACACCGTGCCGTAGATCGACACCGCGAAGACGTCCCACATCAGCGGCGAGCGGAACTGCGGCCACAACCCCATCTGGTTGGGGATCGGCAGCGTCCAGTAGATGACCCACACCCGCCCGACGTGGATGGTGGGGAACGCCAGGGCGCAGATCACGGCGAAGATGGTCATCGCCTCCGCCGCCCGGTTGATCGAGGTGCGCCAGCGCTGGCGCAGCAGGAAGAGGATCGCCGAGATCAGCGTCCCGGCGTGGCCGATCCCGACCCAGAAGACGAAGTTGGCGATCGGCCAGGCCCAGGCGACAGGCACGTTGGTGCCCCAGACGCCGATTCCCTCCCAGAACAGCCAGCCGATGCTGACCACGAACACCCCGAGCAGCGACAGCGAGATGCCGAAGACGATCCACCAGCCCAGCGGCGGCTTCCACTCGACGGGTCGGGAGACGGTCTCGGTGATGTCATGCAGGCTGGCGGCAGGATCGATCAGCGGCGCTCGGCCTCGGATCGGATCGATGTCGCCTTGCGTGCCGGCCATCAGGCTCCCCCGGCGCGTCAGGACGGGCGATCGGGCTGTCGGATCCGGCGCGCCGTTCCAGGGGTCTCGCAAAATCGCGGGAGTTCTAACACTCCGCACCGAACTCCGTCAAGGACACGGGCGGTCTTCGTACGGGCGGTCTCGACACAGGCGGCCTTGCATACAACACCTATCGTCGTCGAGGGACCTTGCAATCAGCCGATCTCTCTGCACTCCGCCAGCGGCCGAGGTCGAGCAACACCGGCGCGAACTGGGGGTCGATCTCGTCGGGTGCGTGCCGCCAGATCGACAGCGCGCGGTGCATGATCTACTCCGCGGCCGATCGGTCGCCCAGCGCCTCCTCGATGAGCCCGAGATTGACGAGGCTAGAGGCCAAGACCGGATCGAACGCGTCGTTCTCCCGTGCTCGCTCCAGGATCGCCACGGCCCGCCGATAGCTGCCCCGGGCCTCGCGCAGGCGGCCCTCCGCGATCAAGAGATTGCGGAGAGCGTTGACGGTGATGGCCAGCCGGTCGTGATCGGGGCCGTACGCGCCCTCCAGGATGGCGAGGCTGCGTCGGTACATCGCTTCGAGGCCCTCCCTCCAGCCTCCCGCGCTTGAGGCGAATCGTTGCCAGATCGCTCAGCACGTACCCGACGCGGGGATCTCCAGGCCGCAGCTCGCGCTCGTAGATGTTGGCGACCCGCCGGTAGAGTCGCTCAGCCCGCTCGAGGTCGCCTGTCTCCGACTGCAGGCTCCCCAGGGTATGGAGGAGCTGCGCCGCCGGCACGGAGTTGCGTCCCGAGAGCTCCTCCTGCAACCGCCGATCGTCCCAGCCTCTTTCCGCAAAGCGACCAGAAGGCCATGACGGAATCGCCGAAGGACGCCACCGGGCCTCCAGGCGCCCGGCCCGGTCTCAAGTCCGAACGCATAGGTGCCCGGCTCACCGGCGCGCAGATCGACATCCGCCTGAGTGCCCTGCCCGGCTGGGAGGTCGTCGACGGCGAGTCGGCACTGCGGCGCACTGTCGAGTTCCCCTCCTTGCGAGACTTCGCCCTTGCCACCAGAATCCGCGCCTGAACTCCGCTGCATCGCACAAAGCGCTTGCCGCATCGCGGCCGGCGGCCTTGGACCTGAGGAGCACACCAAGGGTGCCGGTGAGCGTGAGTCCAAGCCGCCGCGCGTGTCGGCGGCCGAGCCGCTCATCGACGATCACCAGTCTCGCGTCGAGCTCCTGTGCGAGGGCAATCACCTCTGCCTCTCCCCGATCCAGGTCCGAGAGCAGATCCGCGCGGCGTGGGTCCATCAAGGGCACCGTGAGAATCCAACTCACTTCGGGCACGTCTACCATTCCGAACCGCCGTCGCGTGTCCTGAAACACTTCCGAACGTACAGCCTCTGGGATGGTCACGTCTCCGTAGAGGCGCCGAAGAAGGTCAAGATGATCGATCAGAGCGAGGGCAATGATCGGCGTGGCGTTGACGACGACGGGGCGATCCGGCTCAGGCATTGGCCAGGTCGCTCTCCAGCTCGTCCGGGTCGACGCCGACTGGCGACAGACCAAAGCGGTGGAGGGAAAGCATGAACTCGACCCTGGACATACCCGCCAGCTCGGCGGCTCTGCCGGTGGACACGCGCCCGAGCTCGTAGAGCTTCGTCGCGAGAAGCAGGCGCGCCTCGGCTGCGAACTCTTCCGGACTTTCCTTGAGGGAAAGGAGGAGATCGTCAGAGAAGGGGATGGTGAGCTGGTGCGTCGACACTGGACGGGTCTCCCGAGGCAACCGAAGCGTCCTCGCGGTAGTCGCCTCGAAGCCTGCTTGCCTATGCTATCAACGACTGAGGCCCCTCAGGGAGCGAGGCGGGCGGGCGCGGGCGGAGGCGACGGCGCGGGCCTCGGTCTTCGAGGACCACCCGCTCGGGGGTGACGACGGAGAGGTGGAAGCTGGGCTCGGCCATCGGCTAGGCGGCTTCCATCTTCTCCGCCCGCTCCGCCGCCTCCTCGATGGCGCCCACGTACATGAACGCCTGATCGGGCAGATGGTCCCACTGGCCCTCGCACAGCTCGTCGAAGGAGCGGATGGTGTCGGT
>JBOGJI010000118.1:0-8813 GCA_050747865.1 Thermoanaerobaculia bacterium
CCCGACGAGGGGGGCCGGCAACACCTTGACGATCTGCATGGAAGCCACCTGCCGCGACCGCGACTCAGGACGCGGCTGCCCTATGATGTCTTGCATACGACCGAGAAGCCCCTGGCGCGCGACCCACGGGAGATTCATTCACAGGCTCTAAGCTGTCCAGTCGCGAGTTCGATCAGGATACCGGGCGCGCCAAGAGGGCGGCGAGGAAAGGGCCGGTCCTCATCACGGACCGTGGCCGACCGACGCACGTGCTGCTGACGTTCAAGGAGTATCAGAGCCTTGCCGGCAGCCCGGGCGGCATCATCGACATGCTGGGACTGCCACCGGGCGTCGAGGACGTGGAGCTGGAGATTCCCGCCGCAGAAGATCAATAGGCGCTCGGCGGTCACGATGCCGGGCCGTCACCAGCCGATGCCGTAGTCCTCGCCGTAGTCGCTGGAGCCGCCCCAGAAGGTGCCGTGCTCGTGGTCGATGAGGATGGCGTTGATGGGGCCGGAGGTGCGGTCGTGGACCTCGACGTCGTAGCCCATCTCGGTGAGCTGGTCGCGGACCCAGGGCGGCGTGGCGGCGTGGACGACCAGGCGGCCGGGCTCGGACTCGTGGTCGCCGAAGGAGCTGCGCATCTGGTAGCTGTTGATGTTCGGGGCTTCGGCGGCCTCCTGCACGTTCATGCCGAACTCGACGACGTTCAAGAAGAACTGGAGCAGGTTCTGGTCCTGGGTGTCGCCGCCCTGGACGGCGAAGGCGAGCCAGGGCTTGCCGTCTTTCGCCGCCAGTGACGGGGTCAGGGTGACGCGCGGGCGCTTGCCCGGCTCCACCACGTTGTACGGATTCTCCGCCGGGTCGAGCACGAAGCTCTGCATGCGCTGGGACAGGCCGATGCCGGTGGAGCCGGCGATGTAGGCCGGAACCCAGGCGCCGCTGGGGGTGGCCGAGACGACCCAGCCGTCGGCGTCGGCGGTGAGGATGGTGGTGGTGCCCTTCTGGAAGGCCTCGTCGTGCGGCACGAATGTCTGAACGGATTCGGCCTCCTCCTCGGCGTCCTGCTCGGTCCCCCAGCGGGCGAGCAGGTCGCGGAACGGATTCTCCCCGCCCTGGAACGGGTAGGGGTCTCCCGGTCGCCCGCCGGGGTCGTTCTTCTCCCAGTCGATCTGCTCCCGTCGCGCCGCGGCGTACTCCTTCGACAGCAGGCCGCGGATCGGCTCCTCCGGCGGGAAGGCCGGGTCGCCGTAGTAGAAGTCGCGATCGGCGAAGGCCAGGTTCATCGCCTGGTAGAGGGCGTGGATGTAGCGGGCGCTGTTGAGGCCCATGCCCTCGAGGTCCAGGGGCTCGAGGATGTTGAGCACCTGGAGCAGGGCCGGCCCCTGGGTCCAGTGGGTGAGCTTGTAAACGTCGATGCCCTTGTAGGTCGTGTGGGCGGGCTCTTCGAGCTCGACCCGCCAGCGGTCCAGGTCCTCGAGGGTGATGAGTCCTCCGTCCCGGCGCATCGCCCGCACCAGCTCGGCGGCGATGTCGCCGCGGTAGAAGCGGTCGTAGGCGGCCTGGATCGCCTCGTCGCGAGTCTTGCCGGCGTCCAGAGCCTCCCGCTCGGCCTCCACCAGCTTGCGCAGCGTCGCGGCGAGGTCGGGCTGGCGGAAGAGCTGGCCGGGCTCCGGGAGTCGGGGATCGTCGCGGCCACCGTTCGGGAGGAAGACGGCGCGCGACGCCGGCCACTGCTCCAGCACCTCGCGCTCGAACTCGATGCGGCGGATGAGCTGCTCCTCGATGGGGAAACCGTCGGCCATCTGGATGGCGGGCTCCAGCACCTCCGCCAGCGACAGGCGGCCGTATTCAGCGAGCATCACCAGCAGTCCTCCGGGCGTGCCCGGGGTCGTCGCCGCCAGCGGCCCGTGCTCGGGCGGATATCGCAAACCCTGATCGCGGAAGAAGTCCGCCGTGGCACCGGCGGGCGCCATGCCGAGGGCGTTGACGCCGATGACCTTGCGGGTCGCGGGGTTCCAGATCAGCACCTGGGTCTCCCCTCCCCAGCCCAGGGTGTCCCACATGGTGCAGGTGGCGGCGAGCATGGCCGCCGCGGCGTCGACGGCGTTGCCGCCCTTCTGGAACATCATGGCGCCGGCGGTGGCCGCCAGGGGCTTGCCGGTGATGGCGAGCCAGCGCTGGGCGTGCAGCACCGGCTTGGCGGTGCGAGCGGCGGCCCGCGGCACGACCGCCACGGTGCCGACGACGAGAGCGACGGCGAACGCCAAGAGACGTCGAGCAGGCAAGTAGCTGTACATGGGCATCCTCCGTGTCCCGCGATTCTAACGACCCGCTGCAGCTCGGTGGGGCTACGCGGCGGCCTTTTCGACCGAACGCACCAGGGCGTCGGTGAGCTCGGTGGTCGAGGCGGTGCCGCCGATGTCGCCGGTGCGGATCCCCTGGGCCAGGGTCGTGTCGATGGCGGCCTCGATCCGGTCGGCCACTCCCGCCTGGTCGAGGTGCCGCAGCATGAGCACCGCGGACTGAATGAGGGCGAGCGGGTTGGCGCGGTCCTGGCCGGCGATGTCGGGCGCCGAACCGTGCACCGCCTCGAAAACCAACATGTCCTCGCCGATGTTGGCGCCGGGGCAGACGCCCAGCCCGCCCACCAGGCCGGCGGCGAGGTCGGAGACGATGTCGCCGTAGAGGTTCTCAAGCAGCAGCACGTCGTACTCCTCGGGGCGGATCACGAGCTGCATGCACAAGTTGTCGATGATGCGGTCGTCCGCCTGGATGTCCGGGTGCTCGCGGGAGACCTCGCGGAAGCACTCGAGGAACAGACCGTCGGAGAGCTTCATGATGTTGGCCTTGTGCACCGCGGTGACGCGCTTGCGCCCGTGCTTCTCGGCGTGATCGAAGGCGAAGCGGGCGATGCGCGTCGAGGCCACGCGGGTGATGATCTTGAGGCTCTCGACGACGCCCGGCACCACCTCGTGCTCGAGCCCGGAGTAGAGATCCTCAGTGTTCTCGCGCACCACCACCAGGTCGACGTCCTGGAAGCGGCTGGGCACGCCGGGCAGCGAGCGCACCGGCCGCAGATTGGCATAGAGATTGAGCGCCTGGCGCAGGCGCACGTTGATGGAGCGGAAGCCGGAGCCCACCGGGGTGGTCACCGGACCCTTGAGCGCCACGCGGTTGCGCTGGATCGAGTCCAGCAGCTCGTGCGGCAGCGGCTCGCCGGCCAGGGCGACGGCCTGCGCCCCCGCCACGTGCGTCTCCCACTCGATCCCGGCCCCCGCCGCATCGAGGACTCGTTGCGTCGCCCGGGTCACCTCGGGACCGATGCCGTCGCCGGGGATGAGCGTCACCGTCCGGGTCGTCATAAGGCGGCCCACTCTAGCAGCCCTTCGCCGACGAAGATCTCGTTCAGGGCGCGCACCGCGGGCCCGTCGACGAAGTCGAACGCCAGATCGCCTCTGCCCAGGCGCCCGTCTCCCTGGTCGCGATAGAGGATGACCACCCGGCCGCCGGCCCGCACCAGATCGCCGGGCTCCACCCCCTCCTCCCCCCACGGCGGCCCGGCCTCTGGGTCGACGGTCTCCCACGCCAGCTCCTCCCACCGCCGGTCGGCGTCGCCCAGGGTAGCGGCGAGAACCTGCGCGCGCCGGAACGCCAAACCCTGCTCCAGCAGCCGCGCCAAGGCCGGCGGCAGCGGCGAGCCCTCCGCCGGCTCGATCTGCGGTAGCCCGAAGACGCGGGAGGCCGCGGCGAGCCGGCCCGGCAGGGTCACCTCCACGCGCGCCACGGGATCGGAGCCGGTGGCCAGCGCCTCGCCCCCGGGCGAGGCGAGACGCTGCCGGGCGCGGATCTCGCTTTCCGGCCCGTAGAGCAGCACGCGCACCTGGTAGGCGGCGGTGCCGAAGGGGAAGGGTCCGTGCGCGTCGCGCCCGCGGGCCAGGCGCTCGCTGGTCGGCTCGACGCTGCCCGGCACCGACCACGCCTGCGGCCAGTCGGCGCGAAAGATCTCCTGGAAGCGAACCGCGCCAATCGCTTCTCGGTCGCCGCCGGCGACGAACGGCGGCACGCCCTCGACACCAAACCAGAGCACCCGTGCCTCCAGCGAGCGGTCCCAGGGCCGGACCCGCTCCGCCGGCACGGGCTCGCCATCGATCTCGAGCGCCGGCGCCTCGGTGTAGTACAGCGCCTCGCCTCCCCGGCGCACGGCTTCGATTACGGCGTGCAGCCGGAACCCCATACCGCTGGTCAGCTCCAGGTCCCCGGTCCGCGCCACGCCCTCGCCGTCCACCTCGATCGCGACGAAGGCCCTCACCGGCTCCGGCGCCAACGTCTCCCGCGCCCGCGGAACCACCAGGACCGCAACTACCGCCGCAAACAGCACCCCCGCCGCGATCCACACGAGCCGCTGACTGTCCTTATCCACGATGGAACGATACCCCGGCCGCGGCATTACCGTGGGATCACTCCGCGGAAGCTCAGGCGATGCTCCGGCGAAGGCCCGAAGGCCGCGATCGCGGCGCGATGGGAAGCCGACCCGTAGCCCTTGTGCTCGGCGAACCCATACTGCGGGTAACGACGATCGAGCTCGATCATCAAGCGATCCCGCTCCTGCTTGGCCAGGATCGAGGCCGCCGCCACCGCGTAGCTCAGGCGATCTCCCTTCACCAGGGCGAGGCAGGGCAGCCCCGCCTCCGGCAGCGCCACGGCGTCGACGATGGCGACCCGCGGCCGTACGCTCAGCCCCGCGAGCGCCTGCAACATGGCGAGACGGGTGGCACGCAGGATGTTGCCTCCGTCGATGGTCTCAGGCGGGATGGCGGCGATCGACCAGGCCAGCGCGGTCACGCGAATGCGCTCCGCCAGGATCTCGCGGCGCTCGGCCGAAACGTCCTTGCTGTCCTCGACACCGGGGACGCGGCGGCGCGGATCGGGAATCACCGCGGCAGCGACCACCGGTCCGGCGAGGCAGCCGCGGCCGGCCTCGTCGATTCCCGCGACCGGGCCGACGCCGGAGCGCTCCAGCCCCTCCTCCAAGCCCGCGAGCCACGAGAGCCGCAGCGACTCGGCAAGGAGCTGGGCGATGGTGGGGATGTCTACGCCTCGTGGCGCCGTTCGGGGATGCGGGCCGCCTTGCCGCGCAGGTTCCGCAGATAGTAGAGCTTGGCGCGACGGACGCGCCCGTGGCGCGTCACCTCGATGCGGTCCAGCACCGGCGAGTGGAGGGGGAAGATGCGCTCCACGCCCACACCGCTGGAGATCTTGCGTACCGTGAAGGTCTCCCGGGTGCCGTCGCCGCGGCGGGCGATGACCACACCCTGGTAGACCTGGATGCGCTGCTTGTTGCCTTCCGTCACCCGAACGTGCACGCGCACGGTATCGCCGGGCCGGAACTCCGGCACGTCGGTGCGCAGCGATTCCTTTTCGATCTCACGCAGGTCAACCATCTGCATTCCTCTCTCGAGCTTCGTCTCGCTTCGGAGCCGGCCGCGGGCCGTAAGAAGCCACATTATCGGATGTTTTGCCGCGCCGCGCAAGCCGTGCAGCGGCGGCGCCCAGGTCACCGCCTTTGGCCGCGAGGTCCTCGAGGACACGGCGCAGGTCGTCGTCCGGCTCGGCTTCGGCGAGCAGATCGGGGCGGCGCTCCAGCGTCCGCCTCACCCCCTCACGCCGCCGCCAGCGCTCGATCGCCGCGTGGTCGCCGGAGAGCAGGACCTCGGGCACCTCCAGCCCCTCGACCACGCGCGGGCGGGTGTAGTGCGGGAAGTCGAGCAGCCCCTCGCGGAAGCTGTCCTGCTCGACGGAGCTCGCCAGCCCCACCACTCCCGGGATCTGGCGCGAGATCGCCTCGATGAGCACCATCGCCGGCACCTCGCCCCCCGCCAGCACGTAGTCGCCGATCGAGATCTCCTCGTCGACGACCAGCTCGCGAACCCGCTCGTCCACCCCCTCGTAGCGGCCGCAGAGGAGGAGCAGCTCCTCGCGCCCCGCCAGCTCGCGGACCCCGGCGTCGGTCAGCCGCGTCCCCTGGGGCGACAGCAGCACCCGCCAGGGCGACCGCCCCTCGGACAGGGAGCGGACGGCGCGCAGCCAGGGCTCGGCCTTCATCACCATGCCGCCGCCGCCGCCGTAGGGCTCGTCATCGACGACGCGGTGGCGGTCGGTGGTGAAATCGCGCAGATCGCGCACCTCGACGGTGAGCAGGGCCTCCTCCAGCGCCTTCCCCACCAGGGACGCCCGCAGGAAGCCATGCAGGATCTCGGGGAAGATGGTTACGACGGTGACGCGCACGCTTCGAGAAACCCCTCGGGCAGCTCCAGCTCGATACGACTCTCATCGGTGTCGACCCTGGTCACCAGCGTACGGACGAACGGGACGAGGACTTCCCTCTCGCCGTTGGATACACGCAACAGCAGGCCGCCTCCGTCCTCGACGACGTCCACGACCCGGCCGAGGTCGCCGCTCCCGCCATCCAGGCAGCGGCAGCCGACCAGCTCGAATGGATACCAGTGATCGGCCGGCGCCGGCGGCACCTCCTGCCGCGGCACCTCGAGGAATGCCCCCGACAGCACCTGCGCCTCGTCCCGGTCGCGCAGCTCCTCGAAGCTCAGGATGAGACCCCGAGTGTGGGTACGGGCCGAGCGAACGGTCAGCGGACGCCGCCCTCCCTCCGCGCCGCCGATCCACAGGCGAGCGCCGACGCGAAAACGCGTCTCGACGTCGCTCAAGACCTCGACCAGCACCTCACCGCGGACCCCGTGGGGCCGGCGGATGCGGGCTACGTCGACGGTTTCGGGCGCAGACCGGGGGTCAGTCGTCGAGGATCTTGAACTCATAGCGGCCGCCCGTCTCCGAGGCTCGCGCCTCGAGCACGGTCCGCAGGGCTTGCGCCGTGCGGCCCTGCCGGCCGATGACCTGTCCCAGATCCTCCTCCGCGACCCGCAGCTCGAAGACCCAGGCGCGGGGGCCTTCCACGTCCACGAGCTCCACCTCTTCCGGGTGGTCGACCATGCCGCGGATCAGCGCCAGCAGCTGGTCTCGAATCTCGCTGGTGACGGATGTGGGCACGGAGCTCAAGCGCGGCTCAGCAGTTTCTTGACCGACGGCGAGACCTGGGCACCGTTCTGCACCCAGTGCTCGATGCGATCGGAGCGGATCTGGACGCTCGGCGGCTCGGTGCGCGGATCGTAGTGGCCGATCTCCTCCACCGCCCGACCGGTGGGCGTGAGGCGCGAATCCGACACCACGACGCGGTAGAACGGGCGGTGTCGGCTGCCCATACGGCGAAGCCGGATCTTCAGCATGCACGAATCTCCAAACAGTGTTGCCTTTTTGTCGAGAGCGTGCCGAACGTGGCTCGCCGGCACGACGCGAGGCTATTGTAGCAGGTAAGCGGCTTACTGGCCGAATGCCCGCTGCAGCCAGCCCTTCTTCATCCCCTTCATCATCTTCTGCATCGTCCGGTACTGCTTGACGAGCCGGTTGATCTCCTGCACCGAGGTGCCGGAGCCGCGGGCGACGCGGCGCTTGCGACTGCCGTCCAGCAGCGTCGGCCGGCGCCGCTCCTGCGGGGTCATCGAGTCGATCATCGCCTCGATGCGCATCAGCTGGCGGTCGTCCACCTGGGCCGTGTCGAGGCCGCGCAGCGGCCCCGCCTTGGGCAGCAGCTCGAGCACCTGGCTCAAGGGGCCCAGGCGCTTGATCTGGCGCAGCTGGTCGCGCAGGTCCTCGAGGGTGAACTGGTCGCGCGCCAGGCGCTCGGCCAGCCGGCGCGACTCCTCGGCGTTCAGGCCCTGCTCGGCCTTCTCGATCAGCGACAGCACGTCCCCCATGCCGAGGATGCGCGAGGCCATGCGATCGGGGCGGAAGAGCTCCAGCTCGTCCGGCTTCTCCCCGACGCCGACGAAGCGGATCGGCTGACCGGAGACGGCGCGGATGGAGAGCGCCGCGCCCCCCCGCGTGTCGCCGTCCAGCTTGGTCAGGACGACGCCGGTCAGCGGCACCGTGCCGGCGAAGGCCTCGGCGCTCTTCACCGCGTCCTGGCCGGTCATCGAGTCGGCGACGAACAGGATTTCGCACGGCTCGGTGCGTTGTGCCAGATCCCGCACCTCCCGCATCAGCGCCTCGTCCACGTGCAGCCGCCCCGCGGTGTCGAGGAGGGCGACGTCGCGGCCGGCATCGCGCGCCTCGCGGATCGCGCGCGCGGCGACCGCGAACACGTCTTCGCCCGGTCGCGGAGAGGCCACCGGAACGCCCACCCGCGCTCCCACCTGCTGGAGCTGCTCCACGGCCGCGGCGCGCTGCAGGTCGCAGGCGACGAGCAGAGGCTGGCGGCCGCGCTCGCACAGCCGCAGCGCCAGCTTGCCGGCCGTCGTGGTCTTGCCCGACCCCTGGAGACCGCAGAGCAAAATCACGGCCGGACGCCCATCGAGCCTGAGCTCGCCGCCCTCCTCGCCCAGCACCCGCTCGAGCTCGTCGCGGACGATCTTGATGACCTGCTGCTCGGGGGTCAGGCTGTCGAGAACCGTCTCCCCCAGCGCCCGCTCCTCGAGCCGCTGCACGAGCTCCTTGACCACCCGGAAGTGCACGTCGGCCTCGAGCAGCGCCAGCCGGATCTCCCGCAGCGCCGCCTTGAGCACCGGCTCGGTGACCTTGCCTTCGCCGCGGATGCGACGGAATACGCCGTCGAGCCTTGTCTGCAGGCCGTCAAACATTGGTAGACCTCAGGCGCGGTGGCCTGTCGACTCCGTTTCCTGAGGTCCCCGTTCCAACCGTGCGTGCGGATTTCCCGCACACGGCTGACCGATGGTCTTCTCAAGTCGCATGCACAGCTCCTG
>JBOGJI010000119.1:0-12936 GCA_050747865.1 Thermoanaerobaculia bacterium
AGGAGCTGTGCATGCGACTTGAGAAGACCATCGGTCAGCCGTGTGCGGGAAATCCGCACGCACGGTTGGAACGGGGACCTCAGGAAACGGAGTCGACAGGCCACCGCGCCTGAGGTCTACCAATGGACCGCTTCCGCCTCGTCTCTCCGTTCGAGCCTCAGGGCGATCAGCCCGAGGCCATCCGGCAGCTCGTCGACGGCATCCGCAGGGGCGACGAGCACCAGGTGCTGCTCGGCGTCACCGGATCGGGCAAGACCTTCACCATCGCCAAGATGATCGAGGCGGTCAACCGTCCCACCCTGGTCCTGTCGCACAACAAGACCCTGGCGGCCCAGCTCTTCCAGGAGTTCCAGTTCTTCTTTCCCGACAACGCCGTGGAGTACTTCGTCTCGTATTACGACTACTACCAGCCGGAGGCCTATGTCCCGCAGAGCGACACCTACATCGAGAAGGAGACCTCGATCAACGAGGAGATCGACCGCATGCGGCTGCGCGCCACCAAGGTGCTGTTCGAGCGTCGCGACGTGCTCATCGTCGCCTCGGTCTCCTGCATCTACGGCCTCGGCTCCCCCGAGACCTTCCACGCCATGCTGCAGTTCTTCTCCGTGGGGGACGACAGCGGCATGGATCAGGCGCTGCGCCGGCTGGTCGAGATGCAATACCAGCGCACGCAGATGGACCTCTTCCCGGGCTCGTTCCGCGTGCGCGGCGACGTGCTCGAGGTCCTGCCGGCTTACGAGAACGAGGGGATCCGGGTCGAGTACTTCGGCGACGAGGTGGAGCGCATCCGGCGCTTCGACGTGCTGCGCGGCGACGCCATCGCGGAGGTCGAGCGCATCGCGGTCTATCCCCGCACCCACTACGTGACGCCGCGGGACCGGCTCGAGCGCGCCATCGCCGGCATCGAGGAGGAGCTCAAGGGGCGCCTGGCCGAGCTGGAGGCCGCCGGCAGCCTGCTCGAGGCGCAGCGCCTCAAGCAGCGCACCGAGTTCGACCTCGAGATGCTGCGCGAGATGGGCTACTGCCACGGCATCGAGAACTACTCCCGCCACTTGACCGGCCGAGCGCCGGGCGAGCCCCCACCGACGCTGATCGACTACCTGCCCGAGGACTTCCTGTTGGTGGTCGACGAGAGCCACCAGACCATCCCCCAGGTGGGCGGCATGTACCAGGGGGACCGGACGCGCAAGTCGACCCTGGTGGAGTACGGCTTCCGCCTCCCCTCGGCGCTCGACAACCGCCCGCTCAAGTTCGAGGAGTTTCGGCGGCGCGTCGGCCAGAGCCTGTACGTGTCGGCGACACCCAGCGCCTGGGAGCTGGAGCAGGCGGGCGGCGTCGTGGTGGAGCAGGTCCTGCGCCCCACCGGGCTGGTCGACCCGGCGGTCGAGGTGCGGCCGGCCGCGGGCCAGGTCGACGACCTAATCGCCGAGATCCGCGAGGTCACCGGCCGCGGCTTCCGCGTCCTGGTCACCACCCTGACCAAACGCATGGCAGAGGAGCTGTCCCAATATCTCAACGAGCTGGGCATCCGGGTGCGCTATCTGCACAGCGACGTCGACACCCTGGAGCGCGTGGAGATCCTCGCCGGCCTGCGGCGGGGCGAGCTCGACGTGCTGGTCGGCATCAACTTGCTGCGCGAGGGACTCGACCTGCCGGAGGTGGCGCTGGTGGCGATCCTGGACGCCGACAAGGAGGGATTTCTGCGCTCCGAGACCTCGCTCATCCAGACCATGGGGCGGGCGGCGCGCAACGTCGAGGGCCGGGTGCTGCTCTACGCCGACCAGGTGACCGACTCGATGCGCCATGCCATCGAGGAGACCGAGCGGCGCCGCGGCAGGCAGGAGGAGTGGAACGCCGAGCACGGCATCGAGCCGAAGACCATTCTCAAGGACATCCACTCGCCGCTGGTGCAGATGCAGAACCTGGACTTCTACGGCCCTGGAGACGGCCGGCTGGCGAGTGAGATCGCCGAATCCCATCTCCCCTTGTCGGATCGCATCCAGCGGCTGGAGAAGGCGATGAAAGACGCGGCCAGGCGGCTGGAGTTCGAGGAGGCCGCGGTCTTGCGGGACCAGCTCCGGGAGCTGCGCGAGCTGCAGATCTACGCGGGATAAGAAAACCCCGGCCGGGCGCGGAGCCGCGGCCGGGGGGCGAGGGCTCGGCTCATGGGACCGAGCCAATCGCATGCAGTGCTGTCAGGCGCCCGGATGCTCCTCTTCGGAGTGCTCCTCCATAGCGGGCTCCTCTGCCTCCTCCTCGGCGGCGGCGCAGGGCTCGCCGCTGTCCTCGACGCTCTCGACCTCCACGACCGCGTTGCCCTCAGCATCGGCCGTCGCGGTGCCGGTGACCGTGACGTTGTTGCCCGCCGCTGCGGCGAGCTCCTCGTCGGCGCCGGATAGCGCGATCTCGCTGCCGGCGGCCTCGTCGACCAGCACGTAGCCCGTGGCGTCGGCGTTGGCCTGCAGGCAGCCGGCGAACGTCGTGGCGGCGGGCGCCTCGGCCTCCTGGGCGACCAGAGCGACCGGCGCGGCGACGAGAGCCAGGGCAAGTGCGGTCATGAACAGTGTGCGCTTCATCGGATGCGACCTCCTTCGGTGCGGTTGAAAAAAGGCACGGCCGGAGCCGGCCCGTGACGTCGAGCCCCTGGGGGCGCAATGTGCGTGCCAGTTGTGAACTGCCTGCAACCGCTGCAGTTGTGGGCGATCGGCGAGCGTGGTTGGGCCCAGGCGGAGACGAACCGGGAAACTCTCCCTGCCGAGCAGCCGCTACAGAACCAGGCGCAACAGGAGGCCGCTTCCCACCGCCAGCAGCAGGCTGGTCAGGGTGCCGACCAAGTAGTACTCGGCGGAGAGGCGCTGGTCGAGGTCCTTGAAGCGGGCGATGGACTTGGCGGCCAGCACCAGCCCGAGGGCCCCCCACTGGTCGAGCAGCACCAGGGTCAGGGCCATGAGACGCTCGAGGACGCCGATGATGCGGCCGGCGCCCGGCTGGTCGGTCTCCCCTTCGGGAGCGGTGAAGCGGCGCAGGACCGTGCGCACCACCGACGAAGAGCCGTTGACATTGAAGGCGTAGGCCGCCAGCAGCCAGGCGCCGGGCCGGATGTCCGCCATCCGCGCCAGGTCGGGGAACCACGGACGTCCGGCGACGCGCAGCATGAGCCATGCGGCTCCCGCGAGGATCAGCAGATGGACGATCTGATCCGTGGCAAAGAGCCAGAACCGCTCCGGGCGTTGCTCGCTGGCAGCCTCGCGCGAGCGCTCGGCTCGCACGCGCTGCATGCGGGTCTTGGCGGCGTCCACCAGGCCGTGCAGGACGCCGACGCCGAGGGCGACGAGGATCACGGGTCCGCTCCACACGGGCGCCAGGCAAGCCAGGTGGGCGCCCGTGACCGTCGCGGCGTGGGCCAGCAGCCACCGCGGCCGCCCCTTGCCCAGCGCCATGCGCCGGGTCTGGAGGACGAAGTCGCCCGCGGTGTGGCCGGCCACGAGGAGGGCGAAGAGGACGCCTAGGTCAGTCGTTCCCATGCGCCTTGCTCCCGTCCATCGGCTCTACAGCCGAATCGATGCCAGATTCGGTTTCTATACCGAATTGAGAGAGAAGGGTTTCCGCCGCCGCCTCGCCCTCCAACACGGCACCGTAGCCGGCCGCCTTCAGGCTCTCGCTCACCGTCGAGGGGCTGACCTCGAAATGCGCCGCCACGTCCTTCTGCAGCAGATCGCGGGCGGCGCGGATGAATTCGAGCTGCCGGTCGGTCCAGCGCCGGCGCGCCGCCTGCATGAGGGCGAAGAGCCCCTCCAGCGGCCGCTCGGTGGCACTGCCGAGCCCCTCGGCCGCGAGCCAGCGACCCTCGGCCTGGGCGCGCTCCAGCGCGGCTCGCGCGCGGTGGAAGGCCGGTCCGTCGAGGCGCACCACCTGCGGCCCCAGGGGAGTGGTGAGGCCGCCCCAGCCGAGGCCGCAGCGCCACTCCACCGGATGCAGGGCGTCCGCCAGCGCGACGACCACGGAGACGGCGGCGGCGCGGCTCTGCGGGCTGGCCGCGAACAGCCCCTGGACCTCGTCGCCCCGCGACACCGCCAGGGGCGCCGCCAGCTCGGTTTCGTGGCGGGCGTTCAGCGCGTCCACGGCCGCCACCAAGCGCCCCTGGACCTTGCCCCGGTCGGCCACCCGGCGGGAACCGACCAGATCGGCCAGGAGAGCGAGCCAGGTGGGTTCGCCGTTTCGCCCGAAGTCGTTCACGGTTCGCCATTATACCCGAACCCGGAGGGACCCTCGCTGGTCCTACAATGATCCCGTGCACGAGCGAGTTGCCGAGTGCCTCAGAGAGTTACCCGATCTACCCGGCATCTATGTCTTCCAGGGAGACCGCGGGAGGGCGCTCTACGTCGGCAAGGCCAAGTCGCTGAAGAAGCGCGGGCGTAGCTATCTCGGCAGCGGCCACGAGCCCCGCATCGCCGCCATGCTCGGCGAGGCGCGGGACCTCGAGTTCGTGGTCACCGATACCGAAGGCGAGGCGCTGCTGCTGGAGAACAACTGGATCAAGCGGCGGCGGCCGCCCTACAACGTCCTCCTGCGCGACGACAAGACCTACCCCTACCTCAAGCTCACCGCCGATCCCTATCCCAGGATCGTCTTCACCCGCCGCATCCGCAACGACCGCGCCGAATATTTCGGTCCCTTCCTGCCCGGCGGCCGGGCGCGCCAGGCGATCAAGCTGGCGCAGAAGCTCTTCGGCATCCGGGTCTGCAATCTGGAGATCGACGGCGGGCTGGCCCGTCCCTGTCTCTACTACGACATGCACCGCTGCCTCGGCCCCTGCGTCGCCGGGCTGACCACCAAGCAGGCCTACGACGAGGCGGTGGCGCAGACCCGCCTGCTGCTGTCCGGCCGCAGCGAGGAGCTGGCGCGCGGCCTGCGCGGCCGCATGGCGCAGGCGGCCGCGCGTTTGGAGTACGAGGAGGCGGCGCGCCTGCGCGACCTGCTGCGCGAGGTCGAGACCGTCAGCCAGCGCCGCAAGCTCTCGTCGCCGACAGGCGAAGACGTGGACGTGTTCGGGGTCGAGATCCGGGGCGGTCGCGCCGCGGTGGCGGTATTGGTGATGCGCGGCGGGCAAGTGCTGGACCGCCGGGAGCTGTTCTGGGAGCGGCCGGCGGGGGAGGAGCTGACCGCCGAGGGGCTGCTCTCCGAGCTGCTGCCCCAGATCTACGACCGCACCACGTTCATTCCCAAGGAGATCCACCTGCCGGCGCCGATCGAAGGCGAGGAGGCGCTGACCGCCTGGCTCTCCGAGCGCAAGGGGGAGCGGGTCTACGTGCGCCTGCCGGTGCGAGGCGGCAAGGCGCAGCGCGTCGCCCTGGCGGGCCGCAACGCCGAGCTCGCCTTCCGCCGCCGCTTCCGGCTGCAGGGCGGAACCGACGAGGCGGCGGCCGCCCTCGAGGAGGCCCTGGAGCTGCCCGAGCCACCGCGGCGCATCGAGGGCTTCGACGTGTCGCAGCTCCAGGGCGGCGAGATGGTGGCCTCCCTGGTGGTCTGGGAGTTGGGGCGCATGCGCAAGGGTGAGTACCGCTCCTTCAACATCCGCGGCTTGCCCGGCCAGGACGACTTCGCCGCCCTCAAGCAGGCGGTCGAGAGACGCTACCGCCGCCGCCTGGAGGAGACCGGCATGATGCCCGACCTGGTCCTCATCGACGGCGGCCGCGGGCAGCTCAACGCCGCCCTGCAAGCCCTGACCGGCCTGGGCGTGGAGGAGACGCCGCTGGTCGGCCTGGCCAAGCGGGAGGAGGAGCTCTACCTGGTCGACCATCCCGAGCCCCTGCGCCTGCCGCGCAGCCACCCCGGCCTCCGGCTCCTGCAGCAGATCCGCGACGAGGCCCACCGCTTCGCCGTCACCCGCCACCGCCGCCGCCGCTCCAAGCGCCACCTCGGAAGCCGCCTCGACCAGCTCCCCGGCATCGGCCCCCGGCGCCGCAAGCTCCTCCTGCGCCGCTTCGGCTCCCTCGCCGGCGTCCTCGCCGCCTCCCCGGATGAGCTGGCTGAGGCCCTCGGCCCCGCCCTGGGCCCTCGCATCCACCGGCATCTGCACGCCGAGCCCGGACCGGAATCCCTGATGTAGAATCGGCGTGGTCGGAGAGCTCCAGACGGTCGCTTCTCGCTTTCGCGGGGAGAGGAAAGTCCGGACTCCCACGGGCGGCATGCTCGCTAACGGCGAGGCGCGGCGACGCGACGGAAAGTGCCACAGAAAACATACCGCCTGCCGGGCGCGAGCCCGGTCGGTAAGGGTGAAAAGGTGCGGTAAGAGCGCACCGCTCCACCGGTGACGGTGTGAGGCACGGCAAACCCCATGCGGAGCAAGACCAAATAGGGAGGCGGATCGCGGGCTGCCCGTCCCGCTCGCGGCGCAAGCCGCGGCCGCTTCCGGGTAGGTCGCTCGAGGTCGCCGGCAACGGCGGCCCCAGATGGATGACCGTCACCCGCCGGGAGACCGGCGGGCACAGAATCCGGCTTACGGAGCTCTCCGGCCCTTGATAGAAACGGTTCGCCTGCCGCCGCCGGCCGTGCCCGGCTGCCGCGTCGGCGTCGCCGCGCTCTCCGGCCCCGTCGATCCGGTCCGCCTGGAGGCCGGGCTGCGGGAGCTCGAGCGGCTCGGCTTCGATCCGGTGCCGGCGCCCAACCTGGCGAGCCGACACGGCCTCTTCGCCGGTCCCGACGAGGAGCGGCTGGCGGCCTTTCACGAGCTGGCGTCCGACCCGTCGCTGGCCGCCATCGTCTTCGCCCGCGGCGGCCACGGTCTGCTGCGCCTGCTGCCGCGTTTCGACTGGGAGCTGCTGACGCGCCACCCGCGAGCGTACGTCGGCTACTCCGACCTCACCCCCTTCCTGTTGCAGGTCGTTCAGCGGCTCGGCCTCGTCGCCTTCCACGGCCCGATGGTGGCCACCGATCTCGCCCGCGGCCTTTCCCCGGATGAGGAGGATTCGTTCCTCGCCGCCCTCGCCGGCCGGCCCCTCGACCTTCCCGTGCACCCGGTCCCATGGGATCCGGCGACCTTGCCTCCGATCGAGGGAGTGCTGCTCGGCGGCTGTCTCAGCCTCCTGGCGTCGCTTCCCGGGACGCCCTGGGCTCCCGATCTCACGGGCAGCCTGCTGTTCTGGGAAGAGGTCGCCGAGCCGCTCTACCGCGTAGACCGCATGCTCACCCACCTCGAGCTCGCCGGCTGGCTGGGCACCCTGGCCGGCATGGTCGTCGGCCGGGTCACGCCGCCGCGGGATCCGGAGGAGGCGGAGAGACTGACGCGGGGCCTCGACGGGGTGTTGGCCGAGCGCGCGGCCGCGTTCGGCCTGCCCGTCGCCACCGGCCTGCCGGTGGGGCACGAGGCCCCGAACTGGACCGTGCCGCTCGGCGTTCGGGCGCGGCTCGTCGAAGGCGCCGTGCGGCTCGAGGTCGGGGTGGCGTGAGGCTCGACGGTCCGCTGACCCAGCTGCGCGGCGTCGGGCCGGCGCGCGCCGGTCAGCTCGCAGACGCCGGGTTCCACAGCCTGCGCGACCTGCTCTTCCATCTGCCCACGCGTTATGAAGACCGGCGTCGCGTCTCCCTCATCCGGGAGCTCGAGGCGCCGGGGGACGTGACCTTGCGCGGTCGCGTGCTGCGGGTCCAGCCGGTACGGGTGCGGCGGCGCAACCTGTCGCTGGTCCGGGGCACGGTGGACGACGGCACCGGAACCCTGCCCGCGCTCTGGTTCAACCGCCCCTATCTGACCGACTGGCTGCAGCCCGATCGCGAGTACCTGCTGCACGGAGAGCTGCGCCGCGGGCGCGGGGGTGCGCTCGAGCTGCTGAATCCGAGCTGCGAGCCGATCGAGCGGGCGGTCCACGCCGCTCGTGTCGTTCCCGTCTACGCGGCGGTCGGCGGCCTGGGGCCGGCGGCCCTGCGCCGTGTTCTCGGTCTGCTGGTGGCCGGCTCCGAGCTGGAGGCGGAGATCGGCGAGTACCTGCCGCGCGAGATCCTGCGCCGCTACTCGCTGCCGCCCGTGGGTCGGGCGCTGGCGCAGCTCCACGCGCCGGACGGCGACGCGCCGGTCGAAGACTTGAACGCCTGGCGCAGCCCGGCGCATCTGCGCCTCATCTACGGCGAGCTGCTGGAGCTGCAGCTCGAGCTGGCGCTGCTGCGCCGGGAAGAGGTCAAGCGCCAGAAGCCCCACCGGTACCGGATCGACGACCGCGCGCGGGAGGCCGCCCGACTGGCGCTGCCGTTCAAGCTGACGGCGGCGCAAAAGCGCGTCCTGCGGGAGATCGTGGACGACCTGCGCAGCCCCTATCCCATGCTGCGGCTGCTGCAGGGAGACGTCGGCTCCGGCAAGACGATCGTCGCCGCCCTGGCCCTGATCGTGGCGATGGAGAGCGGCCTGCAGGGCGCCTTCATGGCCCCCACCGAGCTGCTGGCGGAACAGCACTTCCGCACCCTGGACGGACTGCTCGGGACACGTTATCGGCTGGCCTTGATGACGCGCTCGGCCGCCGATCGCGGCGAGGCGGCCGCCGGGCTGGGGAGCGGTGCCGTGCAGCTCGCGGTCGGCACCCACGCGATCATCCAGGAGGGGGTGGAGTTCCGGCGGCTGGGGCTGGCGGTGGTCGACGAGCAGCACCGCTTCGGCGTCCTGCAGCGCCGCGAGATGCAGAGCAAGGGGCGGCTGCCCGACATGCTGGTGATGACCGCGACGCCGATCCCGCGCTCGCTGGCGCTGACCGTCTATGGTGACCTCGAGCTGTCGGTGCTCGACGAGCTGCCGCCCGGCCGCCGGCCGATCGCCACCGAGCTGGCGCCGGCGTCGCGGCGCAAGGACGTCTACCGGCGCCTACGCCAGGCGGTCGGCGAGGGGGAGCAGGCCTACGTGGTGTTCCCCCTGATCGGCGAGAGCGAGAAGGTGCAGGCCGAGTCGATCGAGGCGATGGGGGAGCGGGTGCGCAGCTACCTGGGCAGCCTTCCGTCGGCGGTGTTGCACGGCAGGATGGCCGCGGACGAGCGGGACTCGGTGATGGGCGCCTTCGTCGCCGGCGACGTGCGGGTGCTGGTCGCCACCACGGTCATCGAGGTAGGAGTGGACGTGCCGAACGCCACCTGGATGGTCATCGAGAGCGCCGAGCGCTTCGGCCTCGCCCAGCTTCACCAGCTCCGTGGCCGCGTCGGCCGCGGCAGCCGGGCGAGCTGCTGCATCGCCATCCACGACCGCCTGGGCGAAAACGCGCGGCGGCGACTGAAGGTGTTCGTCGCCACCACCGACGGCTTCCGCATCGCCGAGGCCGATCTCGAGATCCGCGGCCCCGGCGAGCTGCTGGGCACCCGCCAGGCCGGCATCCCCGTCTTCCGCGCCGCCAACCTGGTGCGCGACCGCGAGTGGCTGCAACGCGCCCGCACCGACGCCCGCGAGCTCCTCCAGCGCCTCGACGACCGGGAGCTTGAGCCCCTCCTCGACCGCGTCCGTCCCCGCGCCCGCAGCCGCTACGAGCGCTTCGCCGGCGGGTGATGGGTGGAGTCGCCATTCGAGGTGTTGCGTTTCGAGGTGCTGGCACCACTAGCCCCAAAATAAGCGTGTAGGGAAGCGGGCGTGGCAAATCGGGCGGCAGTCGGTGGTGTTTGAGTTCCTCAGGGTCGAAGCGGGCATGGTCGAGGGAGTCGGTCAACGGGCAGATCAAGGCGGCTCGTGGATTCCGGCGCTTCCTTGTCCGGGGCTTCGGTGCCGTCAGTGGGCAGTGGACGCTGGTCTGCACCGCCCACAACATCTTGAAGCTCTACCGAGCCGCCCATGCCATTGCTTGATTGGCCTTCACCGGACCCTCACCCAGACTGGCCGCCACGCTCTACCCTGACTCCGGCACCAAGCCGTCAACCCACGACCGACGCGCGGTAGCTATGCCACAAGACGCCTTCGTCACCGCCACCAGCGACCAGCGACGACACCAGTCGTTATCCGGTACGCGCTCCTAGCGCTTCGGTTTCGGCACGTGCTGGTCCACAAGGATCGGGTTGCCGTCCGGGTCGACGAGCACGAAGCTCGCCGGGCCGTCGGTGGTCTCGTCGGCCTCGGTCTGCAATTCGATGCCGCGCCTCTTCAGGGTGCGCTGGAGGTCGCGCACGTCCTGGAAGTCGTTCAGGGTCTCCTGCTCGTGGGTCCAGCCGGGGTTGAAGGTCATGATGTTCCTCTCGAACATTCCCTGGAACAGGCCGACGGTAGTAGTGCCGTTCTGGAGGATGATCCAGTTCTGCTCGAGGTTTCCGCTGACCTCCTTGAAGTCGAGCTTCTCGTAGAAGGCTTTCGAGGCCTTGATGTCCTTCACGGCGAGGCTGACCGAAAAGGTGCCGAGCTGCACGGGTTCGTCCTTCTGGGCTTGCTGGTCTCGGGGAGTAGTCGTGAGGGTGATGGCGATCAGGCCACAGGCGAGGGCGATCGAGGTGAGGGCGTCCATGGTCGGTTCTCCTTCGAAGCGACGCGCCCTTGGGTGGGTGCGTCGGGTGCTAGCATGACGCGGCCGGTGAAGCCCGGCTTGTCAGATCTTGCGAAGCGACACGAAAACCCTCGAGGAGGTCCCCGCGGACTACGTCAAGCGGGTTAACCGGGCCATCGACTACGTCGTCCGGAACCTCGACTGCAACCTGAACCTGCAGGATGTCGCGCGGGCCGCCTGCTTCTCGCCCTTCCACTTCCACCGGGTGTTCAAGTCCCTGATCGGCGAGACCCTGGGCCAGTTCGTCAAGCGGCAGCGGCTCGAGCGGGCCCTGTGGCTGATGTCCCACGCGCCGGGGCGCTCCCTGACCGAGGTGGCCTTGGAGTGCGGCTTCTCCTCCTCCGACTTCTCGCGCAGCTTCAAGCAGCGCTTCGGCGTGCCGCCCAGCGCCTTCAACCTAAGAACCTTCCGGGACTCGCGACGCAACGAGTTCGAGCGGGCCTTGAGCGGCGCCGATGGGGTCCCGCGCCTCACGCGTCTGTCCCCCGGCGAGAACCCGGACGGATTCGAAGTCGTGCTGCGGGATCTGCCGCCTCGTACGGTGGCCTACATCCGCGTGCTCAACCCGTACGGGTCCTTCGCCGCCGTGACCGCGGCCTACGAGCGCCTCATGGCTTGGGCGGAGGCGCGCGGTCTGGCCGACCACCAGTGGCTCGGCTACCAGTGGGAGGACCCCGAGATCGTGGCCCTGGAGGACTGCCGCTACGACGTGGCCCTGGAGGTCGACGACGTGCAACCCGAGGGCGCGATCGGACGCTTCGAGTTCCCCGCCATGCGCGTGGCTGAGGTCCCGATCGCCGGTGACATCGAACTCGAACAGCGCGCCATCGACTGGCTCTTCGGCACCTGGCTGCCGCGAAGTGGCTTCGTGCCCGATGACCAGCCTGCCTTCGAGGCCTGGATTGGCCGCCCCTTCGCCCACGGCCTTCAGCACTTCGAGATTGCCTGCCAGCTCCCGGTCAAGCCGGCCTAGAGGAAGCCTTGGGCGGCTCTGAGAGTTGGACCCAGAGGACCCAGAGGGGGTGCCAGGCACATTTGGTGGCGCATCGTTGACCCTCACGGGGTCCGACTCTTTACTCCGGCGCAATTTCGAGGAAGCGGGCTATGCGCTCGGCCGCGATCGCGTGAGCGAACTCGTTGGGGTGATGGTCCACGGCATGGACCCAGAGCTCCGGAGCTCGATGGCTCCGGTAGGCATCCAGCAGGTCCAGGACTTCGATACCGGCGTCCGCGAAGGCCTTGCGAACCGCCGCGTGCTCGCGCTCGAGCGGGTAGCCATCGTTCAGCTTGTAGAGGAGCGGAAAGATCACGGCGACGATGTCGAATCCGTCGTGATCCGCCATCTCGCGCAGCCTGGAGATCCGGCTCTTGGCCTCTTTCCACCGTTGACTGGAGAAGCTCTGGCGCAGGTCATGGAGATAGGCACTCGTCTGGCGCGCGACGGTGCGCCGTCGCTCGAGGATCCTACACAATGCCGAGAGCCTGGCGATTCCAGAGGGTTCGGCAGACGTCTCGGTCAAGCGCGCGTGGTGTGAAACGGTTTCGCCGAAGGGCATCGCATCGTTCATGAAGAAGGCGACGACCACCACGTCGGGGTCCAATTGTCGGCCGTAGAGGAAGAGATAGAGGGCCTCGTGATCGAGATCGTATCCCTGGACGCCCGCGTTGATCACCTGCGTCTCCGGTCCGGCGAGCCTACCCAGGCGTTCCGGCCACGTGTCTTCCTCTCTCGCGCCTTCGCCGAACGTGAAGGAGTCCCCGAGACAGAGGATGCGCCGGACGCCGGATGGTTTCTCGACCGAGATGTCCTCGCCGCGGAACCCGAGGTTGTTGATGCGGTAGTGCACGCGACCGCTTGCACAGAAGTACCCCCTGGGGTCGCGGGCGACGTCATAGACGTGAGAGAACGAGGCGCCCGGCCTGTACACGTAGAGCCCTCGGGGTGTCTGCCGGAAGGGCGAGGACCCTGCCGGCTCCGTGATCCGCGGCGAGGGCGGCTCGGGGACGAGGGCACGGACCGCGATTTCGCCGACGATCAGCGCGAGCGCCACGCCGCCGAGGACGAGAAATACGTGCCCTCGCCATGCAGTGATAAGGGCGCTCCACCGAGATGCCTTCGGCATTCCGTTCTGCGGCGACGGCATGGGCGCGCCAGTTTCGCGGAGGAAACTGTAGATGTCAACTGTAGCGCCTCTGACCGGGCGCGAACCCGAGGCAGTAACCGCTTAAAGAACGCACCGCCCATGTATGTAGACTGCCACCCTGGACGCATCTTCTCACGGATCTCCCTGCTGAGATCTCACTGGGATCTGGTGTGCTAGTCCCAAAATAAGCGTGTAAGGACGCTGGCGAGGCAAATCGTGCAGCAGTGGGTTCCGGTTGAGGTCGTCAGGGTCGATCCGGGTCGTCCGGGGGATCCGGAGAGCCGCGAGAGGGGTTGTTC
>JBOGJI010000120.1:0-22520 GCA_050747865.1 Thermoanaerobaculia bacterium
TCATCTTCGTCGCTGGCAAGGCGCGCTGACGCAGGCATAGCTGGGGCTATGTCGAGGAAGCGCAACGCCGCCAGCGGCGAAGAGGGCCGCGCAGATGGTGAAGCCATGTTGGAGACACAACACTAGGAGCCGGCTCTTGACAACGTCCAGCGCGTGTCTTCGTTGCGCAACAGGAAGAGGGCCACGAAGGCCCCCAGCACGGGGAGGGCCGCGATGAAGAGGTGGTTCTCGCCGAACGGGGAGAGGAGCTGGCGCCAGGTGCTCAGCGTGGAGATGGCGTGCAGCAGCAGGCCGAGCCCGTAGGTCCAGGTCTTCCAGACGCCCGCCAGGATGGCCAGAGCCAGCAGGATCTCGAGGCCACCGAGCGCCTGGGCGGCGGTGGTCCCGATCGACACCTTGTAGAAGTAGTCGAAGATACCGACGGTCGCCTCGGAGACGACGATCTTGTCCAGCCCCCACAGCAGCAGGAAGAGGGCGAGCGATACGCGAAGGATGAAGAGGGCGCGTGTGAGCTTCGATTCGGCCATGAGACACCTCCTTATCGACGTTCGGCACAGATTACGCCACTAAGTGGCCGGTGGATTCCATACGGCGAGAAGGGGATCCAGGACTTGTGCGAACGACTGCTCGTGTCATGACCTCACGAGCCGCTCAGGCTACTCGGTCGCGAGGGGCACCTCGAGCGCCAGGTCCTCCGGCGCCAGGCACTTCTGGTCGTCGCAGGCCTGGATGGTGAGGCTCAGGGGTGCGATCGCGGGGGGCCGCACTTCGTCGGCTGCAAGCCGGGCCAGGATCGGAACGCGGCCCTGGTAGACCGCCAGGGGCTCGTCCTGGAAGCCGAGCCGCACCGTTTCCGCCGGCGGATACTCCACGCCGGTGAGCTGGAAGCCGTCGGAGCCCTGGTCGGTGAGGGCGAGCCGGGTCGGGATCAGGAAGTCCTGCAGCGGCTGGTGGGCATTGATGTGCCAGCCGTCGGCGGTCTCGAGCTCGACCGTCAGCTCGCCGTCGGAGGAGACCTCGGCCCGGGCTCGCACGACCCCGCGGGCGCCGTACTCCAGCGAACCGGCGTGCCCGTCAGCTAGCTCACCGGCGCCGAGGAGCATGTAGGCGAAGGCGGACGGGCGCTGTCGGATCTGGCCGGAGAAAGCGGCCAGGGTCGCCTCGGCCTTGCGGCGGTATTCGGGCTCCCCCGTGCGCTCGGCGAGCAGCGTCAACGCGCGCACGGCGACCGAATTGCCGGAAGGGATGGCGCCGTCGGTGGGGCTCTTGGGTCGCGCGATCAGGCGGCCGTCTTCGTCGCTGGCGCTCATGAAGAAGCCGCCGTTCTCCGTGTCCCCGAAGCGCGCCAGCATGGCGTCCGCGAGCTGCACGGCGCGGTTGAGCCAGCGGCGCTGGCCGGTCGAATCGTAGAGCGAGGCGTAGGCTTCGGCCAGGTAGGCGTAGTCCTCCAGGTTCCCTTCCACCGAGGAGCTGCCGGCCAGGTGCACGCGCCACAGGCTTCCGTCCTCGCGACGGTTGGTCTTCCATAGGAGCTCTGCGGCACGTACGGCGGCGGTGCGGTAGCTCTCATCGCCCAGGTGATCGGCGGCGCGGGCGAGCGAGGTGATCATCATGCCGTTCCAGGCGGTGACGATCTTGTCGTCGCGCAGGGGATGGATCCGCTTCTCGCGCGCCTCGTAGAGCCGCCGCCGGATGCGATCGACTCGCTGGAAGAGCTCCTCGCGCGCGATCTCATTGGCCTCCGCGTAGGCCGGCAGGGACTCGGGCAGGTGCAGGATGGTCTTCCGACCTTCGAAGTTCCCGCCCTCGGTGACGCCGAAGAGCGCGATGGCCAGCTCGCCGTCCTCCTTGGGGAGCACCTGCCGGATCTGCTCCGGCGTCCAGACAAAGAACTCCCCTTCCTTGTCCTCGCTGTCGGCGTCGGTAGCCGAGTAGAAGCCGCCTGCGGGCGAGGTCATGTCGCGCAGCACGTAGTCCAGGGTCTGGCGCGCCACCCGCTCGTAGAGTCGATTGCCGGTGATCCGATAGGCCTCGAGGTAGGCGCGCGAGAGGTGCGCCTGGTTGTAGAGCATCTTCTCGAAGTGGGGCACCAGCCAGCGGGCGTCGGTCGAGTAGCGGTGGAAGCCACCGCCCACCTGATCGTAGATGCCGCCGCGGGCCATGTGGTCGAGCGAGGTCTCGACCGCGGCCAGGGCCTTGGCGCCCCTCATGCGCAGCACCCGGTCGAGCAGGAACAGCAGCTCCGGCTCGTGGGGGAACTTGGGCGCCGGCGAGAAGCCTCCTAGCCGCGGGTCGTGGCGGGCCAGGCTCTGCTCCACCGCCGCGGCGAGCACCTCCTCCCCCAGCTCGGCCGCCTCCCCGGCCGCCGCCGTCACCTGCTTGACCGCCGCCGCCAGGCGGGAGGCCTGGGCGACGACCTCGGGTCGCTGATCCCGCCACGCCTGGACGACTTGCTGCAGGATGTTCAGGAACACGTCGCGCGGGTAGTAGGTGCCGCCGAAGAACGGCTCGCCGTCCGGGGTCAGCCAGGACGACATCGGCCAGCCGCCGCGACCGGTCAGGAGCTGGACCGCCGTCATGTAGATGTCGTCGACATCGGGCCGCTGTTCCCGGTCGACCTTGATGGCGACGAAATGCTCATTGAGGTACCGGGCCACCTCGACGTTGTCGAAGCTTTCCCGCTCCATGACATGACACCAGTGACAGGTCGAGTAACCGATGGAGAGGAAGACCGGCTTGTCCTCGCGCCGCGCCTTTTCGAACGCGTCCTCGCCCCAGGCGTACCAGTCGACCGGGTTGTGGGCGTGCTGGATGAGGTAGGGGGAGTCCTCGAGGATGAGGCGGTTGACGTAGTGGGGCGTGCCGTTGGCCTCCAGATGCTCGCTGCGCGGCTCATAGTCGGGACCCTGCGCCTCATACGCCTGCCACAACCTCTCCCTCAGCTCCGTCGGAGCCGGCCGGGCGCCAGGCAGAACCTGCCCGCCGACGGCTCGCACCTCCTGCGCGCCCGCACTCCCCGAGTCCGCCGGCGGCGTCGCGAGGCCGGCGGCGTCACAGTCCCGGGTGCAAGCGGACAGGAGGAGGAGCCCTCCGGCGATGAGGGGGTTGAGAATCTTCACCACTCCGTACCCAGTGTACGACGGCCGGCCGTTTGCGGACGGCTCCGTCCCCTCACCCGCGGCGGCGGAACGGCGTCGTGAGGAGCCCCCACAGGGACTGGCGCTCGGGATCGTCCCAGCCATCGAGCCCGTATTCGAGATTGTCGGGAGTCTGCGCCCGGAAGGTGCGGAAGATCCGATCCCACCAGGGGAAGACACTGCCGTAGTTGGAATCGGTCTCCTCCGGGCGGCGGGAGTGATGGACGTGGTGGATGTCGGGGGTGACGAAGAGCCAGCGGGCCACCGTCTCGATCGGCCGCGGCAGCTCCAGGTTGGCGTGGTGCAGCAGGATCACCGGTAGCAGGATCAGCTCGTAGAGCAGCACCCACTCGACACGGATGCCGGCGAGAGCGATGACCCCCAGGCGCAGCAGCACGGAGAGCACCACCTCGCCCGTGTGGAAGCGCACGGCCGAGGAGGCGTCTATCCGGTTGTCGCTGTGGTGCATGCGGTGGAAGCGCCAGAGCAGCGGCAGCTTGTGGTTGGCGACGTGCCAGCCGTACATCCAGGCGTCGAGCACCACCAGGGCCAGAATCGCTTCGGTCCAGGTCGGCCAGGTGACGAGGTGGAGCGGGCCCCAGCCCGCCAGTTCCACCGCCAGCGCCACGGCCGGCGTCAGCGCCCCCAGGCCGAGGGCGAGCGGCAGGGCGTTGAGCAGCCCGACGAGCAAATTGCGGCCGTCGTGCCGGATCCGCGACCCCGGCCAAGAGATCAGGGGAAACGCCCCCTCCAGTAGGTAGAGGAGGGCCAAGACCCCACCGTTGATGAGGGCCCTGCACCAGAGCCCTTCGAGCGAGCCTCAGAGGGCGGCGGCGGCTTCCTGCATCTCGGTCTCTCCCGGGCCCTCCTTGAAGCGGAAGGCGGTCCGGACGTCCTCGTGCAGGGCGCCGTCCACCTCCACGTGGGGGTAGATCACGTAGTTCAGGCTCTGGACGCTCGCGCCCGGAAGATCGAGGTCGCGGCCGGTGGTGAACTCGACGCGGTGGGCGTCGAGGCTGCCAAAGAAGAACCGGCGCCTCTCCGGCTGCTTGTACGCCTCGGAGGCGTCCACCGGCACCCAGCCGCGGCCGTCGAGATAGAACTCCGCCCAGCAGTGGTAGCCGGGGATCTCGCCCTCGCGCGCGTCGGGCGGCAGCGGCACGCCGATGACGAACTCCGCCGGCACGCCGACCGAGCGCGCCTCGGCCATGAACAGCGAATGGAAGTCCGTGCAGTTGCCGGTGCGCGCGTCGCAGGCGTAGACCGCGTCGCCGCGACCCCACCCCTCGCCCGACTTGTCGTACCGCATCGTCTCCACGACGTGCTCGTAAAGGCGGCTGGCCTTGTCGAACGGAGCCTCCGCGTCGCCCACGACCTGCCGCGCCTCCTGGGCGATGAAGCCGTCTGTCGGCACCAGGCGATCGGGCTCCAGGAACGGTGCGAGGTCTGCCGCCGTCAGCTCCCTCGCTTCGTGCCCCCCTGCCGGCGTCCACGCGCTGTACGCGCGGCGCTCGACCTCGAACTCGAATGTCAACGCGACCTCTCCGGACTCGGCAGCCCCGACGGCTTCGGTCAGGTCCACGCGGACGAATCGGTTGCCGAACTCCGCGTCCTCGACGACCTCTGCCGGATGGTCCTCGAGCAGCCGCCAGCTACGCATGCTCTGGACCCCATTGTCCACCGGCAGCGGCACCCACACCACGACAACCTGCTCGGCGTCCGGGGAGAGCCCCCCGACGGTCACCGCATAGGTCAGCTCGACCTCGCGCGCCGGCGGCTCGAGGCCGGAGAGGTCGACGTCCGCCGGTGCCGGCAGTGCTGCATCGCGGTAGCCGGCCGCCTGCGACTGCGCCTGGCAGCCGACGCCGACCACCGCGAGCAGGGCCACGAACATGGCGAGTACCCCGCCAGGCCGCGCCGCAAGACCACCGCCCGCCGCCGCGAGCCAACCTCGGCGGTACCCGCGCGCAGCGCGGGAATCACCTCCCCGCCGCCGCATCAGCCTTCAACCGACCTCTTCTTCCAGATGCCCTCTTCCTCGTACCAGGTGTAGCGGGCCTCGCCGTTCACCTTGTGCACCGTCACCTCGGTGGCCTCGAGGGACTCAGCATTCGGCCCCTCCATGAAGATGTCGACGTCGTACAGCGTGCCATCCGCCGCCTGGAAGTCGGCGCAGGCGAAGTAGGTCTGCTCGTCGGTGTGGGCCAGGCGCTCGCGGTGGACGTGGTCGAGGGTGAGCTGCAAGGTCTCGCCGGTGACGGGATCGTCGACCGCCATGGTGCCGGTCGCCTCCGACTCGCTCTCCACCCACGCCTCCATGGCGTCCGCCAGCTCATCCAGCGTCAGCGGCTCGGCCGGCGCCGCGGCCTCTTCGGGATGCTCGGCCTCCCCGCCCTCTTCGGCGGGATGCTCCTGCTGCTCGGCCTCTTCAGCGGGGTGCTCCGCTTGCTCGCTCTCAGGGTGCTCAGCCCGCTCCCCCTCGGGGTGCTCGGCCTCCTCGCCCTCGGGATGCTCCTCCGCGGGGGGAGTCTGCGGCGGCGTGCCCGCCGCGGCGGGACCGACGCCCAGCAGGCCTGCCAGCGCGAACGGCACCAGCAGCATGAGAACGGTTCCCAATGTCTTTTGCATGATCGCCTCCTTCGTTCCGGTCACACGAACCTCCTTCGTTTAGACATCGTACTACGAACGCCGAGCGCCGGCGGTTCATCGGCAGCCAGCGAGAGGTCCTGCAGCGGCAATCCGATTGCGACCGCTCATCGTAGAAGGGACCGATGACGGCGCCCTGGACCACGCGACTGTACCGCCGACGACATCTACACACACGATTGTGACTCTGGTACTCCTGTTCCTCGCCTGCGGGCTCGCGTTCGCCAACGGCGCCAACGACAATTGCAAAGGCGTGGCGGCACTGGTCTCCGCCGGGGAGGCCACGCCGGCACGGGCCCTGGGCTGGGCCGCGGCGACTACGGCGCTGGGCTCGCTGATCGCCTTCTCCTGGGGTGGCGGCCTGGTCGAGCTGTTCCGTGCCGGCTTCGTCGACGGCGGTACCTCCCTGCCACCGGTCTTCTTTGCCGCCGTGCTGGCGGGAGCGATCGGCTGGGTCCTGCTAGCCACAGCGACGGGCATGCCGGTCTCCACCACCCACGCCATCATTGGCGCCCTCGTCGGTGCGGGGCTCGTCGCCGTCGGCGCGGGGCGGATCGGCTGGGCGGTGGTGGCGACCCGCTTCGCGCTGCCACTGCTCCTCGGGCCCCTCATCGCACTTGCCGTGGTTTTTCTCCTGGCCCGTCCGATCAGCAGGCTTTCCCGGCGCGCCGCCGGACGATGCGCCTGTCTCATGCAGCAACCCGCTCTGGCGGCAGCAATGCAAGAAGCAAACGGAAGCTCAGACGGAGGTGCATCAGCCACCGGCCGCTGGTCGCTGACCACCGGCCACCTGGAGGACTGTGCCCTGCGATCCCCAGTGGCGGTGGTCGAGGCGAGTCGCCTCGTGCGCGCCGCCAACTGGCTCACCAGCGGTCTCGTCGGCTTCGCCCGCGCCTGGAACGACACGCCGAAGATCGCCGCGCTCGCCCTGGTCGCGATGCCGGCGGGCGGCAGTGCCCGGCTCCCCTTCCTGCTGGTCACCGCCGCGATGGCTCTCGGCGGCCTGGTGAGCGGCCGGCGCGTGCTCCGCACACTGTCCGCCCGGGTGACGAGGCTCCCGGTCGGCGAGAGCCTCGCCGCGAGCACGGCGTCTGCCGCGCTCGTCGGCCTCGCCTCGTTCCACGGCCTACCGCTGTCGACCACCCACGTGACGACGGGCGCCATCGTCGGCGCCGGCCTGGCCCGGGACAGACGCAGCGTTCACCTGCGCGTCGTGCGCGATATCGTCCTCGCATGGATCGTCACGCTGCCCGCGGGAGCGATCCTGGCCTTCGTCGCCTTGAGCCTGATCTGATGAGAGGAGGCTTCCCGAGATGACGACAAGCCCTCTGATCGTGGAAGAGGCGGTGCGCCGTCGCTACGGCTCCGGCGCCGCCCGACGCGAGGAGGATCTCTGCTGCCCCGTCGACTACGACCCGCGGTACCTCGAGGTCATCCCGCAGGAGGTGCGGGAGCGCGACTACGGCTGCGGCGACCCGAGCCGCCACCTGCGCGCCGGAGAGACCGTCCTCGATCTCGGCAGCGGCGGCGGCAAGATCTGCTTCATCGCCGCCCAGGTGGTCGGTGCCGAAGGCCGGGTGATCGGCATCGACTTCACGCCGGAGATGCTGGGGATGGCGCGACGCAACGCGCCCCTCGTGGCAGAGCGCCTGGGGTACGCGAACGTCGAGTTCCGACGCGGCCGAATCCAGGACCTGTCGCTCGACCTCGATCTGCTCGACCGCGAGCTCGCGGAACGGCCCGTGCGCTCAGTCGAGGAGCTGCTGGCGGCTCAGGAGCTCGCCGACGAGCTACGTCGCACTCATCCCCTGGTCCCCGACGAATCGGTCGACGTGGTGGTCTCCAACTGCGTGCTCAATCTCGTCGACCCGGCGTCGAAACCGCAGCTCTTCCGCGAGATTCACCGCGTACTCAAGCGCGGCGGGCGGGCGGTGATCTCCGACATCGTCGCCGACGAGCCCGTGCCGGAGGCGTTGCAGCAGGATCCGGAGCTGTGGAGCGGCTGCATCTCCGGCGCGCTCACCGAGGACGGCTTCTTCGCAGCCTTCGCCGACGCCGGGCTCTACGGTATCCGCATCCTCGCCCGCCAGGAGGCGCCTTGGCGCACGGTCGACGGCATCGAGTTCCGCTCGCTGACGGTGGAGGCCTTCAAGGGCAAGGAGGGGCCGTGCTGGGAGCGCAACCAGGCGGTCATCTACAAGGGCCCGTTTCGCCAGGTGCTCGACGACGACGGGCACCGCATCCCGCGCGGCCAGCGCTACGCAGTATGCGACAAGACCTTCCAGATCTTCTCGCGAACGCCGTACCGCGAGCACTTCGAGCTCGTCGAGCCGCGCGAGCCGGTACCGCTCGCAGAGGCGCGACGGTTCGACTGCACAGGCGACGGCCTGCGCCACCCGCGGGAGACCAAGGGACAGGGTTACGACGCGACCACCGAGTCCGTCGCCCCCTGCTGCGGCCAGGACGGCTGCTGCTAGCCAGCCGTTCAGGCGCTCGCGTCAGGGTTGCAGGACGTGTGTGTCGCGATGCACGCCCACCCATGTGTACCAGAAGGTGTCGAAACCGTCCGCCACCGGCGTGATGCCCGGCCCTCGGGACTTCGCCGATCGGCGCAAGGCGTCGACCGTCTTGCCGGCGGCCGCCTCCGGCTCGACCAACCAGGCCTCGGTCGAGGCGTACACCGGGGCGCCGGGCTCGCGGAAGAGCAGCAGCTTGGCCTCGCCGCCAGGCAGGTCCAGCAGCGCCCCTTCTTCCGCTACCCGATGCGGGACCGCCCAGGCCTGGCCGGCATGGCGCAGCGCGAAGATCGGCTCCTTGGGCGGCAGGCGGTTGTCGGCGGAGCCGATGTTGCGGAACGTCTCCGCCGAGTCGAAATACCGGTCATAGGGGTTCGAGGCGATGTGCTCCACCCCGTCGACGGAGAGGACGAGAGTGTCGGGGTGCTGCTCGCGCCACGCTCCCCAGGTCGTCTTCTCCCCCACCGGCAGCTCTTCGAGCCGCGTCCCCTTCATGGGTCCGCCGATCGACTCCGAGCTCATGAGCGACCACCAGGAATCAGTCTGCCGGTCGCGCATCACCAGCGAGGCCTCGAGCAGGGCGCCCGAGGGCTCGAGCTCCAGCGTTCGATCTCCGATCGTGCGACCGTAGACTACGGCCGTGTTGGCCAGCGGTCACCAGACCGCCGCGAAGTCGGTGCTGCCTGAAGTGTCGTTGACCACCTCGTGCCGGTTGAGGAGATTGAGACTGTAGGCCTTGGGGATCCCTTCCACCACGACCCCCAGCACCCAGGCGTCGTCGGGGATGGAGGCCTCGGGCGCGCGCACGAACTCAGGGTCGAACACGGCCGGGATCCCGCCGCGGGGCAGGATCTGCTGGACCCCAGGGGGCGGCTCGTCCGGCCCACGCTGCGCCGGCAGCGCACGACCCGTGCAAGCGGACGTGACGAGGAGCACGAACAGAATCCATACGACGAATTGGTTCACGGCCCGGCCTCCATGCGCGTATACGCAGGCACGGCGGCGGCGGATGGGTGGCGGAGCGCGACACACGACCCGGCAAATCGAGGCAATCGCCGTGAGCCGCCGGGCGACGTGCCTCGTATCTACGGGCAACCGCGGTGGCCTCCGCGGTGCGGAGGGGCCCCTCGAGCTGGCAGATGGAGAGCAGGCTGTGAGCATGCGACATCCGTCTGGCCGGCTACGGGAACGCCGAGGCACCGATCGCTCCGCCGCAACCGGTCCTATACACCAGTCATCTACAGCCCAAGCTGAACACCGACAGCCACCGCTTACGCCGTATCGAGTTCCTGTCGACGGCTTCTCCCAGAGTGGGCGCGACGGTGCCCCTCGAGACAGGTACCGCGTGTACCTGCGAGACCCCTCCGGGCGGGAGGTGTTCCGGGAAGTGGTGCCCTCGGCGGGCCCGGGAGACGTTTCTGTGGGGCTCAAGGCTCTGCTGCCGGCACCCTCCGAGGCATGGCAGCTCGCGGTCGAAGGGCAGGTCAAGCTACCCATGGGAGACGAGGACGACCTCTACGGCTCCGGCTCCGCCGACGTAGGATTCCAGACGCTGGTCACCCGCTGGTTCTCGCGCTCGTGCATCCACGCCGCCGCCGGCATCACCTACCTCGGCAAGCACGAGGTCTTCGCGCTCGATGACCGGTGGGTGTGGTCCGCGATGCTGGGCTACGAGCACGCCCTGGGACGGAGCAATTCGGTGATCCTGCAGGCCACGGCGTCGCAGAGCCCGTTCGAAACCCTCAACATCCAGAGGCTCGACGACGTCGCCCACCTCATCGACCTCGGATTCAAGAAGGGGATCAACGAGCGCTGGATCGCCTTCGTCGCCGTCTCGGAGAACATCCTCACCTTCGGCAGCAGCGCCGACGTCGGCCTGCACGCGGGCGTCACCTGGACCCGCTAGCGACGGGGCCGTCCCGGGCGGCTCAGCTCGGTCTCTTCGTGCTTCGCGGCCGGAGCGTCGAAGTCGATCGGCGCGGCTTCGGGGTCCGTCAGCGAGAAGCCGAGAGTCTTGCGGCGACTGACGACGCGTTCACCCTGGACCTCGGTCTGCAGCGTGTAGGAGACGATGAGCATCGGTTCGACCACGGCCTCGGACCTACCCTCCGGCATGACGTACATGACCCGGCTCCAGGCAACCTGAGGCTCGGCGCCGCGCGGAATGTTCTTGTAGAAGCGCTGCATCAGCTCGTCGACGCCGACCCGGATCCTCCTCTCGCTGTCTCCGACTGTCGAAACGAGCTCGCCGCGCCTCCACTCGCCCTGCGGTGTGACGCCGCCGAGGCGCAGCCCGGTGAGCTCGCCCGATGCCAGGATCCCCAGGCGGACGCCGGCGTTGGCCAGCTCGATACCTTTGAGGCGCGGGCGGAAGGTGAAGCGGTACTCGACCACGCGCCCGGGTCGGACCTCCTTCTCCACCGGGCCATCGCCTGCCATCGCGTAACCGATCTGCAGGGCGGCGTTCTCGTAGAGGCGATCGTCGACGGCGCCCGCCTTGCCCAAGCGCTCGAGGTATGCCTCGGCCAACTCCTGGGCGCGTCTCTCGCCGATGTCACGGCCAGCGACTGCGACGTTGGCCACCTCGAGCTCTTCGTAGAGAATACGGATCTCGTCGTAGTCCGTGTCATATCGGACGAGGACGGGACTGTCCGGAAGCCGGGTCCAAGTCCCGACCTCCTCGCCGCGCACGGCGGCCGCCAGGACCTCCCGTCCGGCCACACGCCGTGCTGGCTCCTCGCCGAGCACGACCGCGAGCGCCCCGGCGAGAAGCTTCTGGGCTATCTCAGGTTCTGCTTCGCGCCAGGTCATCTCGAACGCGGTGATCGCGGCACCTCGTCCGAGCTCGGGGGCCTTCACGTCTTCGAGCTGCGGCCGGGCGAGCATTCTCGGCGCCGGCGTCGCGGTGGCGGTGCGGTCTTGCGCGCTTGCCACGGGAACGCTGCCACCAAGCGCTGTGATCGCCAGCGCGGACGAGATCGTGAGAAAGGACGTCTTCATGATTCGATCTCCTTTGATCGCTGTTCGACTCAACAGCCGCTCGCGCCGTGGTTGTACATCAGATAGCAGTACCAGGCATCGGGCTCCGGCGCGTTGGAGAGTAGTACGCGGGCACGCAGCTTCGCGGTGCTGCGCACCCAGGCGCAGTGGGAGGAGGAGAGGCCGAAGGTTAGAGCGATTGGCGAGTTGTCGCCGGTAAACCAGCCAGGCCGATCCTCCATCTCCTCGATCCACGCACGCTCGTTGCGCAGGTCGTCGGTCTCCTCGTAGAAGTCCCGGGGCTGGTTGTCCTTGACGCTCGGCGAGTTGTGGTACCCGAAGGTCTGGCGGATCGCCTGGTCAAAGTGGCGCGACAGGGAGTCCAGGTTCACCGTGCAGCTCGTCACCCACATGGCGTAGGCGGCCTCGTCGCCGCCTTGGGTGCCGAGCCGGGTGCTGGCGGGAAACGAGACCGTGCAGCGGCCGTTGCGCATGTAGCCGAACTGAATCAGTGCCCGGTTCCCGTGGCCGGCGTAGACGGACAGGGTTTCGTCATCGCCGGCCACATGATCGATCCCCCCCATGTTCTGCTCGATGTAGTCCTCCGGCCAGGCGTTAGCGTTCGACCAGCGCGTTCCGCCCCAGCCATCGGCATCGAGCCGGCTCTTCAAGCTCGACGTGACGTTGTTGAGATCGGCGTTCTCGCAACCGTTACCGGTGAAGTCCGTGGATTCGTCGATCCAGTAGCGCGGACCTGCGGCCGAGGCAGGGGCGGTCGCCAGCAAAAAGACGCCGACCCAGCAGAGGGTGGTGGCGCGGCTGAGAACTCTCACTGCGTTCCACATACTGAGCTCCTTCCATTTCCGCGAACGGCGACCAGGAACCCAGGCTCCGTTCCCGTGAGTCCACGACGTCCCGGCGTGACCTGATCAGGGCCTCGAGACGCCGCCTTGTTATGTAGTGACCTTTGGCCGCAGAGCGTTTCGATGAGCAGCACGGACTCCGCTCGCCTCGGGCCAGCGCGGCGTCACATGCTCGGCTCGGCCTCGACATGCGTCGCGCCGTACCAGCGCGCCAGCACGGCCTCGGCCGGCTTGCCCTGGGGGGAGAAGTCGAGATCGTGAACGCGACCGTGGCTCCCATGGGGATACCACTTCCAGAAGTAGGCGCCGGCAAACCAGGGCTCGTCCCAGAGGCTGCGGAAGAAGGCCTCGTAGAGCCTGGTCTGGAGCTCGAGATCGGGCGCTGCCTCGGTACTGATGCGCTCGGTCCACTCCCAGGGCCGGACGCCGGCGTCGGCCATGGAGCGATAGCCGATCTCGGTGAACAGCACCGGCTTGCCCGTCACCTGCGCCAGCGCCGCGAGCCGGTTCTTCGGCTCCCGCCATGCCTCCAGGAGCGCGCCAAGGGCAGGGCTCGTGTCCGAGGAGAGGGGAAAGTATGCCTGCACGCCAATGGCGTCGAGAGCGTCCCAAAACGGCACCTGCTCGAAGCGGCGCCAGCTCGCGGCATAGGTGAGCGGGCCGCCGTAGACGGAGCGCACCTCGGCGATGAGCCGCCGCCAGTCCGCCTGCCGCTCGAGCGTCCCCTCGAGCTCGGCCCCCACGACCAGCCCGTCGAAGCTCGCGCGCTCCGCCAGCTCGGCGTAGTGGAGGAGAAAGTGGCGGTAGCTCGCGAACCATCTCTCCCACTCCTCTTCGTTGCGGAAGCGGATGGCTCCGAGCCAGCGCGTGGGCTGCTGGCCGCCCTGGCTCCCACTGTATTGCGCGTGGCCTTCTTCGACCAGCCAGATGTGCGGCTTGAGCAGACTCTTGATGCCCAGCTCGTGGGCGATGCGCAGGGTGGTGACGAGCCCCTCGTCCCGCTCTCCCCAGAAGCCCCGGTCCGGGGTGAGATGGATCTCCGGCTCCTCGATCGAACGCTGCCAGCCGAACGGGGTCTGCGTGATCCACGTGACGCCCAGGTCGCGCAGCGGCTCGAGCTCGGCGGCGGTCACCGGCCCGGCGGCGGTCCAGGCGACGCCGCAGTGCCGCTCGGCCGGCTCCACCCGGGGGGAGAGCGAAGCGGGAGACGACGAGCCCGACACGACAGGCTGGATGCGGTCCCCCGCCTGGCACGCGACTAGAGCCAGGTGCGCACAGACCCAGGCGATACGCCGGTCAGCCCGCATCTGTGAAGAACCGCATCCCTGATGTCGAGACAGTTACGGCCACGAACCCCCCAAGGCGAGCTCGTAGCCTACCAGCCGGCACGTCCCGCTCGAGACCCGACACCCGTGGCGGCGCGCCTGCCGCTCGAGCGTCCAGGCAGCGTGGACGAGGCTTGACTCTCAAGTCGACTTGAGACTGTAGAGTTGAGTCGTCCGGCTGAGATGCCGCTCAAGGGAGGTCCGATGACACGCTCCAACACATCCACAGCGCTGATCTTCACAGTCATGCTTGCCCTGGCTGCGGCACCTGGGCTCGCCCAGATCTCCCAGGCCACGGTGGCCGTCGACGGGATGTCCTGTCCCTTCTGTGCCTACGGCGTGGAGAAGCGGTTGAGCCGGGTTCCGGGCGTCGAGTCAGTCGACATCGACATGGCCGACGGCGTGGCGACCGTGACCGCGGCTGAGGGCGCCTCGATCGAGGTCTCCCGGATTCCGCAAGCCGTACGCAAGGCCGGCTTCACGCCCGGAGCCATCGAGCTCGTGGCACTGGGCCGTGTCGAGGCCCGCGCCAACGACGGCTGGCGGTTCGACCTCGGCGCCGAGGACGGCCAGGAGCTGCTCCTGGTCAACCTCACGGTTGAGCTGGCCGTGCGCGTCGCGGCGCTCGCCGGTTCGGCGACCCGCGTCCGGGTCACCGGCGGCGTGCACTTCCACTCCGACTTCCCCCCTGGGGTCGAGCCCAGCGCAATTGATGAGGTCGAGGACGAGGGGGTCGAGGAGGCCGAGTGAGCCGTCTGTCGATGTTCTTGACGGCCGGCCTCGTCTTGGCGGCGGCGCCGGTAGCGGCCGCGCCGATCACCTTCAACACGGCCCTGCCGGTGACCCAGGGTGAATGGATCTTACGCACGCAGATCATGGAATTCCGCTTCGAATCGGACTCGACGGGGCTCGATCGAGATCTCTCCGTAGAGGCGGTACCCCTGGTCGGCGTCTATGGCCTGACGCCGAAGCTCACGCTGTTTGCCATCAGTCCGCTGCTCGACAAGGAACTGGTAGTGAACACCCCCGTCGGCCGGCGCAGCCGTGGCGACTCCGGGTTGGGCGACGTGACGCTCATGGCCCGCTACACGGCCTGGCAGCGCGACGCTCACGGGCGCACGTCGCGCCTCGCCCCCTTCGTCGGTGTCGAAGCCCCCACGGGCCGGGACGATGCCGGGGACGCCCTGGGTCCCCTGCCTCCAACCCTCCAACTCGGCTCGGGCTCTTGGGATCCGCTGGCCGGTGTCGTCTTCACCCACCAGACCTTGCGTGCGGAGGTCGACGCCTCGCTCCGCTACCAGCTCAACACCGAAGGCAACGACTTCGAGACGGGAGACCAGGCGCGCCTGGACCTTTCGTACCAGCACCGGGTCTTGCCCCGAGAGCTGGGTGACGGGGTTCCCGCGTTTCTCTTTGCCGTCCTCGAGAGCAACCTGATCTGGCAAGACCGCGACGAGATGGGCGGCGTCGAAGTGGCCGACTCGGGCGGCACCACCTGGTTCCTGGCGCCTGGGCTCCAATACGTGCAGAAGCGGTGGGTGCTGGAGGCGGTGGTGCAGCTCCCTGCAGTCCAGGACCTCCACGGCGAGGCCCTGGAGATCGAATGGATCGGCACCCTGAGTCTGCGGGTGAACCTATGAGGCGCCGCGCGCGCACATCCACCTTGGGTATCGGCGAGCTGGCCGCCTTGACCGACGTCTCTGTCCCCACCATTCGCTACTACGAGCAGATCGGATTGCTGCCCGAGGCGGCGCGCACCGCCTCCGGATATCGCCGGTTTCCACCCGAGGCCGCACGGCGCCTGCGCTTCATCCGCCGGGCGCAGCAGCTCGGCTTCTCGCTCGACGAGATCCGCGAGCTCCTCGAGCTCCGGGCGACTGAGGGGCCGGCGGCGGACCGGGCGGCGGTGCGGGCGCGAACCGAAGCCAAGCTCGCGGAGCTGGAGGCCAAGATCGCCGATCTCGAGGCCATGCGCAAGGCCCTTCGCCGGCTCCACCGCGCCTGCTGCGAGGGCGGCACGACGAGCACCTGCCCCATCCTGGACGCTCTCGAGCGCTGATCGGCCGTCAGCCGCCGCCACGGTAGAAGCGGACCTCGACGCGTTCGAGGGTCGCCAGTCCTTCGTGGATGACGCCGTCGAGCTCGGCGAGGAAGGCCTCGACTTTCTCCTGGCTGTCGACGATCTCGACCACGACGGGCAGGTCGGTGGAGAGGCGCAGGATCTTGCCCGTGTGGATCCGGCTGTGCCGCCCGAAGCCCTCGGTGCCGCGCAGCACGGTCGCCCCCGCGAGCCCGCGCTCCCGCGCCCGCAGCACGATCCACTCGTAGAGAGGTTGTCCCTCATGGCGGTCGCTCTCGCCGAGGAAGATGCGAAGCAGGTAGCCCTGGGTCGGAAGCTGCATGAGTCCTCCAGCTCTCAAATCGCCCGCCCGGCGAAGAGTCCAAGCCAGACCGCCAGCAGGCCCAACAGCACCTGGCCGGCGACGTTGCCGAACGCCCAGACGAGCTCCCCGTCGCGCAGCAGCGACCCCGACTCCCACGCAAAGGTGGAGAACGTCGTGAAGCCCCCGAGCAGCCCGATGAAAAGGAAGAGCCGCGCTCCCGGTCCGAACAACCCCCGCCCCTCGGCGAGGCCATAGAGGAGCCCGAGAAGCAGACAGCCCAGGACGTTGACCGCGAAGGTCCCCCACGGGAAGAGGCTTCCCGGCAGCCAGCGGTGGATCCAGCCGCCGATCAGGAAGCGCAGCGCGGCGCCACATCCGCCGCCCAGTCCGACCCATGCCAGGTCCCGAATCGCGGTCATCGCTTCAAGCCTTGATATCCCGCTGCACTGTACAGCGCGGTGGAAGCGTACAACACGTGCATCGGCGCCTGTTCGACCCTCAGTTGCTACCGTCACCCCAACCTGTGGCGGTTCTACAGGCTCTCCGCGCTCTTCCTCAGTGAACCCGTTGGTGGGCTCGATCCGTAGCTTGCGGTATGAACAGAGTTCCCCCGCGTTGGCGCGGGCGCCTCTCGGGCCGCGTGGCGCTGCTTGCCGCGATGTATGCCCTCGGCTGTTTTCCGCACCAGGCCGGCCCCCGCCTTGCCCATTTCGCCGACTCTTCTCCCACGCCCGGTAGCGAGGTGCCGGACTGTTCGCCTGTGTAGTAGCCAATCGTTTCGAAATAGCTGAGGCAGATCTGCAAGACAGCGAATCCGGAGTGGCGAATCGAGGAGACGACTTTACCTTCCCGATTGCCCTCTTCGCCGAATGCCGTCCCACCGTTCGCCACCAACTCGGCGAGGTGCAACTGCCACCCGAGAGCCTGTTCGTAGAACAGATCGACCTTCTGGTCGAAGTTCAACGGCCAGGATAAGTCCGTGTCCCTGTGCTTCCACGTGATGAACATTGTTTTGTCCGCCTAACGCTCAGCATCAGCGGCGGCGCGCAGCGCCGTCCGCTGCATGCTGTTGTTAGGCGCCAGTCCTGCGCGCGTGGCAGCGGGCGGCCGGCAGAGGTGGACCCCATCCTTCGGACAGTTTCGCGTCCGATCTAAGGTGGAATCCGGGTTCATGATTCACGCTGCCTCTTCCTCCGGCTGCTCGGAGGCGGGGCGCAGCCCCGGTCTCCGAGCAGCCTCTAGAGAATACGCCTCATCAGGCGTCGCGTCGTCAAGCGACGAGTGCGGGCGCCGCTCGTTGTAGAAGTCCATCCACCAGCGGATGCCGCCGCGCGCTTGTGAGCCGGTCGCGAAGTCGGCGAGATACACCAGCTCGTACTTCAGCGAGCGCCACAGCGGCACCTCGTCCAGGTGCTTGCGCAGGATCGTCGAGCCGAGCGACGTGACCAGCAGTTCATCGCTGCGCAGCCGCTTGCTGGCCCTCGCGGCCAGCGCATCGCTCCCCGCGAGCTTCACCGCGCTCCACGTGACCGCGGCCTGCGGCGATTTTTGTTCCGGTACGAGCACCCACTGGTAGGTCTCCGGCAGCCGTGCGGTCACCGCCCCGTCGGCCGCCTGCTTCTGCGTCTCCGCCTGCCGCACCTGGTGCGGGTCGAGGTTGAGCGGCTCCTTCTCCGCGAGGATGGATGACCACGCGAGGTACTTGCGCAGCGCCTCGTCGAGGTCCTGCAGCCGTACCTTGTCGGCCGCGAGAAACACCAGCGTGTTGCGGTAGAGCCGCGGCGTGTTGCCGCGCGACTCGAGGATCGCCTTGGCCGCGACTTCCGCCGCGCTGCCGCCCTCCTTGCTGTACGGATGCTCCGGCGGCAGGACGACCAGGCGCGCATCGAGGTCGTCCGGGACGTCGGCGCCGGTGCGCGGCAGCGGATGGATGCGCGAGAAGTCGCCGGTCCGCTTCAGGTCGGCGCGCAGCCGCGCGTCCAGCTCCGCCGCCACCTTGTCCGGGTCGCGCTTGAGCTGCTCGGCGCGATCCTCGGCGAGCTTGGTCACCGTGGGCTGCGTCGCGTACCAGGCGCGCGGGCCGTCCTGGTAGAGGTAGGTCGCCGCGGCCGCGAGCCGCCGCAGCGCATCGCCGAACACCGCGGGCGTCTCGCCCGGCATGACGCAGCCGAGCTTCACGCGCCGGTCCTCGATGCCGCGGTGCGCCGCCGCGGTCGTCGGAGCCGATCCGAGGTAGATCGTGCGCGCCACCCGCCGCGTCGCGTGCAGCTTGCCGAGATTGGGCACCTCGGCGTCGATCTTGAGCGGCAGCGAGCTCGGCCCGTCCACGTCCTTCTCGATGATCGGCGCCCAGTTGTCGGAGAGATAGCGCGTCAGCTCCGACTGCACGCGCCCGTCGTCGATGGGAATCGTCGAGGGCAGGATGAGCGGGTTCTTGTCGCCCTTCTCCCACAGGCTGTGGATCACCGCCGCCATCAGGCGCAGCACGCCGCGCGTGCGCTGGAATTTCACCAGCGTCGACCAGTCGGTGTAGAGGCGATCGAAGATCTCCGGATGGATCGGGTACGCCGCCTTGATGCGCTTCTCGTAGTCGGCGTCGCGGCATTCTGGCGGGAAGTCTTGGTTCTGGGTCCGGTAGAAGTCGGCGAAGGCCCGCGCCACCACGTCGCGGTCCTTGAACTGCGCCGGGTCGGAGAGCGGCTCGAAGAGCCGCCGCCGCACGATCTCGAACCCTTCCTCCGCGCTCGCCGGCCGCCATGACGCCTCGACGCGCCCCACCACGTTGCGCAGTCGATCGAGCGCCTCGCGCCCGCGCTGGCCGCCCACCTCGACGTCGTCGGCCTGTGTGTGCGGTGAGCCTTGCGTGTCGGAGGCAGGAAGCGAAATCACCAAGAGGCAGTTCTTCGCGAGCTTCGCCGACTCGGTGAGCGCCTGAGCGAAAGTGAACTGGGTCTCGAAGCTCCCCGCCGGCAGATCGCTCTGGTCATGGAGCTGGCGCGCGTACGCCACCCATTCGTCGATCAGGACGAGACACGGTCCGTACTCCTTGAACAGCTCCCGTAGGACGTCCCCGGGGCTGGTTCCCTTCTCGTCGTCAGCGGCAACGCGTAGGAATGCCCTCTTGGCCGCCTTGGCGCCTCCGGCCGCCTCCCCGAGCTGCCAGGCGAGCTCGCCCCAGAGCGTGCGCACCACGGTGCCGTCCGACTTCTTGACCGGGTTCCCGGGCGAGATCTTGTTGCCCACCAGCACCACGCGACGCGGGGTCGGGAGCGCCTTGGCCCCTGCCTCCTGCATCACGACGTCGATGCCGGCCAGCTCGCTCGGCGCCGTACCCGAGAAAAGGTGATAGAGCGCCAGCATCGAGTGTGTCTTTCCGCCGCCGAAGTTGGTTTGGAGTTGCACCACTGGATCACCGCCCTGGCCGCCGATGCGCTGCACCGCGCCCACGAGCAGGCGCTTCAGGCTCTCGGTGAGATAGGTGCGGCGAAAGAACTCGACCGGATTCCGGTACTCGTCCGTCCCTTCGCCGAGGTGCACCTGCCAGAGGTCCGCCGCGAACTCGGCTTGCTGGTAGCGGCCGCTCGCCACGTCCCTGTGAGGCGTCACTATCTCCCGCCATGGCTTGAGGCTGGCCGCCGCGGCACTCTCGATTGCGGTGCCCGCGCTCTTGCGCTTCTCGCTACGCACCTGCTCGTCGAAGCGCAGGCGCAGGAGCTCCATCTTCATCTTGTCGATCTCGTCCGCCTGGGGCGCCGATACAGCGCTGAGGAGCCGTCCGGCCGAGTCGAGCGTGCGATAGGCATCGTCGCCGGAAAAGCTCTCCTGGTGCGCCCACTTGTTGCGGTGGTCGCGCAGCTCGGAGAGGAGGCTCCGCTCAGCGGGCCCGAGCGTCTTGCGGAAGACGTCGTTCCAGGACTCCCACATGAGCTTGAGGAGCGCGGCCACGTCCCATTCCGAGACGGGCCGCTTCGCCTTCAGGCGATCCTCACCCATGAACCGGGCCACCTCAGCTACGGCACGATCCCGGTACGCGCTCTTGAGCTCGCGTTCCACAAACGGCCCAAGCCCGCTCTTCAGCAGCTCCAGCGCCTTGCCGACGCGCTCGTGATTGGTGATCGCCATTCCTCACTCCTCAAATGCCTGCTGGTAGCGTACTGCGACAGTCTCGCTCTCGGACTCAGGTAAGGTGGACGATCTCCACCTCGTCCCACTGCTCCCTCAGGTACTCGGCGACGAGACGTCTGTGGCAATGGTCAGGCTTCTCTTCGCTACAGAGGAGACATCCCTCCTCCACGATCTGTTTTGAAACCGTCCTCTCGATCACCCGGCGTCTCATGAGATCCAGAAACTCGCGCTCGTAGACCGCCCACTCACCTTTGTGCTTCTTGTAGCGGTCGAGCATCTCTTGGGTCGGCGCGAGGACCGGAACGTGTACGTACTCCATGCCGCAGATCTCACGCAGGAAGTACGGGAGGTCGTTCTTCTTGGCAAATCCCGCCAGCTGGGAGACGTTGTTGAGGCGCACGTCCACAACTCGCTTAGCGCCCGACTCGCGAAGACCGGAAAAGAAGGCCTCCGCCGACTTCTTTGTGAATCCGATGGTGAAGATCCGCATCCGCGCCCCGCCCTCAGTCCATCTCCACGCGCAGCTTCTCGTCGACGTAAGCGATACGCTGCTCTTGGGCAGCGCAGGCGTCCGCGATCAACTGTTGTTGGGAGCGGAACAGATCGGCATCAGGCATACCGAGCAATCGAAGCAGCCGGGTCATAGCGTCTGCATGAGATTCCAGGCCGCCGTCTGCATGGATGTGGGTGACAGAAGTGCCGGCCGCTTCGAGCGCGCGGCTGACTAGGAGCGTCCGGTGACAGGCCAGTGGCTCCTTCTCCGCACAGAGCAACGCCAAGCGGTGCGCCTTAGCGCCCTCGACCACGCGACGCAGGCCGATTTTGAACAACTGACGCTCCGCAAGGATTCGATACTGAACTCGGCCGTTTTCGTAGCAAGCGGGATCTTCGGGGCGAGCTCCGAGCTCGCGCCCAAGGAAGACGTAAGCAATACCTCGCCTCTTTAGTGCCTCTGCAAGGGCCTCCCGGTTGAAGTCGGGATGGAGACGGCTGTACGGCTGAGAGCGGACGTCAGCGATAGCCGTGACGGCCTGCGCGCGCAGTAGTTCGATGAACCGCTCGATCGACTGGTTCGAGTGGCCGATCGTGAGCACGGCGGGAGTGGTCATGGACCTGCCTCAGCCGCCGAATCTGGCGTGATGAGGGCCGCAACCAACTTGTAGGAGTATCCCTCGTGGGGCTCACCAAGGCTAACTGTCGCGAAGCACTCACCGACCTGATAGTGGCCATCATCACGAGCTAGGTACTCGCGCGCCACTAGGGGATCCGTGACCCAGAGCCGGTAGCTTGTGCCCCGATGCGCGAACAGCGCTTGGACTCGACGCTTAGGGTTGCCGAAGGCCGCACCAGGCGCGAACACCCTCAAATGTAGCGCCCCTATGTGCAGCAAGTACAGCGATCCACCAAGTTGCTCGGCGTTGGCGAGCCCGACACGGTCGTTTAGACCCGCCACGGTGCTGGAACCATTCAGCCACAGATTGGGCGGGTCGCCCGCAAGCGTATAAAGAGCGTCCCAGGTACTTCGCCCCGCACGCTTCCAATACTCCTCGGGCTCCAGCAGCCAGTTCTCCGACTGATATGCCTTAGGGCGGGGGGCCGTGAGAGGTACATCGATAATATCGAGCACTCGAGGGTCACTGCCGTCCTCGTACTGACGCTCCTCCTCGGACACTTCTTCCTTGGGTCTGTCGCTAACTGGGCGAACCCACGGCCCCGCAACCCCGTCGATCAGTTCCTTGCCGGCCACGCAGCGCCCCGACAGCTTTCGGGAGTTGGCCAGGCAAACAAGTCGCTTTACGACTGCCATCCCTGGTTCTCTACTCCTCGCGGAAGAGACCGCTTTGCTCGGCACGCGGCGCGCCGCCGTCGCGCGCGAGCCGCGTGATTTCGGGCCAGCTCTGGACGAGACCGTTGTAGGAGAGCGCCTCGGCGGCGCGCTTCTTCCGCTCGCAGATTGTGTAGAGCCGATAGGCCACCTCGCGGCCAATCTCGGCCTTGGAGCCAAGCTTGCCGACCAGCTCCGCCGCTGCGCCCTCGCCACCTGCCTCCAGCACGCGGATCAGGTGGTGCACCACCTCCCACGCCGTGAGGCGTGGGTCGACGGCCGGGTCCCAGTTCGCTGGCAGCTCCCTCGGCCTGAGCAGACGCACCTTGCCGCCCTTCGAGGCGACGATGCGCGCCTCGACTAAACCACCGACGCTGGTGTTTTTCGCCTTGGAGAGCGTTTCAGCCACGCCGTATTCACCATCGGCGAAGCCCGAGTGCTCGAACCACGCCAGGGCCCAGCGGCTGTCGGCGTCGAAGTCGCCCTCCTGCTCGGCCAGGACCTCGTCGAGCGTCTGATTGATGAGCGCCAACGCCTCGCGGACCGGGAGCGCCTTACCCTCTGCGTCGAGCACCTTTGCGTAGCGGGTGTACACCGCCATGCCGGGGCCGATGGCGGCCTGTGCTAGGTCCACCGGTGCGATGTTGCCACGCTGCAGGTTAACAAGAGCCAACGGTAAATCGTCCTTCAGCGCGGCGAGAAACTCGCGTCGTGTGGCAG
>JBOGJI010000121.1:0-4207 GCA_050747865.1 Thermoanaerobaculia bacterium
GGCGCGGGCTGCGCCGGCGCGGGAGCGGGCGCTTGCGCCCTCACGGGCTCCTTCGCCTTCGCGGCCTCCGCCGGCTTCGCCGGCTGCGTTGCGGGCGCCACCGCCTCGGCCCCGTCTCCGATCTGCAGCAGAGGCTTGTCTACGGCCACGGTCTCGCCCTCCTGGCGCAGGATCTTGAGCACCTTACCCGCCGCCGGGCTGGGCACCTCCGCGTCCACCTTGTCGGTGGAGATCTCGAGCAGCGGCTGATCGCGCGCCACCGTGTCGCCTTCCTTGACCAGCCAGCGCGAGATGGTGCCCTCGGTTACGGACTCGCCCATCTGGGGCATCTTTACGTCAGTCGCCATTGAGCTCTCTCCCACTTGTAGCGGCCGGCCTCGTGTCGGCCGCCTCTCCGGCCGAGACCAGCTCGGCCGCTTCGGTCACGGGAACGGCGCGAAAGCGGCCGGGGCGCTCCTCCTCCAGTCTCGCCATCGGCACCTCCGCATCGTGCTCGAACAGGCAGAGCCACCCCTCCTCGCAGGCGCGCGGCAGCCACAGCTTCTTGTTCTCCAGCGTCAACATTGGATAGAGGTCGTACCCCATGATCCATGGGTAGAGCAAGTGCCCCACCGTGGGCACCAGATCGACCCAAAACACCGCGCGCTGGCCCCCTCCTCCGTCGAGCAGCACGATGCAATGTCCCTCGTTGTGACCCGGCACACGAACCGCGCGCACCCCCGCCGCCGGCTCGGCCTCGTCCTCGAACAGCTCCACCACGCCGGCCTCGAACAGCGGCTCGAAGTTGCGCGGATCGTAGCTCGCCCGGTCGCGCTCGTTCGGCTCCCGCGCGTGCTCGGCCTCACGGCGCTCGATCCAGTAGCGGGCGTTCGGAAACGTCGGGATGAGTCGTTCTCCGTCCTGAATCGTGTTCCAGCCGCAATGGTCGAAGTGCAGGTGGGTGAGGACCACTTGAGTGACCTCTTCGGGCTCGTGACCTGTGGCGCGGATCGCCTCCGGCAGGCGCCGCGCACCCTCCTCGAGGCCATAGATGTCGCGCAACTTGGCATCCATCTTGTCCCCGAGACCCGTATCAATGAGCACCAGCTCGTCACCGGTCTCGACGAGCAGGCAGTTGGTCGTCATCTGGATGCGGTTGCGCTCATCGGCCGGCTTGACGCGCTCCCAAAGAGGCTTGGGAACGACGCCGAACATGGCGCCGCCGTCGAGGCGGAAGCCGCCGTCCTGCACGATGTGGACAGTGAGATCGCCAAGCCGCATAGGGTCCGGAGTGTATCCTGTTCGCACTGTGACCGAATCCCTGCAGGAGCCGACTTCCGCGTCAAACGGGGAGGTGGGCCTGGTACTCACCGGTGGTGGCGCGCGTGCCGCCTACCAGGTGGGATTCCTGCGCTGTCTCGTCCGCCGCATGCCCGAGGCGAGCATCCCGATCGTCACCGGCGTATCGGCCGGCGCCATCAACGCCGCCTTCCTGGCCGCCCATCGGGGCACGTTCAGTGAGTCAGTCGCCGACCTGTCCGCGCTGTGGAGCCAGCTGGAGGTCCAAGACGTCTTCCGCGCCGACCCGTGGACTCTGTTCGGCAACGTGCTGCGCTGGGGCCGGCGCCTGCTCTCCGGCGGCGCCGGCGCCCAGGACGGCGCGCGCAGCCTGGTCGATCCGGCGCCGCTGCGCCGGCTGCTGCACGAGAAGCTCGCCGCCGACGAGGGAGGGATCCCGGGGATCGCCCGCAATCTGGCGCGCGGGCGCCTGCGGGCGGTCGCCCTGACCGCGCTCGACTACAGCACCGGCCAGACCGTGACCTGGGTCCAGGGTTGCCAGATGTCGATGTGGGAGCGCCCGCATCGCCGCAGCGAGTGCACAAGCCTGACCGTCGACCATGTCATGGCCTCGGCCGCCCTTCCCATGGTATTTCCGGCGGTCAGCGTCGGCCACCACTGGTTCGGAGACGGCGGCATCCGCCACTCCTTCCCGCTCTCTCCGGCCCTCCATCTCGGAGCCGACCGTATCGTCGCCATCTCGGCGCGCTACCCTCGCTCGATCGAGGAGGCGGAGCGCCCGGTCGTCCTCGGATACCCGCCGCCCGCCCAGATCCTCGGCCAGCTCCTGAACGCGGTCTTCCTGGACGCCCTCGACCAGGACGCCCTGCGCACCGAGCGCTTCAACGCGCTGCTCGAGTCCCTCCCCCCGGAGCGGCGCCAGGGCATGCGGCCCGTGGAGGTGATGGTCCTGCGCCCGTCCCAGGACCTCGGCCGCATGGCCGCCGAATACGAGGTCGACCTGCCGAAGGCCTTCCGCTTCCTCACCCGCGGCCTGGGCACCACGAGGACCGAGAGCCCCGACCTCCTGAGCCTGCTCCTCTTCCACCCCGACTACCTGCAACGCATGATGGACCTAGGCGAGGCCGACGCCGAAGCCCGCATAGACGAGCTCACAGCGCTCTTCGCTCCCGATCGCCCCCAGATCCCCGCAGAATCCAGCAGCGCAAGCTACGCGGAGCGGTAGTAGCGGTCAGCGCGTCAAGGGCCTGTTGGCCGGCACGGAGGCCGGCTGCCTCAGGCGACTGAGATGTCTGGATCGAGGAAGACGTCTTGGATGGCGTTGAGCAGCTCGACGCCCTCGGCCATGGGCCGCTGGAAGGCCTTGCGGCCGGAGATGAGGCCGCAGCCGCCGCCGCGCTTGTTGATCACCGCCGTGCGCACCGCCTGCGCCAGGTCCCCCTGGCCCTTCGACGAGCCGCCCGAGTTGATCAGGCCGACGCGCCCCATGTAGCAATTCGCCACCTGCCAGCGGACCAGATCGACCGGATGCTCGCTTGCCAACCGCTCGTAGACGAGGTTGTGAGTCTTACCGAAGGCCAGGGGCCGGTACCCGTCCAGATGGGTCGGCTGCTTCTGCTTGATGATGTCCGCCTCGATGGTGACGCCGAGATGGTTGGCCTGGCCCGTGAGGTCTGCCGCGGCGTGGTGATCGACCCCGTCCTTCTTGAACGCCGGGTTGCGCAGGTAGCACCAAAGTATGGTGGTCAGGCCGTATTCGTGCGCCGCCTGGAACCCCTCGGCGATCTCCTCGAGCTCGCGCATGGCGTCCTCGTTGCCGAAATAGATGGTGGCCCCCACCGCCGCCGCGCCCAGGTCCCAGGCCTGCTCGACCCGTGCGAACAGGGTCTGCCGGTAGTCGTTGGGCCAGGTCAACAGCTCGTTGTGGTTGAGCTTGACGACGAACGGGATGCGATGGGCGTACTTGCGCGACACGGCCCCGAGCACGCCCAGCGTCGACGCCACCGCGTTGCAGCCGCCCTCGACGGCCAGCCGGACGATGTTCTCGGGGTCGAAATACTCCGGGTTGGGGGCGAACGAGGCCGCCCCGGAGTGCTCGATCCCCTGATCCACCGGCAGGATGGAGAGATAGCCCGTGCCCGCCAGGCGCCCGTGCCCATGGAGCCGCTGCAGGTTCACCAGCACCTTGGGATCGCGGTCCGATACGGCCCACACGCGGTCCACATGATCCGGCCCCGGCAGGTGCAATGTCTCCTTCGGGATCCCCGTGCAGACATGCTCCAAGAGGCTCCCGGCCTCGTCCCCGAGCAATTCCTCGATCCGGCTGGTGGCGGTGGCTTCGACGGTCATGACAGCACCTCTCTGATCAAAGTATGCCACACGGTTCTCAGCCCTCGAGGGCCTTGCCCAGGCCGAGCCGCTCCATGAGGGAGCCGACGATGCCGGCGGTCAGCCCCCAGACGGTGCGGTTGCCCACGTGGTAGATGCGAAACGTGCGCTCCCTGCCGTCGATCAGGACCGTGCGGTCTTCGACCAGGCGGGGATCGGCGAAGGCCAGCAACGGGATGGAGAACACGTCCGCGATCTCGGCCGGGTTCGGCGTGGTCTCGAGGGGGTGGGGAACGGCGCCCACGCAAGGCACGATCCGATAGTTGGAGACCGTCGCCGGGACCTCGTCCAGCTCCCCGAGCTGCAACACTCTCTCGGGTGCCAGCCCCAGCTCCTCGCGGGTCTCGCGCAGGGCCGCCGACCAGGGCGTCTCGCCCGCCTCGAGGCCGCCGCCTGGGAAGGCGATCTGGCTGCGGTGCTGCGGCAGGTCGTCGGAGCGCTGCGTGAGCACCACCCAGAGCTGGCCGGCGTCGGCGTACAGAGGGACCAGCACCGCCGCCGGCCGCGCGCCCGAAGCCGGCAGCCGCCGCGGCGTCGGCGC
>JBOGJI010000122.1:0-2063 GCA_050747865.1 Thermoanaerobaculia bacterium
CCACGTCGTTCCACAACCCCTGCGGATGGTAGGTGATCGACGAGGCATAGCCCCCTACCGAGGTCAGGAAACCCCGTGTCCAGCCGGTGTTCACGTCCCGGGCCGGGCCATCGCCCTCGCAGGCCGCGCTCGTACACGTCGGATACGCTGTGAGCGTCCTCTGGCCGGCGTCGTTATGCAGGAAGCCCATCAGGAACGCGTACGTCGGACGGCTCCCCGGCAGGTCCACGAGCAACGCCTTGACTGACGGTGCGCCTGCCGGACCCTCGTAGTGGAACTTCTCTTCCACCGCTACGCTCAACGCTCCCAGGCCGTCGCCCGGGAAGTCCACGTTCTGCGTGCGCCGGGCCAGGTGCACCTTGCCCTTGCCGAAGCCGTTGCCGCCGTCGTAGAACCACTCCGACACCGTCGCGTCCGTGTTGCTCTGCACCTTGATCAGCCGGCCGGCGAAGTCGTACTGCGAGGTCAGCGTCCGGCTGCCCTCCTGCTTCTTCAGGGCGTTGCCGAGCGCGTCGTACGAAGGGTAGGTGACGCAGCCGTTGCCCTGCACGCCCTTCTCCGGATGGCACTCCTGAGTCAGGAAGCCCCGGTTGTCATAGGTGAACGAGCGAGGCTGGCCACCGAAGTTGACCGACTTCAGGCGGTTGCCCACGTCGTACGTGTAGGTCGTCTCCACCAGGGTGCCGCCCGGCTTGGCCGGCGTGTCCACCTGCACCAGGCGGCCGAAGCTGTCACGGTGCTCGTAGGACACCGCCACCCGGGTCTCCGACGGCGAGGGACCGTTCAGGTTGAGCGAGACGCCGCGCCGCACGATGCGGTCGCCCGTGTAGATCAGCCGGGCACAGGTGCCACCCATCTTTGAGCGACGATCCTACGCGATTCCGTCCTACGTCCTCGAGATGGCCAGGCGTCTGCGATTCATCCCTGAGGGCAGCCTCGTCGAGGTCACGGCTCGGACCATTCAGGGGCGATTCCTGCTGAAGCCCGGGCCCGGATGGACCGAGACCTTCGTCGGTGTCCTCGCCCGCGCCCAGCAGCTCTTCCCCGTCAAGCTCCACGCCTTCGTGTGCGCCAGCAACCACCTCCACCTCCTGACCTCTCCTGGCGACACCCGGCAGCTTGCCGCGTTCATGGGGCACGTGCTCACCAACCTCTCCAAGGAGGCAGGACGCAGACACGGCTGGCGCGGGCCGCTGTTCGAGCGCCGCCATCAAGCCATCCTGGTCACCGACGAAGAGCAAGCCCACGTCGAGCGGCTCACGTACCTCCTCCGACACGGGGCCAAGGAGGGACTGGTCGCCCGGCCCGAGGACTGGCCCGGTCCCCACTGCGCCAAGGCCCTGCGCACCGGAGAGCTGGCACGCGGCGTCTGGATCTCGCGCACCGCGCAGTGGGTGGCGAGCAATCGCGGCCAGAAGCTCTCCGACGAGCAGGCTTCCATTCCCTACGAGCTTCACCTCGAGCCGCTTCCCTGCTGGGCGCACTGGAGCCCTGAACGCTACCAACGACAGATCGCTGAGATCCTGCAGCAGATCGAGGACGAGACCGCCCGGCGCCACGAGCGCGACGAGACGTCGCCACTCGGTGTCGCCGAGATCCTCGCCCAGCACCCCCACGCCGCGCCCAACAAACCAAAGCGCGCCCCGGCGCCGCTCGTCCACGCCGCCAGCCGCAAGATGAGGAGAGAGTTCTACCGCATGTACGCCGCCTTCGTCGGCGCCTTCTACGAGGCCGTCGAACGCTTGCGAGCCGGCTGCCTCAAGCCCGACTTCCCCGACGGTGCTTTCCCGCCGCCCCTGCCACTCCCCCGCGCCGCTCCCGGGTGACGGCGACGATCACCACGACATCCTACGTCGCCGCACCCACCCCTCCGAGTCATCAAACCTCCCGACGCCGACCACCGGCCGCGCACCGGTGTGCCTACCACGCGGCTTCCGCGCCTGGAGACGCTCCAATCCGCCTGGCTTCCCCGTGCTCGACCGCCCGACGAGCCGCCGACGGCGTGCCGTCTCCGCCTTCTCCCCCCCTCGCCGACGCCCCGACCGGCCTCCGCTACCGTCATC
>JBOGJI010000123.1:0-14767 GCA_050747865.1 Thermoanaerobaculia bacterium
CTCCGCCTCCCCATGTCCGGTGATCGAAACCTGCTCCAGATCCCAGGCGCCGAGGTCCTCGAACACCCGGTTGCTGTCCCGGTAGGTGAAATACGTTGCTGGACCTTGGCCCACCTCAGGCAGGTCCAGCCCCGGAGCCCGGTGATACACGCCGACCAGCTGCTCCGGCTCGTCAAACGGCAACGGCTTCAGTAGCACGCCGTAGACCACACTGAAGATGGCCGTGACGCCGCCGATCCCCAGCGCCAGCGTCAGCACGGCCGTGGCGGCAAACTGCGGCCGCTTGAGAAGGGCGCGGGTGACGTAGCGCAGCTCCTGAAAAATGGTCCCCATGGCGGTCTACTCCATTCTGAGCGCGACCATCGGGTCCACGCGGGTGGCGCGGCGGGCCGGCAGGTAGCAGGCCAGGGTCGTAACGGCGAGCAGGACCACCGCGACCCCGACGAGGGTCTGGGGGTCCCTGGGTGTGACCTCAAAGAGCAGGCTCTCGAGCCAGGAGCTCAGCACCAGGGCACCGGCAACGCCGAGGACGATGCCTAGGAGCGGGGCGCGCAGCTCGTGCCGGAGCACCTGATGCAAGACGTTCAGTCGATCGGCGCCCAGCGCCATGCGCAGGCCGAGCTCGCGAGTGCGCTGGGTCACCGAGTAGGCGGTCACGCCGAAAACGCCGAGTGCGGCGAGGATCAGAGCCATCGCGGCAAAGCCGGTGAGCAGGCGCTTGGCGAGCCGTTGCCGGCTGATCGCCACGGACCGCACCTCTTCCATCGTGCTCACCTGGGAGACCGGCAACGTCGGATCGATCTCGCGCAGGGCGGCCTGCACGGTCTGCGCCACCGCGCCTGGCTCCGCAGCCGTGCGCACAAGCAGGTACACCTGGCGCTGCGGGTCATTGACGAGCTGCGTGTACACCTGGAGCGGCACCTCGGACTCGAGCCCTTCATCCTTCACGTCCGCGACCACGCCGATGACCTCGCGCCACGGGTTGTCATCGTCGGGCCAGCCCTGCTTTAGACGCTTGCCTATGGCCGATTCGCCCGGCCAAAGGTGTCGTGCCAGGGTCTCGTTGATGACCACCGGGAACTGATCCGGGACGGCATCGGCGCGTGCAAAGGTACGGCCTTCGCTCAACCGGACGCCCATCGTCTCGAAGAAGCCCGGCGCCACCGGCACGAAGCGCGCGAACGGCAGCTCGGCGCGCTCCGGCACCGGCTGGTCCGCCACGATGAAAACGGAGCCCCAGTTGGCTCCGTCGATGGGAAGCGACGCCGCCAGGCTCGCCGACTCCACGCCCGGCACCGCGATCGCACGCTCCACGGCCTGGTCGTAGAAGGCCCAGCGGCGCTGCGCGTCGTAGCGTCCGCGGCCCAGGAACTCCGCGTCGTATCGTTCGCCCGCGAGGTCATAGCGCAGGGTCAGCAGGCGATCGGCCCGGAATCCGGGGTCCACGTCGAGCAGGTGCTGCACCGACCGTAGCATCAGGCCGGCGCCCACAAGCAGCACGAACGCCAGCGCGACCTGGGTCGCCAGCAGGGTGCGGCGCGCGCGCCCGCTGCCGGCCCCGCGGCCCACGGCGCGTGCGCCCTGGAGCGAACCGACTCTGCCCCGCCCGGTGGCCACCAGGGCCGGGATCAGGCCACACAGCAACCCGGTGGCCAGGGTGAGGCCGAGGCCGACAAGGAGAACACGCAGATCGAGGACGATCGAACCGGCCCGCGGCGTCGGCGGCAGCATCGCGAGCAGCGCAGGCAGAGACCAGCGCGCCAGCAGCATGCCGAGCGCGCCGCCGGTGATCGCCAGCAACCAGCTCTCGGCAAGGACCTGGTAAATCAGGCGCCCACGCGCGGCGCCCAGGGCGTTGCGCACGGCCAGCTCCTGCCCCCGTCCGGCGGCCCGCGTGAGGAGGAGGTTGGCGAGGTTGACGCAGGTAACGAGCAGCACGGCAAGGACGCCCAGAAGCAAGGCGGTGAGCATCGGCCTGACGTCGCGGATCAGCAACTCCTGGTACCGCTCCACACTGACGCCCCATCCGCTGTTCGTGTCCGGGTACTCGCGCGCAAGCTGAGCGGCCAGGTCGTTCATCTCGGTAGTCGCCGCATCGAGCGAAGCGCGAAGCCGGGCCACTCCCAGGAGGCCCATGTGGTTGCCGCGCTCGAGGAGGTTGTCCCCCGGGACGAGAGCGAGTCCCAGCGGTATGTACACATCTTCGAGGTCACCGCCGATCGTGAACCCAGGTGGCATGACCCCGACGATCTCGAACGGAACGCCGTCGAGCCTCAGCTCGCGGCCGAGGACGTCGCGCGCCCCTGCAAAGCGGCTCCTCCACAGGTCATGTCCGATGATGGCCACCGGCGAGGCACCCGGCTGGTCGTCCGAGGTGTCGAAGGATCGCCCGAGGACGGGCGCCACTCCGAGCACTTCGAACAGGTTCGCCGTGACTTGCTGACCCGCAAGCCGGTCGGGTGTCTGCGCATCTCCCGAGTTGTAGCCCGCCTCGAGGATCGCTGCGATGCCGGAGAAAATCCGCGTGCGCTCACGCCAATCGACGAGATTTGGCCAGGCAACGCTTCCCGGGTTGCCACTGGGCGCCACGTCCAGAAGAATGACGATCCTGTCCGGATCGCGGAACGGCGGTGCACGCAACACGACGCCGTCGAAGATCGTGAAGATCGCGGTCGTGCCGCCGATGCCGAGCGCCAGCATGAACAGCGCCATCGTGGTGAACCCGGGGCTTTTGAAGAGCCTCCGGCGTGCGTAGCGCAGGTCCTGGAGTAACATGTTCATGGCCTTACCCTTGCCTCCGTTACACTTCGTGCCCGTGCCGGTCGTATTCACCAAGGAGGGCTTCCGATTCTTCTTCTACAGCAACGAGCACCGGCCGATTCACCTCCACGTGCCGAAGGGAGGTGGCGAAGCCGTGATCACCGTCGAAGGCGACGTCGAGCTCCGCGAATCTGTCGGCCTCGAAGTCCAGGAGTTGCGGCGGGCACAGGACTTGGCAAGAGAGCATCGGGATCCTGTAGTCCGGAAGTGGCATGAGCACCTTGATTGACACACCGATGCGCGCGCAGTACAGAGCAGGGAAGATCCATGTGGAGATGGAGAGCGGGCTGGAGATCGCCTTCCCTGTCAGAGGCAACCCGCGTCTGGAAGGCAAGCCACCCGAGCAACTAGACAACATCGAGCTCTCCCCATTCGGCCTCCACTGGCCGAATCTCGATGAGGATCTGTCCATCCGCGGCATCCTCGCCGGCAACTACGGCCAAAGGCCCTACCAGGCGGCCTGAGGTCCAGCGCGCCGAGCCAACCGTTTTCACTCTGTCCTCAACGCGATGTTCGGGTCCACGCGGCTGGCGCGGCGGGCGGGGAGGTAGGTGGCGAGCAGGCTGACGCCAACCAGCAGCACGGTCACGGCGACAAACGTGGCCGGGTCGTGGGCGGAGACCTCGAACAGGAGCGACGCCAGGATCCGGGTCGTTATGGCGGCCGCGACCAGCCCCACGAGCACGCCCGTGAGCGTGACGGTGAACCCCTGGCGCAGCACCATGCGGAGCACCGTCGCCGGCTGCGCGCCGAGGGCGATGCGGACGCCGATCTCCGCCGCGCGCTGGCTGACCACGTAGCGGATCACGCCGTAGAGGCCGACGACTCCGAGCACCAGCGCCACACCCGCCGCGATGGCGAGGAGCAACGTGGCGAAAGACCGCTGAGCCAGGGAGGACGTCAGGATCTGCTCCATGGTGCGCACCGTGGTGAGCGGCACCGTGCGGTCCACGCGGTCGACCGCGGAGCGGATGGCGGGGATGAGGGCCGTCGGCGATCCTGTCGTGCGGACGACGATGTACATCACGTCGGGAGGAATCGATCGAGCCTGGGAGGCCAGTGGGAGGTACACGGTCGGCGCCGCCTCGGCCGCGAGCCCGAACGTCCGTACGTCGCCCACGACCCCCACGATCTCCACCCAGGCCGCGTCGCCGAAACGGATCCGCTCACCCAGAGCGCGGCCGTCGAGGAGGAGGCGGGCAAAGGTCTCGTTCACCCACGCGACCGGCAGGCCGCTCTCCGCGTTCGCCGCTACGGGCGCACGGCCTCCGGTCAGGGGGATGCGCAGCGTCTCGAAGTAGCCCGGCGTCACCGCCTGCCACCAGGTGAAGGGCGGCACCGCGTCGTCCGCTTGCGGCCGGGATTCGATCTCGAAGGAGCCGCCGTTCCTCCCGCTGGCGTCGATCGGCAGGCTGTTGGTGGCCCCCACCGACGTGACGCCGGGCAAGCCGGCGACCTCCTCGAGGACTCGCGCGTAGAACCCGAGGGCGCGCTCCCGATCGGCCCCACCACCGAGGCTCACCCCGGCAGTCAGCACGCCTTCGGCCTCGAAGCCCGGAGCCACGGCGTGCAAGCGCACGACGCTCCGCAGCAGCAGCCCGGCGCTGACCAGGAGCACCAGCGCCATGGCCATCTGCGCCACGATCAGCAGCCGTCGCGCCCGGCCGCGTTCCCGCCCTACGGTGCTGCCGCGCCCGCCGCCGCCCTGCAGCGCCGCTGCCGAGGCCTTGCGGACGAGGCGCGGCACCGGCAGCGCGCCCAGCGCCAGCCCGGTGAGCACACTCAGCCCCGCGGCAAACACGAGCACGAGGCCGCTGAGCTCGACCTCGGCGAGGCGCGGCAGCTCCGCCGGGCCGTGCGCCTGCAGCAGCTCGACACCGGCGGCCGCCAGGAGCGCACCCAGGCCGCCGGCGAGCAGACCGAGAAGCAGGCTCTCGGCGAGGAGCGTGCGCGCCAGCCGCCCGGCGCCGGCACCGAGAGCCGAGCGGACCGCCATCTCCCGCCGTCGCGCCTCCGCCCGCACCAGGAAGAGATTCGCCACGTTCGCCGCGGCGATGAGCAGCACCAGTCCCACCGCCCCCAGCAGCACCCACAGCGTCGTCGCCACGTCACCCACCACGCGGGCGTGCAACGGCTCGAGGTCCACCGACCAGCCGGCGCGCGCGAGCCCGTCCCGGGTGGTCCCCGGGAAGCGCTCGGGGATACGCTGCTGCAGAGCTGCGAGCTCGCGCCGCGCCGCATCCAGATCCGCGCCCGAGACCAGCCGCGCGAGACCCTCGATGCCGAAATCGCCGAAGCCGTTTTCCGGGTCCAGATGGAGCGGAAGAAGCAGCGCAGGCGTGCCGCCATGCCGATCCGGGTAGGTGAAGCCGGACGGCAATACGCCCACCACCTCGGTGCTCCTGCCGTCCAGATCGATGCGCCGGCCCACAACTCCGGCGTCGCCGCCGAAGCGCGATTGCCAGAGGGTGTGGGTCAGGATGGCGACCGGCGCCGCGCCCTCCCGGGCGTCCGATTCGACGAACGCCCGTCCCCGCGCGGGGTACGTCGCCAGGACATCGAAGAGTTCGGGCGTGACCTCGGCCACCCGCACCCGCTCGGGCTGGTCGTCGCCTACCAGGTTGCGCTCGGCGATCTGGACTCCGGCCATGCGCGTCAACGTGCGGGCACTCTCCCGGTAGTACTCGATCAGGCCCGGAGAGGTCTGCAGCCGAGGCACGTCGAGCAGGTTCGGCGCCCGATGGTGAACCACCACGATGTCTTGCGAGTCCGTGAACGGCAGCGGCTGCAGCAGCACGCCGTTCACCACCGCGAAGAGCACCACGTTGGCGCCGATGGCGAGCGCCAGCGTCAGCGCCGCCGTGCCCGTGAAACCGGGGCTCTGCACCAGCCGCCGAAAGGCGACGCGCAGATCCTGACGAAGAGTGTCCATGGGCTATTTACGCCTCGCCCCCGTCACTCGTGGCGCAGCGCGGTCGTGGGCTCAACACGCGCGGCGCGGTAGGCCGGCAGCCAGCAGACGCGCCAGGCGCCGCCGGCTGGCGCCCAGCGTGGCACGCACACTGAGCTCCTGCGCCCGCTCCGTGACCCGCACCAGCACCACGTTGGCGATGTTCACCACCGCAAGCAGCAGCACCACCAAGACGGCGCCAAAGGCGACCCTTAGCACACCGCCGGCGTCGCCGATGACGGCCTCGTGCAACGACCGCGGCGTCAGGCGCGCCGTCTCGTCCTGGAAGCCGGCCTGCCACTCGGGAAAGATGCGGCGGCTGATCGCGGCCAGGTCGCCCGCCGCCCGGGCCTGGGTCACGCCCGGTTTCAGGCGTGCCACGGTGCCGAGCAGGAACGGCCCCCGCCGCTCCGGCTCAGCGAGCTGCAGGGCCGGCCACAGGTCGGTGCGCATGCCGGCCAGCTCCTCGACACCGGGCGGCATGATTCCCACGACCGTGTAGGTCTCGCCATCGAGCGTCAGAGCCTGGCCCAGCGGATCGACCCCCGCCCCGAAGTGGTCCTTGGCGAAAGCGTGGCCGAGCACCACCGCGCGTTCGGCGCCTTCCCGGTTCTCGCCGGCCTGGAACGCGTGCCCGTACGCCGGTGCCACGCCCAGCACGCGGAAGAAGTCCGTCGTCACCCAGCGGGCGTTCACCCAGCGCGCTCGATCGGTTCCGGTCAGCACCACGTCGAACACTCGGTATGCCGCGACTGCGTCGAAGCTCCTCTGTTGCGCCTGGATAGCCTGGAAATCGACGACCGACGTGTTCCACTCGTTCTGCGGATTGCGCTGCCGGATCAGCACCAGCCGATCGGCCTCCGGGTATGGCAGCGGACGCATCAGCACCCCGTCGATCAGGGTGAAGACGACCGTGGCCGCGCCGATCCCCAGAGCCAGCGTGGCGACGACGACGAGGGCGTAGCCGGGCCGGTGCCGTAGCTGCCGGAAAGCAGAGCGCAGGTCGTGATGCGCGTCCATGAAGCCTCTACACGCCCGCCATGGCCGACGTGGAGTCCGCCGTTCGGGGGCGCCAGCGAGCTGGGTCCATGAATCCATCGCGCATCACCTTGGCAAGGCCGATGCCAGCCGGCGGAGCGGCCAGAAGCCCTGTCACGCGGGGTTTCGCCGGGCCGGCGAGGTCCCGCGGCGTTCGATTCCGGACAGCTACCGTCCGCTGGCGGACAGAGCGACAACGTCCCCACTGCGTGCCGTGGCGTAAGCTCGGCGTGGGCGTATTCCGACAGTACGGCCCGCACACTGGCTCCATACCAAGCACGCCATGACTACCCTGAATCGGTTCTCCGGCGGTGGGCTGGCGCGCCGCATCCGCGTCGGCATCGGCGGCTGGACCTACGCGCCGTGGCGCAACAACTTCTATCCCGAGGGACTGGTGCAGCGCCGCGAGTTGGAGTACGCCAGCGGGCGGCTGGCGACCATCGAGATCAACGGCACCTACTACAGAGCCCAGAAGCCGGCGGTCTATGCCAGCTGGCGCGCGCAGACGCCCGACGGCTTCGTGTTCTCCCTCAAGGCGCCGCGCGCGATCGTCCAGCGCCGGGTGCTGGCGGAAGCCGAGGCGGCGATACGCGCCTTCGTCTTCGGCGGGCTGGCAGAGCTCGATGATCGGCTCGGCCCGATCAACTGGCAGCTTCCGCCGGAGCGACTCTTTGACGCGGACGACCTGGACGCGTTCCTTGCCCTGCTGCCGCGGCGAGTCGACGGGCTGCCGCTACGCCACGCGCTGGAAGTGCGGCATCCGAGCTTCCTGTGCGGAGAGTTCCTCGGACTCGTACGCCGCCACGGCGTGGCTGCGGTCTTCACCGATTCCGACGAGTACCCGTCGTTCGCCGACCTCGGCGGCGATTTCGTGTATGCGCGGCTGAAGCGCAGCCGTTCCGACATCGCCACCGGCTACGCCCCCGAAGCGCTCGGCGCCTGGGCCGCCCGAGCGCGCCGCTGGGCCGAGGGCGCCGAGCCTGCCGACCTGCCTCGCATCGCCGCGGCCGAGGCCGCCGACGCAGGACCGCGCGACGTCTTCCTCTACTTCATCGGTGCCGCCAAGGAGCGCAATCCGGCTGCCGCGATCGCCTTGCAGGAGCGCCTGCCGTGGTCCGCCCCGGCTGAAGATATTTTCTGAGTTCGTCCATACAAGATGTCGCCCTCGGAGTCCGCTGAGCCACGGCCAAAGGTGTCCATCACCTTGGTGGGAGCGCAACCGCATCGACTGGCTGCCCGTAAGTAATGAATATGAGTGTTTTGCTTCTGGCGCTGGGGCTCGTCGTGGGCCAAGCCGGGGCATTCGCGGCGCAGGGGGCACCGCGCGGCGAAGCCGCGTGGTCCGGCGAGGCGCTGCTCGGCCGGCCCGCTCCGGAGCTCGCGGTCACACACTGGACGAACTCGGAGCCGCTGACGCTCGCCGACCTGCGAGGCAAGGTCGTCCTGCTGCGCTGGTGGACCGCGCCCGGCTGTCCTTTCTGCGCCGCCACCGCGCCATCGCTCAACGAGCTCCATGAGCGATACGCCGACCGCGATCTGGTCATCGTCGGCCTCTACCACCACAAGTCGACTGCACCGCTCGATCCGGCGCAGGTCGAGCGCTACGCCGAAGCCTTCGGGTTCCGGTTCCCGCTCGCCATCGACGAGGGCTGGGAGACGCTGCGACACTGGTGGCTCGACGGCGCCGAGCAGCAATGGACAAGCGTGAGCTTCCTGCTCGATCGCGAGGGGGTGGTGCGCTGGCTGCATCCCGGCGGTGAGTACCCGCCGGGGAGCGAGGACTACGCCGAGCTGGTGACGACGGTGGAGGCGTTGCTGGACGAGGGCGAATAGCCGGCGCAGCGCGGACCCGGATGGTCACGTGCTGGAGCTCGTGACGCCTGGAACGTGGGCGATCTACTGAATCGTCAGCGCAGGGCGTCGCGGACCAGGTTGCCGGCGCGGTCGTCGAGGGCGCCGCGCGCTCGGACCTCGCCGTCGCGGAAGACGAGCACGTAGGGGAGCTGGGTGACCGAATACTTCTTGGAGAATGTGCCTTCCTCGTCGAGGTAGACGGGGGCCCTTGGCGACTTGTCACGCAGGAAGCTCCGGACGTCCGCCGGCGACTCCTGGAAGTCGATCAGCACCACGCGGGCGTTCCGGCCCAAGTCGGCGGACAGCGCGTTGGCGCGGTCGACCACGTCGCGGCAGCGCGGCGACCAGCCGGCGAAGAAGACGAGCACGTTGTTGCCGCGGGCGAGGTCGCTCTCGGAGAGGGCGCCGCCGGCCAGACCCGGCAGGCGCAGCGGCTGCTGCTGGCCGCGCACGGGCACGACCCCGGCGGCCGCCATGCCCCCGATGAGGGCGGAGACAGCCGCTCGATGCATCCACAGGCGCACAGGTGCGTGTCGCATGATCGACCTCCTCTTGCCTCGGGGACGCCGCTTCAGTGGCGCTCGTCTTCCGGCACCTGGTCCCCGTTGAGGGCCCAGTGAATTCGATCTCGCAGCTTTACCGGCGCCGCCTCGCGGCAACACCGGGACCGCACGAGCTGCAGGACCTGCTGAGTGAGCTGTGCCATGCGCGCGCATTCCGGGCAGTGCTCCCAGTGCTTCTGAAATGCGATGCGGGTTTCTTGCGCGAGATCGGCGTCGATGAAGAGGAACCGGACCTCCTTGAAGTCTCGACAATTCATGGCACAGTATCGCGCTCCGGCTCACACTCCGGACGGGGCCCGGCATCCTCTGCTGACGCCCTAGTCTAACCCCCGGCGGGGCGCCGGTATTCCGGAGGGGCCCCCTGGTGCCCGCCGTTGCCCCCGTCGCCATGGGGATCGCCATGGCGCAGGGTCTCGCTGCGCAGCTTCGTGGGGCCCTCGTCGCGCCTCAGGTAGCCACGCCGCCGCGCGTACTCTAGCAGCGTCTCCTCGAGCCGCTTGCGCCCCCGGTAGAGCCGGCTCATGACCGTGCCGATGGGGATCTCCAGGATCTCCGAGATCTCCTTGTAGCTGAATCCTTCGAGATCGGCCAGCGTGATAGCCAAGCGGTAGTCGTCGGGCAGCCCGGCCAGGGCCTGCAGGACGTCCTCGTCCAGCACGCCCTCGAGGAGGCGCTCCTCGGGCGTCGGCACCTGTTGGCGACCCTCGTCGAGCAGCCGGGTCTCCGCCGACTCCTCGATGTCGGCGAAGTCGCTCTCCTGTGGTCGGCGCTGCTGCTTGCGGTACTGGTTGATGAAGGTGTTCTTCAGGATCCTGAACAGCCAGGCCCGGAAGTTGGTGCCTTCCTCGAACTGGTCGTAATGCTTGAACGCCTTGAGGTACGTCTCCTGCACCAGGTCTTCGGCGTCCTCCGAGTTGTGCGTCATGCGCACCGCCGTGGAGTACAGCGAGTCCAGATAGGGCATGGCATGGGACTCGAAGTCCCATGCGGCGGCCATCTCCTGTTGCCTCCTCTCGCTCATCTCTGACCCCACCCTAATGTACGCAGAAACAGTGCCATCCGTTCAATCGCCCGTCCACCCGCCCAGGGGTCAGGGGTGCCCACCCATCCGCCCGCCTTGGGGTCAGGGGTCAGGGGCCGGAAGCGCGGATGCTCATCTCCCTGGCCCCTGATCCCTGACCCCTGATTCCTGGGGGGGCGGGGGGTAACCGGCCAGGAAGGCAGCCACCGCGTCACCCTGGCGCCGTTTGCGCTCGACGCAGATGCCGATGATCTCGAGCGTCTGGCGCAGGGTGCGCTCGGAGCCGACCAGCTCCCCGGTGCGCGGGGTGAAGTAGGCTTCGACGTCCCGGCGGCCCTCCGCATCGCAGAAACCGGAGCCGACAAACGGCAGGAAGACGCCCATCTCGCGCGGCAGGTGCTCCAACAAGGCGTCGAGGTTGGCCTTGAAGAAGTCCCAGGCCAGCGGCCGCGTCTCGTCGTCTTCGACGGCGGCGCGCAAGATGCCCATGGCCTCGCGCGCGTCATGATCTCCCGACAGGATCAGACCCAGGGCGCGGCGCTCCAGTTCCGGATCGGTGAACGAGCCGAGGGCGGCGAACAGCCGCTCGCGGTTGCGCCGGTCCTCCTCCCCTGCCACCGCCTTCGCCATAGCGTCGAAGAGCTCGGCGTCGCCGTTGCGCGCCGCGACGGCCAGGGTCTCGGCGATGAGCTCCGGATCGACCGCCGAGCGGTCCGCGAGCCAGGCACGCGCGAGGCGGCCGGCCGCGGCGATGAGCTCGGGGTCCTCGCCGCGCAGCGCCATCATCGGCACCACGGCCTCGCGGAGCTGCTTGCGATCGTCGCTCTCTCCTTCCCCGGCCTCCCAGCCGAGCTGGCGTGCCAGATCTCCGAAGCTCGCCTGCAGATAGCGCGCGTAGGCATCGTCGAGCCCCTCCGGAACCAGTGACTCGTCCAGCGACGCCAGACCGGCGGCGGCGCGCACCAGCTGCCAGGACTCGGCCCCGGCGAACTCCGACGCCAGCGCCAACGCTGTGCGCCGGGGGAGCTTGCCGGCGCCGGCCAGGCCGTCGGCGTCGCCGAGCAGGCCCACCAGCGCCGGCGTGCTGAGACTCTCGCGGCCCTCGGTCAGCAGCGCGCCCAGCAGGTCTTCGTCGTAGAGAGCCACGTAATAGCCGCGCTCGCCGTCGTTGGCCAGCACCCATGCCGGGCAGGAGTCGGCGCCATCCAGCGGCAGTCGGCCGGACTCGTCGGTCAGCAGCGTGCACGAGCGCGCTTCGCCTTCGGCCCCCGGGTAGGCCGCGCACACCGGCAGCTGCCAGGTCTGATCCGTCGGCGGGGTCCCCTCCGGCAGCAGCCGCTCCTGCGTCAGGTTCAGAGCCGCGGGCTGGCCTTCTCCGCACTCCAGCGAGACCCGGATCATCGGCGCGCCGACCTGCTCCAGGAAGGTGTTGAACGCCGCCGCCAGCCGGGGCTCGCTCGCCGCCGCCAGGGCGCCGAGGAAGTCGTCCGCCGTGGCAATGCCCCAACGGTGCGCCTGCAAGTACTGGCGCACCCCCTGCCGGAACTTCTCCTCGCCGATCCAGGCCTCGAACATCGACAGGATCGAGGCGCCCTTTCCGTAGCTGACGCCGTCGAAGGCGTTGAAGATGTCGGCCTTCTCGACGATCGGCTGGCGGATCTGGCGCGCCGACAGGAGCTGGTCGCCGCCGAGGGCGAAATGGCGGCGCTCGACGCGATCGACGTCGGCGTCCCACTCGGGCCAGAGCTGCATGACGATCTTGTTCGCCATCCAGGTGGCGAACGACTCGTTGAGCCAGATCTCGTCCCACCAGGCGTTGGTGACCAGATTGCCGAACCACTGGTGGGCGAGCTCGTGGGCGATGACCCCGGCGGCGCGGCGCTTGAAGTCGAGGGTCTCCTCCTCGGGCGAAGCGACCAGCAGGCGCTCGTTGTAGGTCACCAGCCCGGCGTTCTCCATCGCCCCGAAGCTGAAGGTCTGCGGGATGGCGAGCGAGTCGAGCTTGGCGTAGGGATAGGGGATGCCGAAGTAGCTCTCGAGAGCCTCCAGGACGTCCGGCATGATCTGCTGCACGTAGACGGTCTTGTCTCCCTTGCCGCGGGGCGTGAGGATGCGCATCGGCGTCTTCTCCGACCCCGCACTGCCGAGATCGACCACGTCGAACGGCCCCACACCGACCGCCACCAGGTAGCTGGGCATCGGCGGGGTGGCGGCGAAGCGGATCTCCGTCCAGGCGCCTTCCATGGTCATCACGCGACCGGCGGCAGCGCCCCTGCCGGCGGCGGCGGGCGGCACGAGCTTGGTCGTCGCCTTCTCGCCGGGCGTGTTGGTGGTCGCGACCATGTTTGCCGGCACCGTCAGGGTGAGCTGCCAGGGCACCTTGTGGCTCGGCTCGTCGAAGCAGGGGAACACGCGACGGGCGTAGATCGCCTCGAGCTGGCTGTAGATGTACCAGTCGTCGCCCTCCTGCTGACGGAACAGGCCGCTGGTGTCGCGGTCGGAGATCTTGCCGCGGTAGCTCACCGACAGCGTGCCTTCGCCCGGCCCCACCGGCTCGGGGAAGCGGAAGCCGACGAAGTCCTCGCCGCCGGGCACGGCCTCGGCCTCGATCTCCCGCCCTTCCCAGGTCAGCGCCGCCTCCTCGATCTCGAGCTCCGTGGCGTTCAGCCACAGCAGGTCGGTCGCCTGGTCCAGCGCCAGGCGGATGTCGATCGACCCGTCGAACTCCGGCTGCCGCGGATCCAGGCTCAGCCGCGCCGCGTAGCTCACGGGCCGCGCGCCCTCGGGAAGCCGCAGCGCCGGAGGCTGTGGCTCGGCGGCGACCGCCTTCGCGGCGGCCTGGGATCGGGCGGGCGAGCCGCCGGCAACGGCCAGGAGGCCGGCGACCACGCACAAGGTCAACGGAGTCCTGTGAACGTTCTTCTTCATCTCCCCTCCTCCGTGGAATCGATACGACGACGACCGGGCCACCTGCTTGGCCCCCTTTCTCCCCACGCGGTGGCGCCTCCAGGGTTTCTCAGCTTTCACGCGAAACCCCTCGCGAAACCGCTCAAGGCGGCGGCAGAATGGCCATCCCGGCAGCGTCCGCCAGCGGGGCCGGCAGGATGCCCAGCAGGAGCGTGACAGCCGCGCAGATCGCGAGAATCACCAGGAGGCCGCGGCTCGGCGCCGCCGGTTCCGCCGCGGCGTCCGGGGCGCGCAGGACCATCTGCACGACCAGCCCGAAGTAATAGTAGAGCGACACGACGCTGGCCAGCACACCGAGGACCGCGAGCCATGCCCATCCGGCCTCCACCGCGGCGGCGAAGAGGTAGATCTTGCCTATGAACCCTCCCGTCGGCGGCAGGCCGACAAGGCCGAGCAGAAGGAACACGACGAGGGCGGCGGCGAGCGGCGCCCGCCTGCCGAGGCCGGCGAAGTCGGCGTAGGACGCCGCTGCGTGGCCTCGCTCCATGAGCGCCACCGACGCGAAGGCGCCGACGATCAGGAAGGCATACGCCGCCAGATAGAAGAGCACCGCGGTGCTGCCGAGCCGGCTGGCCACCAGGACGCCGATCAGCAGGTACCCGGCGTGCGCCACCGAGCTGTAGGCCAGCATGCGCCGGACGTTCGACTGGGTCAGCGCCGCCAGGCTCCCCCACACCATCGACAGCGCCGCCAGCCCGGCGAGCACGATCTGCCAGAGCGGCAGGAGGGGCCCCGTGCCGACGTGCAGGATGCGCAGCAGGACGGCGAAGGACGCGGCCTTCGAGCCGGCGGCGAGGAATCCCGCCACCGGTGCCGGCGCCCCGCCATAGACGTCCGGTGCCCAGACGTGGAACGGTGCCGCCGCGACCTTGAACAGCAGCCCTGCGGCGAGCATCAGCCAGCCGGCCATGGTGAGCGTGGGCTGCGCCCGGACGGCTTCCGGCAGGGCGGCCGCCAGGGCATCGAGGCGCAGCTCGCCGGTCGCCCCGTAGAGCAAGGAGATGCCGTAGATGAACAGCCCGCTGGCGATCGCCCCCAGCACGAAGTACTTGATCGCCGCCTCGTTCGACGGCCGCTCGCGCCGGAAATAGCCGGCCAGCACATAGCTGGACAGCGCCATGAGCTCCAGCGCGATCCAGATGGTGAGCAGGTGGAAGCCGCTGACGACGAGGCTCATGCCGCAGGCGGCAAAGAGGATCAGCGCGTAGTACTCCGCCGGGCGGTATCCAGCCGACTCCAGGAGGCGCCGCGAGCAGGCAACGGTCAGGCCGGTCACCACCAGCACCAGTGCCTGCCAGTAGACCGCGAAGCGATCGAGGACGAAGGCGCCCGCGAGCCCGATCTTCCCCGCCTCGGCTTCGCTCCACATGATCGCCAGCAGCACCGCGGCGACCCCGACGACGGTCAGAGCCACCCCCGCCAGCATGCGATGCGATTCCAGTCGCTTGAGCGTGCCGGGCAGCAGCAACAGCAGGGCCCCCGCGGCCAGGGCGCCCTGGGGGGCGAGCCAGCCCAGCTCCTGCCACGGGAAGGGGGCGGCGCCGCTCACCGCCC
>JBOGJI010000124.1:0-27960 GCA_050747865.1 Thermoanaerobaculia bacterium
CTGGCGGGAGGGCCGACCCGGATCTGGACCCTGCACATCGGCGACAGCTTCACGGACGTGCCGCGGGCGAGCTCGTTCTACCCGTGGATCGAGACGCTGCTGCACCACGGGGTGACCGGCGGCTGCGGGGCGACCGAATATTGCCCGTCGGCGGCCAACACCCGCGACCAGATGCCGGTGTTCCTGCTCAAGGCCCTGGAAGGCGGCGCCTACACACCGCCGGCGTGCACGGGGGTGTTCGGCGACGTGCCCTGCCCGTCGCTGTTCGCCAACTGGATCGAGGATCTGGTGTCCCGCGGGATCACCGCCGGCTGCGGCGGCGGCAACTACTGCCCGAACAACACGGTGACCCGCGACCAGATGGCGGTGTTCCTGCTGAAGACGCTGGAGGGCCCGGGGTACGCGCCTCCGGCGTGCACCGGAGTGTTCGGCGACGTGCCCTGCCCGTCGCTGTTCGCCAACTGGATCGAGGACCTGGTGGCGCGCGGGATCACCGCCGGCTGCGGCGGCGGCGCCTACTGCCCGGCCAACCCGGTGAGCCGCGACCAGATGGCCGTCTTCCTCGCCAAGACCTTCCTCCTTACCCTCTACGGGCCGTAGCTTCAGCTCCCCCGGCGGCCGGGCCTCGCCGCGCCGCCGCAAGCTCCTCCCAAAAGCGGGGGCTCCTCGTCTATCGCCCGCTCCAGGGCGAGCCACGACAGGGCTTGACTCCGTCCCGGAAGTGGCCGTACACTGGCCGTACCTCGAGGAGGCGACCGTGGCGACGACAGTTCGTAGACGCGAAGACAGGATCGAGTTTCGGACGACTCCGCAGGTTCGGCAGTTGATCGAGCGCGCCGTCGAGGAATCCGGCAGCAGCCTGACGGATTTCGCGGAGGCGAGCCTTACGGTGGCCGCACAGCGTGTACTCGCCGATCGCGCTCGCTTCACGCTGTCCGCCGACGCGCTTGCCGAGTGGGAAGCGATCAACGCGCGACCGGCTCGGGATCTGGCTGCTCTCCGCCGGTTGATGCACCGTCCCTCACCGTTCACGGGGTGAGCTACCAGTCCCCGGTACCCCTCGACCGGCATCACGATCTCGACGGGTTCGTCTGTCGTTCCGTTGAACAGACAGAGTGGCTGCGCCGATACGCTCGCCAGTCGATGGCGTCGGGAGCGACAAAGGTGTTCGTCGTCACCCCGGCCGGCAGCAACGAGGTCGTTGCGTACTATGCGTGGACCATGGCCCAGATCGATGTCGCCGACGCTCCAGGGCGGCTCGTCAAGGGCGCTGGCCGCTATCCTCAGCCCGTCGCGCTGCTCGCACGACTCGGTGTACACGAGAACCACGAAGGCAAGGGCCTCGGTGCCGGGCTGCTCCAGGACGTCCTTCGCCGCGTTGCCACGATCAGTGACGAGATCGGCTGTCGAGGTCTACTCGTACACGCCGAGTCCGCCCAGGCTCGCCATTTCTACCTGCATCTGATTCCGGAGTTCGAGGAGAGTCCCACGGACGAGCTCCACCTCGTGCTGTTGCTCAAGGACATCAAACGAACCTTGCAGGTGGGCTGATCGAGCCTCTTCTACTCGCGGACGGACGGCGTAGACAGGGCGGCGATGACGTCGGAGCGCCCAGACGCTTTCTTGCGCTGGACGGAGAAGGCCCGGGCGGTCGGCTGGATGCCGTGCTCCTGGGCGAAGCGCACCGTGCGCAGCCTCAAGAAGCGGGGGTCGTTACTCTGGCGCATGAGGTCGTAGTATGGGATGGGGTGGCTGGTCATCGGCCTGCTGTCTGCGGTTTGGAGATTGCGAGACAGTGTTGCAGACCAGCCGCTCCTCGTTTCTCGAGCGGTCGATTCGGGGAGTCCCTGGACCCCTGTGCGGTCCGAGATCGTGGCTCCTGCGGCCGCTGAGGCGGTCGGTTCTCGGCGTGCGCGGCCTGAGAGCGCTGGAACCGGCGCAATGCGAGCTCCGCTGCCCGCCCCTGCGGACGGATGCGGACTGCCGCCCCTGCCCCCTCCCGTCCGCAACCGCCCGCAGCTCCCCCTCCCACCCTGCGGCGGAGCATGCGGAAAGTGCGGACTGCCCCCTGCCCCCCTCCCGCCCGCACTTCCCGCAAGCTCCGCCTACGACGACGAAAAGGGCACTCACTTCAAGATCCTCCGGAGATCCCCCACCCGCCCCCGAAGCACCCACAGTTTCGCCAGGTGGGTACGATGTGGGTTCCGAGTTCCACGATGCTGGCGGCATCGGCTTGACACCTCCGGGCCGCCGCTCTACCGTTCCGGCGTGTCATTGGAAGGAAAGGGTGCGGTCGTCACCGGCGGCGGCCGAGGCATTGGCGCCGCCGTCGCCGGCGCCCTTGCTCGCTCGGGAGCGCGGGTGGTGGTCGCCGCTCGCTCGCCGGAGGAGACGGCGGCCGTGGCCGGCGAGCTCACGGCTGCGGGACATGCCGCCTGGGCAGTGCGATGCGACGTCCGGGACGCCGAGGCCGTCGAGTCCCTGAGGAGCGTGGCCGAAGAGTACCTGGGTCAGATCGACGTCCTGGTCAACAACGCCGGCACGGCGAGCTCCGCACCCCTGCCGAAGATCGCGCTCGATGAGTGGCAGCGCCTGTTCGAGGTCAACGCCACCGGCACCTTCCTCTGCACCCGGGCCTTCCTCCCCGCCATGGCCGAGCGCGGCTGGGGGCGGGTCGTCAACATCGCCTCGGTGGCCGGGCTGCGCGGTGCCCCGTACATCGCCGCCTACTGCGCCGCCAAGCACGCCGTGGTGGGCTTCACCCGCGCGGTGGCTGTGGAGTATGCGCAGCGCGGGGTCACGGTGAACGCCATCTGCCCGGGCTACGTGGACACCCCGATGACCGAAGCGTCGATCGCCAACATCGTGGAGAAGACGGGCCGCAGCGCCGACGAGGCGCGCCGCCTGCTCGAGCGCCAGAGCCCGCAGAATCGGCTGATGACGCCGGAGGAGGTGGCTTGGCTGACGGTGGCGCTGTGCGGGGAGGAGGCGCGGGGAGTCAACGGTCAGGCGATCGCGCTGGACGGCGGAGCGGTCCAGGCGTGACGGCGCCGCGGATCGTGCAGCCGGAGTCTTGGCCGCGGCCCCGCGGCTATGCCAACGGCGTGCTGGCGCCTCCGGGGGCGCGGCTGCTCTTCATCGCCGGCCAGATCGGCTGGGACGAGCGGGAGCGGCTGGTCGCCGAGGACTTCTCCGCCCAGTTCGAGCGAGCGCTGGCGAACGTTCTGGAGGTGGTGACAGCGACGGGTGGCTCTGCGGGCGACCTGGTGCGGCTGACCATCTACGTCGTCGACCGGCAGGAGTACGCCGCTGCCCGGCAACAGCTCGGCGAGGCCTGGCAGCGCCTGCTCGGCGGGCACTACCCGGCCATCACCCTGGTCGAGGTGGCGGGGCTGCTCGAGCCGGGCGCCAAGGTGGAGATCGAGGGAGTCGCCGCCCTGGTGGAGGAGGATCGGCATGCCGATTGAGCCGGCGAGCTTCCTCTACGGGCACGACGCCGCGTCCAGCGTCGCCGAGATCACGCTCAACCGGCCGCAGCGTCTGAACGCGCTGACCTTCGAGGTCTACGAGGAGCTTGCCGAGACCTTCCGGGCCCTCGATCGCGAGCCCGGAGTGCGCTCGATCCTCTTGACCGGCAGCGGGCGCGCCTTCTGCTCGGGAGGCGATGTCGAGGACATCATCGGCGCCCTGTTCGAGCGCGACTACCGGGGTCTGCTGGAGTTCACCCGCTCGACCGGCGAGCTGATCCTGGCGATGCTGGAGTGCCGGCGGCCGATCGTCGGGGCCTTGAACGGCACCGTGGCCGGCGCCGGCGCGGTCATCGCGTCGGCCTGCGACATCCGCGTCGCGGCCGAGTCGGCGAAGATCGCCTTCCTATTCACCAAGGTCGGGCTCTCGGGCGCCGACATGGGTGCCTCCTGGCTGCTGCCCCGCCTGGTCGGCATGGGCCGGGCCATGGAGCTGCTGATGACCGGCGACTTCATCGATGCACGGGAGGCCCACCGGATCGGTCTCTACAGCCGGGTGGTCGCGGACGCCGAGCTTGCGGCGGAGGGCCGGCGCTGGGCCGAGCGGCTCGCCCGCGGCCCCTCGTTCGGTCTCGAGGTGACCAAGAAGATGGTGCTCCGCGAGGCGGCGATGGACCTGCGCTCGGCGCTGGCCGCCGAGGTCGAGATCCAGGCCGCCTGCATGGAGGACCCCAACTTCCGCGAGGCCTACGAGGCCTTCCGCGCCAAGCGCGAGCCGGAGTTCGCGTGACCGCGAGACCCCCTCTGGCACTGGATCTGGACCTCCTCGCCCCGATGCTCTCGGATACCCATCGGGAGCTTGCCTCCGAGCTCGAGGGCTCGGTCGAGCGCACGATCGCCCGGCTGCCGGCCGCGGAGGACGACGCCTCGGGCCGCCGCCAGGCGCGGGAGATCCTGGCGAGGCTCGGCGGCGAGGGCTGGCTCGCCTATGCCGTGCCGCCCGAGCACGGCGGCGCGGAGCGTGCCGCCGGAACCCTGTCTTGCTGCTTGATCCGCGAGACACTTGCCGCCGCGTCGCCGCTCGCCGACGCGGTGTTCGCCCTCCAGTGTCTCGGCTCCATGCCGCTGGCGCTGGCGGGAAGTGAGGAGCTGCGCGCGCGGTGGCTCCCGGCAACCGCGACAGGCGCGGCCATGGCCGCCTTCGCCATGACCGAGGCGGAGGCGGGATCGGACGTCGGCGCCATCTCCACGCGCGCCGTGAGAGAGGGCGGCGAATACGTGCTCGACGGCCGCAAGTGGTTGATCTCCAACGCCGGAATCGCCGACTACTACGTCGTCTTCGCGTCGACTGACACGCAAGCCGGCAAGCGGGGGCTGTCGGCCTTCCTGGTGCCGGCCGAGACCTCCGGGATCGAGCTCGCCGCCGCGCAGGTGCTGTCGGCGCCGCACCCCCTGGGTGAGGTCGCGCTCGACGGATGTCGCATCCCGGTCGCCCACCGGTTGGGGGAGGAGGGCGACGGGTTTCGGCTAGGCATGCGGACCCTCGACCGCCTGCGCCCGACCGTCGCCGCGGCGGCCTGCGGCATGGCGGCCCGGGCGCTCGAGGAGGCGCGGCGTCATGCCGCCGAGCGCCGCCAGTTCGGCAGGCCCCTGGGCGAATTCCAGCTCATCCAGGCCAAGCTGGCCGACATGGCCACCGAGCTGACCGCGGCTCGACTCCTCACCTACCGCGCGGCGTGGGAGAGCGAGAGGGGCGGCGAGCACGTCACCCTGCGCGCCGCCATGGCCAAGCTCCACGCTACCGAGGCGGCCCAGCGCATCGTCGATGCCGCGGTCCAGATCCTCGGCGGCCGCGGCGTCCTCGCCGACTCATCCGTAGACCACCTCTACCGCTCGGTGCGCGCCCTGCGCATCTACGAGGGCACCAGCGAGATCCAGCAGCTCGTCATCGCCCGCGAGCTGGCGCGCGCATGAGCGAGTCCCGGATCCTCGGCCTCGACAACATCGAGGTCGACCTGCCAGTGGCGAGCGTCGGCAGCCGGGTGCTGGCGGCGATGATCGACTACTTGCTGCTCGGGGTCGTCCTGTTCGGCGCCTCGATCGGCTTCTTCGTGCTCATGGGGGTGCTCGGCGTCCAGCGTCCCGGCTGGATGATCGCGGGCTGGTTGATCCTCATGTTCCTGCTCGAGTGGGGGTACTTCATGGGGCAGGAGGTCGGGATGCGCGGCCGCACCCTGGGCAAGCGGGTCGTGCGCCTACGCGTGGTCGCCCACGACGGCTCGGCGGCCTCGACCGGGAGTCTGGTCCTGCGCAACCTCCTGCGTCTGCCCGACATCCTGATCGGCGTCCTCTTGATCGCGACGGACACGTTGGGGCGCCGGCTCGGCGACCGCTTCGCCGGCACCCTGGTCGTCCACGAGCGGCCGCGGGCGCGGCGCCGCGGCCTCGGGCGCGTGCCGCCGGGCTGGAGCGCACGGGAGATCGCGGTGGCCGAGGCGTTCGTCGAGCGCCTGCCCCAGCTCGAGCCCTTCCAGCGGGTCACGCTGGCGCGCCGGCTGCTGGCGTTGATCGAGCGTTCGGCACCGGAGCTGCTCGACGAGGCGCGCCGCCCCGGCGTGGTCGAGGATCCCGATGAGCTGCTGCTGCGCGTGCTGCGGGTGGAGGGGCACTGAGGGTGCGTTATGAGCGTTTCGTCGAGCTCCGGCGACCGGTCTGGGAGCGCTTCGAGGCCGGGCTCGAGCACTTCCGGACGGTCGGTCGGCGAGCCGGCGGCCGGCGCGGCGCGCTCGACTACGGGGAGCTCGAGCGCCTGGCCGCGGACTACCGCGCGGTGCTGCACGACCACGCCATCGCCGCCGCCCGCTTCGCCGGCACCGCGGTAGCGGAACGCCTGGCGCGGCTGGCGGTCGACGGCACGCACCTGCTGACCGTGTCTCCCGCTCCGCGTGACAGAGCGGGTCTGGTGGGCCGCGCGCTGACGCGTTTTGCGGACAGTTTCCGGCGGCAGCGGCGGGAGATCCTGCTGGCGGCGGGCGTCTTCCTCGTCACCGCGTTCGTTGGTCTCGGTCTGGTGACCCTGCAGCCGGGCCTGATCTCCGTCCTCGTCGGTCCGCAAGCGGTCGCCGAGCTCGAGGAGGGGACCTTGTGGACCGAGTCGCTCACCCGAACGACGCCGGCCTCTGTGACCTCTTCGCACATCGCCACCAACAACCTCTCCGTGGCCCTGACGGCCTGGGCCGGCGGCGCGCTGGCCGGCATCTGGACGTTCTGGGCGCTGCTATTCAACGGCTTCCACCTCGGCGGCATCGTCGCCGTGACGCTGCACTACGGGGTGGCGGGGAAGCTGTTCGATTTCGTCGCCGCCCACGGGCCGCTAGAGCTGACGCTGATCGTGGTGTGCGCCGGCGCCGGCTTGACCCTGGCGCGTGCGCTCGTCGCCGCCACCGATCGGCCCCGCGCCGTCGAGCTGCGGCAGGCCGGCAAGGAGTCGCTGATCCTGGTGGTCGGCTGTCTGCCCTGGTTCGTGCTCTTGGCGCTGGTCGAGGGCCTGGTCTCCCCGGAGCCGGCCGTTCCGGTCGGGATCAAGGCGCTGGTCGGCTTCGGCCTGTGGAGCGCGTTTCTCGTCGTCGCTCTCGGTCCCCGGCCGCAGAAGGAGTCGTAGATGATGGATCGACCGCTCGATCTCAAGCCTCTGCCCTTCACCGTCCTGCTCGACGAAGGGGTGCGGCTCTTCCGCCGGCACTTCCGGCGCACCTATCTGCCCGTGGCGCTGCCCATGGCGCTCGGACAGCTCATCTACTGGATTCTGTACGCGATCTGGATGAAGCGCATGTTCGGGCTCGGCACGGCCGGCGAGGTCTCCGAGCCCACGATGTGGGCATTCCTCGGTGCGGGCTTCGGAGTCGGCTGCGTCGGTACGGTGCTGATCTTGGCGCTCCATTTCTTCTCCTATAGCGCGCTGGGCAAGCTGGCGATCGACGCCGTGGTGACCGGCGAGCCGGCGGCGCGTACCGCTTGGAGGTTTGCCTTCCGGCTGCCGGTGATCGGCACGCAGCTGCTCACCTGGCTGCTTGTCGGGTTGTCGGTCTTGGCCTGCTGCGTCGGGTGGATCTACGCCGTGCCGGCGTTGAGCATGGTGCTGCCCGTCATGTCGGAGGAGAGGCGGTTCGGCGGCGCGGCGTTGTCGCGCAGCCACGAGCTCGCCCGCTACAACCCGGAGCGACGCTTCTTCGGCGTCCCGATGGTGCGCATCCTCATCCTCCTGGTGGTCGCCCTCGTCCTCTCCTGGGCGCTGACGTTCGCCTTTCAGCTCCCCGTCACCATCGTGCAGCAGTGGCAACTCGCGCGTGCCGCGGTGGAGGGCGGCGAGGAGATGGTGATGCCGACCGTCGCGCTCTGGCTCTACGTCCCGGCCGGCGTCCTGGGCAGCCTGGCGCAGACCGCCGTGCAGCTCTACGCCTTCCTCGGCGTCTCCCTCCTCTTTGTCGACACGCGCAAGCGTAAGGAGGCTCCCGACCTCGAGTCGGCGCTGTCGGCGCTGGAGTCGGCGATGGCGCCGGATGCGCCGGAGGGCGTGTGAGCCGCTGCGCCGGCTTCCTCCTTCTCCTGCTCGTGGCGACTCCCGTGATGGTCGGGGCGCAGGAGGCGTCGGACGCCGAGCTGGTGGAGAGAGTCCTGGCCGAGACCCGCGTCGAGGAACGGCCCGCGCGGCCGAGCCTCGGCGACTACTTGCGCCACGTCTTCGTCAGCTCGTTGGCGACGCCCACCGCGCGCTCTTCGGTCGGGCTGCTGGAGCGAGTCCTGGGGATCGGGTTGCGGGTCCTCGCCGGTCTGGCCGGGGTCGCCGTCCTCTGGCTGCTCTGGATCGTGTTGCGCTCGCGGCGCGGCCGCGCGCCCGCGCCCGCCGCCGATCCCGCGTGGGTCATCGATGTTCCCGCTGTCGCGGCGAAGTCGGCCGCCGAGTGGCGGGACGAGATCGAAGCCTGCCTCGCCGCGGCGGACCTCGCCGGCGCCCTCAAGGCGTCCTGGTGGTGGATCGCCACCATCGCCGCCGAGGAAGACGCTCAATCCTCCTGGACGACCGACGACGCGGCGCGGTTCGCGCGCCATCCGGGCGTCCGAGCCCTGCTGTGCCGCCTCGACCGCATGGCGTTCGGTCTCGTCCGTCCCGACGGCGAGCAGATCCGCTCCATCCTGAACGACGCCGGTCGCCTGTTCGCATGAGCCGCAAGGTTCTGTGGCTCTTCGCTCTCGCCGCCGCCGTCCTGGTGGCCGTCGTCGCCCTGCTCGGGGGCGGCGGCCTGCCGGTCACGGCGCGCAGCAGCCTGGCCGCCGGGGCCGAAGGGTGGCTCGCCGCGCGCCGCTATCTGGAGGCGCGGGGAGCCCGCGCCGAGGTGCTGCGCGAGCCGCTGGATCGCGCCGCCCGTCCCGGAGTCCTGGTGACCGTGTCCCCATGGCTGCCGCCGGCCCGGGACGGCCTGCCCGGGATCCGCCGCCACCTGCGGCTCGGCGGCACCGTGGTCGTGGGCTACAGCGGCGACTCGTGGTCGCCGTCCGAGGTCGAGCTGCTCGACGACCTCGGAGTGGAGCTCGCGCCGGTGCAGGGGGCGCTGCCGCTGTCGCCGTTTCGTTGGTGGGAGGCCACCTCCGCAGAGCTGCGACTCGAGCCGCGAGGTGCCGTCGAGGGCCGAGCTCTGATCGTGGGCGAGCCGCGGATGGCGCCGCGACCGCCTGCCGGCGCGGAGATCCTCTTTGCCGATCGCGCGCGCCGCGTTGCGGTGTTCGAGATGCGGCCGGCCGCGGGCGGGCGGCTGACGTTCGTCCCCGCCGAAGCGCTGAGCAACGGCCGCCTGCGCACCAACGCGGGACTGCTCGACATCCTGATCGCGCGCTACGGCCGCCGCTGGTCCTTCGACGAATATCATCACGGTCTGCGGCCGGAGGCCGCGTCCGAGCACGTGGAGCTGGGCTCCAGGCTGCAGGTGTTCGTCGCCCAGCTCCTCCTCGTCTACCTGGTGGGACTTTGGGCCCTGGCGAGACGATTCGGACCGGCCTGGCCGTCCCGCCGTGAGCGCGTGACCACCGCCTCCAGATTCCTCGTCGGTCTCGGCGCGCTGCATCACCGGCTGCGGCACCATCGCGCCGCGGCGCAGCGGCTGCTGGCGGCGCGAGGCGAGCTGGACGCCCGCTGGTCGCCGTCGGCGGCGCTGGCGGCGCGAGCCGAGGCCGTCGATTCGGGCGACGACCTGGTGGCTATCGCCGCCGAGCTCGCCGCGCAACGTATGGACGCGGGAGGGAGATCGACATGACGACGCAAGGACTCTCCTGGGAGCGGACCCATGAAGCCGTGGAGCGGCTCACCGCCTCGCTCGATGCCCAGCTCCTGGGCCAGCAGCAGACGGTGCGGCGCCTCGTGTCCGCCTATCTGGCCGGTGGCCACGTGCTGCTCGAGGGCGTGCCGGGGATCGGCAAGACCTTGCTGGCGCGCGCCTTCGCGCGGGCGCTAGGCCTGCCATTCCAGCGCGTGCAGTTCACACCCGATCTGATGCCGGCGGACGTGATCGGGACCAGCGTCTTCTCGCCCGCCACCTCCCGGTTCGAGCTGCACCGGGGACCCGTGTTCACCAGTATCCTGATGGCCGACGAGCTCAATCGCACGCCGCCGAAGACCCAGTCGGCGCTGCTCGAGGCGATGCAGGAGCTGCAGGTGACGATCGACGGCAGCAGCCAGCCCCTGCCGCCGGAGTTCTTCGTCGTGGCGACCCTGAATCCGCTGGAGTTCGAGGGGGTCTATCCCTTGCCCGAGGCGCAGCTCGATCGCTTCCTGGTGCGCATCCAGATGGCGCTTCCGGAGCCGCAGGACGAGCTGCGGATCTTCCAGGCGGCGGTGGCGGGCGAGATCGCCGGCTGGAGCGCGGCGGCGTCCGAGCCGCCGCAGCCCGTGGTGACGCCCGATGAGGCTCGAGGGCTGCGCGAGGTCTCGCGCCGGATCCACGTGCGCCTCGACCTGCTCGAGTACCTGGGATCCCTGGCGCAGGCGGTGCGCCGCTCGCCGCACGTGGAGCTGGGGGTGAGCCCCCGGGGGGCGCTGGCGCTGCTCGAGGCGGCGCGCGGCGCCGCGGTGCTCGAGGGCCGGGAGTTCCTGGTCCCCGACGACCTGAAGGGCTCGATGGGTCCCTGCTGGGGCCACCGCCTGATTCTGACGGCCGAATCGGAGCTCGAGGGCCGGACGGCCGCAGGCGTCCTGCAGGAGGTGGCGGCGGCGGTGCCGGCGCCCCACTGATGCCCACTCCGCGCCTGCTCGTCTGGCTGGGTGTAGCGGCCTTCCTGACCGCCGCCGGCGTCGTGCTGCCGGCGGCGACGATCGCCGGGCTGGGTCTGGACGTCGCGCTGGCGCTCGGCTTCGTCGTCGACCTGCTGCGCGCCCGGCGCATCGAGGTCACGGCCGAGCGCCGCTGGCCGCCGCTGCTGGTGCAGGGGGAGCCGGCGGAAGTGGCGGTGACCGCGTCCGTCCCCCGCTCCCCCCGGCCCGTCGAGGTGACGCTGCGCGAGGCGCTGGCCCCCGAGCTGGCGGCCGCGCCGTTGCGCACCCGCCTGCGCCTGCCGTCTCGCCGGGGACAGACCTGGTCGTACCGCCTCTGTCCGCAACAGCGCGGAGAGCATCCGATCGGCCCGCTCGATGCGCGCGTCCACGGCCCCTGGGGCCTGGCCATGGCGCACCGCCGGCTGCTGCCGCCCGAGACCTGCCGGGTCTATCCGCAGGTGCGCTGGGGCGGCCGGGTGGGGAGGCTCCTGGCTCTCGCGCATCGCCACGAGCTGGGGGTCAACCCGTTGCGCCAGGAAGGTGTCGGGGACGAACTCTACGGTCTGCGGCCGTATCGCCCCGGGGATCCGCTGACCCGCATCCACTGGAAGGCCACGGCCCGGCACGGCCGCCTGATCAGCCGCGAGGAGACCTGGGAGCTGGGCGCCAGTCTCGTCATCCTGCTCGATTGCTCGCGCGCCATGTCGGGCACCGATGAGGGCCGCAGCAAGCTCGACGTCGCCCTGGCGACGGCGCTGGCCCTGACCCGCCTCGCCGGCGGCCGGGGCGATCGCGTCGCCCTGGTCGCCTTCTCCGATCGCATCGAGCGCAGCCTCCGTGTGCCCCGCACCGGCAAGGGGATCTCCCAGGCCTATACCGCCCTCTTCGGCCTCCAGGCGACGCTGCGCGAGCCCGCCTACGAGCTTGCGGTGGAGGCCGCCTGCGATCTCGAGTCGCGCGGCGCCACGGTGGTGATCTTCACCTCGGTCTCCGACCTCGCCGCCACCGAGACCCTAAACACGGCGCTGAAACGACTCTCCCGCCGTCACCGCACCCTGCTCGTCAACCTGGAGGACGCGGAGCTGCGGCGCCTCGCAGAATCGGTGCCCGCGACGCCGGAAGCGGCCTTCGCCCAGCTCGCCAGCCTCGAGATCCGTCTCGCCAACCGTCGGCTCGCCCGCCGCCTGCAGCGCGTCGGCGTCCACGTCGTCTCCTGCCCCTCCGACCGACTGGCCCTCGAGACCTTCAACGCCTACCTCGAGCTCGTCCTGCGCGCCCCGATGCACGGCGGCGCGGTCAGACTCGGCCTCCGCGTGCCCGCGTGAGCCATGGGGGACGACCTCGAATCTGGAACCAATTTCCGCGCTTGCGAGTCAGATCTCAACGAGATGAGGGGCTTGGGTTGGCGGTCATGGTGCCCATGTGTCGTGGTCCTTTCCTGGCAGCTCGTCCTCGCAGCGTGCGGCGACACGCCGCGAGTACCAGCGAACATTCGGCCGCAGACCGAAGCAGCGCGGCAGCATCTCTGGGCGGAATGGCAGAGCCTGGACGCGCGGGCGCGGCAGGTGGCCATGCTGGAGGCCGCCGACCCCTCCGCAGCCTACGAACTGCAATCCCGATCGGTCAGCACGGAGCGCCGGGAGTTCCGGCGCCGGCACCGCATGTCGCGGAGGGCGTTCGACCGATTGCTGGTGGAGGGAGCTGCGAAGGACTGGCTCCGGTCGAAATACTGCCAGGTCGATCCCGACGCGGTCTACATGGTCTGCTCCCACGCTTTGGGGCCGGTACCTCTGGCACCGATCGAAGCACGCTACACCCCGACGGCGTGCCAGGCGAAGGTGGAGGGAGTGGTGATCCTTCAGCTTGTCGTGGGGCCGGAAGGTGTGCGCCGGGTCAAGGTCCTGAAGGGACTGCCGGCAGGCCTCGACGAGGAGGCCGTACGCGCGGCAGAACGCACGACATGGCTACCAGCGCTCGTCTGTGGCCAGCCCGCAACCGTGGCATACGTCATAACGGTCCCCTACACCCTGCTGTCCAACTGTAGGGGAAAGGCGCTTCGCCAACCCCACTTTGTGAGTCGCGACGATCCTGTGCCAGGGAACCAGCACAGGTGACGCGGGGGGACAGGGGCGCGGGAAGTCCCACCCGCGGCCTGAGGAAGACCAATAGGCGGAACCTTGACTCCTTGGAATCAATTGAGTTTCTCCAGGTAGTCGGGTCGTTCGTTGCCGGTCAATGTGGCAGGATCGCGGAAATCCCTTCGGCGACCGACCGGGGTTCGGCGCGCGCCGAGGGCCGGTTCGGGAGCCGTACAACGTCTCTCAGAGGAGGAGGCCACCATGCCGCGAGCTCTGTTCTTGATCTCGAGTTGGATCCTGGCAATGCCAGCGTGGGCCGCAACGCATCGGCTCGAGCCGACGGTGGGGCATCCGACCTTTGCGGTGCGGCCGCCGATCCTCACCGTCCAGCCCGGCGACACGCTGGAGAGCGAGACGCTGTGGGGGGAGTGGTACGAGCGGGAGGGCGGCGACTGGCCGGGCGAGGTCGGTCCGATCGCCATTGCCGGCGCCGAGCCGGGCGACACGCTGGTGATCGAGATCCTGAAGGTCCGGCCCAACCGCGACACCGCGGTCTCGACGCAAGGCGGCACCTTCGGCGCCCTGGTGCCCGACTACGGGACGGCGATGCTCAACCAGCCCTACCCGCGCGGCCGCTACGTCTGGCAGCTCGACCGCAAGGCGCTGACGGGCACGCTGGAGATCCCGGGAAGCACCATGGGATCGATCACCGTGCCGCTGGCCCCGATGCTCGGCCGCGTCGCCGTCGCCCCCGCCGGCGACGAGGCGTTCGGCGGGCTGTGGCCGGGCCGCTTCGGCGGCAACCTGGACACCTCGGACATCCGCGAGGGCGCGACGGTCTACTTGCCCGTCTTCCACGAAGGGGCGCTCTTCTACTTCGGGGACGGCCACGCCCTGCAGGGCGACGGCGAGGTCTGCGGCTCGGGTCTCGAGACCTCGATGGAGGTCGCCTTCCGCTTCGACCTCATCAAGGGGCAGGCCATCGACTGGCCGCGCCTGGAAGACGACGAGCACCTGATGGTCGCCGGCAGCGCCCGGCCGCTGACCGACGCGCTGCGCATCGCCTTCGTCGAGCTGATCGAGTGGCTGGTCGCCGACTACGGCTTCGCCGAGGCCGACGCGCTGCAGGTCGTCTCCCAGCTCGCCTCGGTGCAGGTCGCCAACATGGTCGACCCCATCTACACCGTGGTGGCGAGGTTCCCGAAGCGCTTCCTGCCGGAGCGCCAGGGCGCGGAGATCGCACCGACGAACGACCCTTGACCTGTGAAGGAAGCAGCGTGTAACATCACGCAATCAGCGTGCAACACGTGATCCACGTGTAATGAGCGGGAACCGATGCGACGGAACATCACACTGACCCTCGACGAGGATCTCATCCAGAAAGTTCGGGTGGTGGCCGCACGCCGCAATCGCTCCGTCTCCGCCCTCTTACGCCACGAGCTCACCCGGCTGGTGGCCGAGGACCAGGCTTACGAAACCGCCAAGCGAGCTGCCCTCGAGCGGCTCGAACGTGGCGGCCATCTGGGCGCAGGCAAGCTTCCCGCAAGAGAAGAGCTGCACGATCGTGCCGACCTTCGTTGACACCGACATCCTGGTCTACGCCGAGGACCGGGATGCGGGAGAGAAGCACGAGGCTGCCCGGGATCTGATCACCGACCTGTGGCATTCCGGCGACGGCGTGGTCAGTGTGCAGGTCCTCCAGGAGTTCTTCGTCAACGTCACCCGCAAGGTCCCGCGTCCCGTCGATCCCGTGGAGGCCCGCGCCATCGTCGAGCAGTACCTGACCTGGCGTGTCGTCCAGAACACCGGCGCCCTGCTGCTCGCGGGCATCCGGCTGGCGTCGTCGCTCCAGATCTCGTTCTGGGATGCTCTGCTCATCCAGGCGGCTCTCGACGAAGGATGCGAGCGGATCTGGACGGAGGATCTGAGCCACGGCCGACGAGTGGGCGACCTGACGATTCTGAATCCCTTCCTGCCGGAGCCGTCGCCCGACCCGGAGGGAGAGCGTGACGACCGCGGATGAGCCGATCCGATACGCGCTAGCGCCACGCCCACGATCGCACCCGTGGCCAGCAGCTAGACGAGCTGGTAGCCGGCGTCGAGGAGGTGGGCCCCGAAAGGCGGGGTGTCGGCAGGCGCTACACTGGTCCACGGCATGTGGAAGCCGCCGGAGCGGATCAAGCACGAGCTGCCTGAGGCGCGGTGGCCGACGGAGAACGAGGCGGCGCGGTCGCTGCTGTTCTCGTCGATCGACGTCGGGCCGGTGCGGCTGGAGTCGCGCACCTGGGTGCCGGCGATGGTGCCCTGGCGTGCCTCCGCGGACGGCTTCGTCACCGACGACGTCCTCGCCTGGTACGAGCGCCAGGCGCGCGGCCGGCCGGGCGCCCTGGTGATCGAGGCCACCGGTATCCGCGACATCCCCTCGGGACCGCTGCTGCGCATCGGCGATGACCGCTTCCTGCCCGGGCTCGCCCGCCTGGTCGACACCGTGCGCCGGGCGAGCGAGGGGCAGACCCGCCTGTTCATCCAGATCATCGACTTCCTGACCATCCGGCGGCGCCCGGAGCCGGAGAGGTTTTTCCGCAGGTACCTGGAGCTGACCGACCGGCACCGCCAGGCGGTCGGGCCCGGGCACACCGATGAGGAAGTGCGGGAGATTCTCATGGAGTTCCCGGACACGGTGCTGGAGGCGGTGCTCGACGAACGCGAGCTCGAGTCGCTGCGCATGGGCTACCGGGAGCGCGTCACCGACATGCATCTGCCGCACATCCGCGAGCTGCCACAGGTGCTCCCGGGGTTGCTCGCCGATGCCGCCGAACGAGCCCGCAAGGCGGGGTTCGACGGGGTCGAGCTCCACTACGCCCACGCCTACACCATGGCCTCGTTACTCTCCGCCTTGAACGATCGCGACGATGGCTACGGCGGGCCGCGGGAGCACCGGGTGCGGCTGCCGCTCGAGGTCTACGAGGCCGTGCGGGAGCGGGTCGGCGAGGGCTTCGCTGTCGGCTGCCGCATGCTCACTGACGACTGCATCGAGGGCGGCTCGGGGGTGGAGGATGCAGCCTGGTTCGCGGCTCGCTTCGCCGCCGCCGGCATGGACTTCATCTCGCTCTCGCGCGGCGGCAAGTTCGAGGACGCCAAGCAGCCGCGCACCGGCTGGGCCGCCTACCCGTACACGGGACCATCGGGCTACGAATGCATGCCGACGGCGATCTCCGACGAGCAAGGGCCGTTCGGCCGCAACGTAGAGCCGACCGCCGTCGTCCGCCGGGCGGTGCGCGAGGGCGGCCGCGACACCCCGATCGTGGTCGCCGGAGGCATCGACACCTTCGAGGCGGCGGAGACGATCCTGCGGGACGGCCGGGCCGACATCGTGGCCGCCGCCCGGCAATCGCTCGCCGACCCCGACTGGTGGCTCAAGATGCGCCTGGGGCGCGGCGGCGAGATCCGTCGCTGCGTCTACACCAACTACTGCGAGGGCCTCGACCAGAAGCACAAGCAGGTCACCTGTCAGCTCTGGGACCGCGAGGCGCTCAACGAGCCGGGCGTCCCTCTCTCCCGCGATGGCCGCCGCCGCCTCGTCGCTCCGAACTGGACTCCGTCGGACGTCAGCTAACGGGCCGTGCTCTCCATCCGCTTGCCCACGGTGGCGGCTTGACAGACCTGGTCTGGTCTGGTCTGATTGCGTACGGAGGCTGCAAGTGACGATCACGAACATCTCCCACGCCAAGGCGCAGCTCTCGGCGCTGATCGCTCGCGTCCAAGCCGGCGAGGAGGTCATCATCGGGAAGGCAGGCAAGCCGGTCGCGAAGCTGGTTCCTTTCGACCGGCCGACTCGGCCGCGCCAACCCGGTGCGTTGAAAGGCGAGATCACCATCGCCCCGGACTTCGACGAGCTACCGGACGACCTCATGGAAGCGTTCGGGATGCGGGAGTCGTGAATCTCCTCCTCGACACGCATGCGCTGCTGTGGTGGCTCGACGACGATCCGAGCCTGACGCGCAGGGCGCGAACCGCGATCGCCGATCCAGAGAACACCGTGTTCCGGAGCGCCGTCGTGGTCTGGGAGCTGCGGATCAAGCAGGCCCAGGGGAAGGTGACGCTACCCGAGCGGTTCCGGCGTGTGCTCGACGAGCAGCCGTTCGTCGATCTCGCCATCAGCCTCGACCATGCCCACGCCGTTGCGGATCTGCCGCCGATCCACCGTGATCCCTTCGACCGGATGCTGGTCGCCCAGGCCGTGTGCGAGGGCCTCACGATCGTGACTCGAGATCCCACGATTTCCACCTACGGAGTCCCTACGCTCCAGGCGTGAAGTAGATCGAGCGCATGGACGCACGCCAGGTTCCTCGTTCGCCGACACTATCCATGGAGCCGTATCGCCGCCACTACCGCGTCGCCTGGGCCGATCTCGACGCCAACGGCCACATGGCGAACACCGCGTTCCTCGACTACGCGGTCGAGACGCGACTGGGGTGCTTCGCCGAGCGCGGATTCACGGCGGGCGACTTCGCGGCAGCAGGCTTCGGGCCGGTTGTGCAGCGCGACGTCGTCCACTACTACAAGGAGCTGCGTTTCCAGGAAGAGTTCAGCGTCACCTTCCAGCTCGCCGGGTTCAGCGAAGATCGCCAGCGGATGCGGGTCTACAACGAGTTCTTCCGCCACGACGGAGCGCTCGCCGCGACGGTCCGTTCCGATGGCGTGTGGTTCGACCTGAATGAACGCCGGCCACGGCGCCCGCCCGAGCCGCTGATCCATCTGCTCGAGACGATGGAGCGTACCGACGACTTCGCGCTACTCACCGGCCCGCCTCGATAGGGCCCGCTCGGGAACGAGACCCTGGCTGTCGCGCCGTGAGCCGTACGGAGTCACTACAATCCACCGCGATGTATCTGGCCGTTATCGGGGGCGGGCCGGGGGGGCTCTACTTCGCGCTGCTCGCCAAGAAGGCGTTCCCGGACGCGGCGATCCGGGTCTTCGAGCGCAATCGGGCGGACGACACCTACGGCTTCGGGGTGGTGTTCTCGGACGAGACGCTCGGGGAGCTGGAGGAGGCGGATGCCGCGAGCTACGCCGCCGTGGCTGCCCGCTTCCGCCGCTGGGAGACGATCGAGACCTACGTCGGCGGCGAGCGGGTGGTGTCCACCGGGCACGGCTTCGCGGCGCTCTCCCGCCGCGAGCTGCTGCTCGTCCTCGAGCAGCGCTGCCGCGAGCTCGGCGTCGAGCTCGTGTTCGAGCGCGAAGTCGAAACGCCCGAGGAGTTCCAGGACGCGGATCTCGTTGTCGTCGCGGACGGGGTCAACTCGCGCATGCGCGAGCGACTCGCCGATCGCCTGCGACCGACGATCGAGTGGGGTGCCTGCCGCTTCTGCTGGCTGGGGGCGGAGATCGACCTCGATGCCTTCACCTTCCATTTCAAGCAGACCGAGCACGGGCTCTTCCAGGTGCACGCCTATCCCTACGCCGAGAGCCTGGCGACCTGGATCGTGGAGTGCGGGCAGGAGGTCTGGCGACGCGCCGGCCTCGAACAGGCGAGCGAGGAGGAGACCGTCGCGTTCTGCCAGGAGACGTTCGCCCGCGAGCTGGGCGGCGCGCGGCTGCTCGCAAACCGCTCCATCTGGCGCCGCTTCCCGACCGTGCGCTGCGAAGAGTGGGTGGCCGGCAACGTGGTGCTGCTCGGCGACGCCGCCCACACGGCGCACTTCTCGGTCGGCTCGGGGACCAAGCTGGCAATGGAGGACGCCATCGCCCTTGTCCAGGCCCTCACGACATCGGGTGCGGGCCCCCGAAGCACGCGGCAATGCCTGCAGAAGGCCCTGACCGCCTACCAGGAGGCCCGCTACGTCGACGTCCTGAAGTTGCAGAAGGCGGCGGAGACCTCGCGTGCCTGGTTCGAGAACGCCCCCCGCTACCTGGCGCAGCCGCCGCTGCAGCTCACCTTCAACCTGATGACGCGCTCCAAGCGCATCACCTACGACGAGCTGGCCCGCCGCGATCCGGAGCTGGTGGCGCGCGTGGACGAGGCCTATCCCGACTGGGTCGGCGTCTCGCGGCCGCCGAGGCCGCAGCCTCCGATGTTCGCGCCGCTAGAGCTGCGCGGCCTCACCCTGACCAACCGCGTCATGGTCTCTCCTATGTGTCAGTACTCGGCCGAGGACGGCATGCCGAACGACTGGCACATGGTGCACCTGGGCAGCCGTGCCTTGGGCGGCGCGGGCCTAGTGATGACCGAGATGACGGACGTGGAGCCGAAAGGGCGCATCACCTACGCCTGCACCGGTCTGTGGAACGAGGCGCAGGCCGTCGCCTGGCGCCGCATCGTCGAGTTCGCCAAGGCGCACTCGCAGGCCGCCGTGGGCATCCAGCTCGCCCATGCCGGACGCAAGGGCTCGGTCTTCCACCCCTGGGAGGGCGAAGACGTGCCGCTGACCGCCGAGGACGGGGCGTGGCAGACGCTCGCCCCCTCGGCCATCCCGTTCAAGCCTGGCTGGCACACGCCCAAGGAGATGGACCGGGCCGACATGGACCGCGTGATCGCCGCCTTCGAGCGCGCCGCCCGCTTGGCGGACGAGGCCGGCTTCGACCTGATCGAGCTCCACATGGCGCACGGCTACCTGCTCTCCGAGTTCCTCACGCCGCTCGCCAACCGGCGCACCGACGCCTATGGCGGCAGCCTCGCCAACCGCATGCGATTCCCCCTCGAGGTCTTCACCGCGGTACGCGTCGCCTGGCCGGAGGAGAAGCCCCTCCTGCTACGGCTCACCGGCACGGACTGGATGCCGGACGACTCGGGCATGACCCCCGACGACGCAGTCGAGGTGGCGCGAGCCCTGAAGGACGCCGGCTGCGACCTGATCGACGTCTCTTCCGGCGGCAACATCCCCGACGCTCCGATCGCCTACGGCCGCATGTACCAGGCCCCGTTCGCCGAGAAGATCCGCCACGAGGCGGGGATTCCCGTCGCCACCGTCGGCGCCCTGCTCGGCGCCGACCACGCCAACACCGTGCTCGCCGCCGGCCGCGCCGACGTCGCCGTCCTCGCCCGCCCCCATCTCCGCGACCCCTACCTCACCCTGATGGCTGCGGAACGCTACGGCCTAAACAGCCCGCCCTGGCCCCCCCAATACCTCCTGGGCCGCCCACCTCGTCGGTGACCGCCATGCCCTTCGGCCGGCTCCCTGCCCCCTCGGGCGCCTTCCCCCCGCCTCCGCTGTCGATCCTCGTGCAGCGCCTCCGATCTTTCGCTCACTGCGGCCGAAGGCGCAAACCGGTGCGCTCCGACTTGGTACGACCGCAGTCGTGATACGCCTCAGGGCCGCGCGACGGCCAGGTCTTTCAGCGCGCGGCGGTCGATCTTGCCGAGGTGGGTGCGGGGGAACTCGTCGAGCAGGATCACGCGGCGGGGGTGCTTGTAGGGCTGCAGATGGGCCAGTACGTGAGCCTTGAGGGTCTCTTCCAGGCCGTCGGTGGCGCCGCGGGGCACGACGAAGGCGATGGGCTTGGTGAGGCCCTCGTCGTCCTCGACGCCGACCACCGCGCACTCGACGACCTGCGGGTGGCGCGCCAGGCAGCTCTCGACCTCCTGCGGCGCCAGCCACTTGCCCTTGACCTTGAGCACGTCGTCGCCGCGGCCGCGGTAGTGGAAATAGCCCTCCGCGTCGCGGGTCACCAGGTCGCCGGTCACCACCCAGTCGCCGCGGAACACCCGCTTCGAGGTCTCCAGGTTGCGCCAGTAGCCGAGTGCCTGCGAGTCGCCGCGCACCCACAGCTCCCCGGTCTCACCGACCGGCAGATCGTGCCCCTGCTCGTCGCGCACCCGTACGTCGAAGCCCTCGACCGGCCGGCCGAGGGTGCCCGGCCGCACGTCGCCGGGGCGGTTGGTGAGGAAGATGTGCCACATCTCGGCGGTGCCCAGCCCGTCCAGCAGCTCGACGCCGAAGGTCTCCTTCCAGCGCTCGTACAGCGGCACCGGCAGCGCCTCGCCCGCCGAGGTGGCGAAGCGCAGGCAGGAGAGGTCCTGCTCCTGTGCCGCAGGGTGGTTCACCATCTGCTGGACCATGCTGGGGACGTTCACCAGGACCGTCGGCCGGTGGCGTGCGATGTGCTCGAACAGCACCTCGGCCGACGGGGGCTCCGCGTAGAGCGCCGCCGAGGCGCCGACCGAGAAGGGGAAGAAGAGGTTGCAGCCGGTGGCGTAGCCGAAGTAGAGCTTGGGCACCGACAGCGTGATGTCCTCGGCGGTCAGGCCCAGGGTGCGCCGTCCGTAGAGCTCGGTGGTGTTGGCGTAGGAGCGGTGGGTCTGGACCACCGCCTTCGGCAGCCCCGTGGTGCCACCGGAGAACAGCCACAGGGCGGGATCGTCAGGGTGTGTGGGCACGGCCGGGAACGCCTCGTCGGCCTGCGGCAGCAGGGCGTCCCAGGATGCGTGAGCGCCCGCGTCGCCGCCCACGACCAGCAGGTCGGGAGGCGCCTCCGTCCGGCCGCGCGCCTCCTCCCAGCTCGCCAGCAGGCCGGCGTCGAGCACCGCCAGCCGCGGCAGGCAGTAGTCGAACAGGGCCGCGAGCCGCTCGGGCTTGAGCGACGGGTTGATCATCACCGCCACCGCGCCGAGCTTGAAGGAGCCGAACAGGGCGGCGACGAACTCCGGTCCGTCGGGCAGCGCGATGAACACGCGCTCCTCGCGTCGCACCCCCAGATCCCGCAGCAGGTGGGCGGCGCGGCTCGCCATCGCCTCGACGTCGGCGTAGCTCAGGTCTCCGTTCTCGAGGCGCAACGCGACCCGGTCCCCGCCGCCCTCCTCGAGCCGGGCGGTGAGGAACCGTTGGGCGATGTTGAGGCGTTCGTCGAGTTCCACGGTCGAGGCGGGATTCTAGCGCCCCGGAGGAGGCACCCCGACCGTCTCTCTAGTGCTTCGGGTCCGACTGGATCGGGATCCGGCTGCCGGGGAGGCGGCCGGAGAGGGCGCTGAAGTCGACGGGCCGCAGCTCGAAGGACGGCCCCGGCTTGCCATGATCGTGGCGTTCGAAGACGAAGCCGGGAAACACGGCGACCGGGTAGGTATAGACTGGTTGCGGCTCGGGCGGCCGCTGCGCCGCGGCGATCTGCGCCAGCGTCGCCAGCTCGACCACCCGGCTCAGCCGATCGAGCCGCTCTTCCTGCCTCTGGGCCGCCGCCCGCTGCTCCCGCTCGCGCCACCGGGCCTCCTGCTCGACCAGCGGCACCCAGGCGTCGCCGTCGTGCGCCATGCCGCGGGACCGCTGGTAGGCGGCGTATTCGATCCAGACGCCGGTATCCGGATCCTGGACGTAGCCCTGCTCGCGCAGCAACGCGGCGACGCCTTCCAGATCGGGGTCGAGCAGCGCCGCGGCCAGCGCCGCGGCGCGCGCTGAGGCCGTCAGTCCCTGCCCTCGCGCCCAGCGGGCGAGCGCCAGCCAGTCCGGCGCGGCGTTCGGGTCGGTGGCGTCGAGGCCGTCTCGCCGCTGTCGGTATTCGGCCAACGCCGTGGTCCCGCGCTCGATGCGCCGCACCTGGCTGGCGGGCAGCGTGATCGCGCCGCTCTCGATGACGATGCGCACGGAGTCTCCGAGGTCGGTGGCGACGACCCCTTCGAAGCTGTTGCCGTTCGTCAGATATACCGTGTCGGAGGACGCCGGTGCGGCGAGCAGGAGCAGCGTGCAGAGCGCCAGCAGACGGCGCATGACGGAGCTATCTTACACCCCGGAGCGAAGGGTTACCACTCGAAGGTCTCCAGATGCCGCCGCAGCCGGGCGGCGTTCGGGTAGCGCGCGAGGATGAGGGAGCGCTTGAGGCCGCAGCAGATCCGCTTGACCCACGCCGGATGGCGGGCGTAGGTGCGCCGGCCGCCGAGGACCTCGTGGAACAGCTTCACCGCGTCCACCAGGTCGTCCTGCTGCGCCCAGCGGCCGGGACGGCCGCGGTGGAAGAAGTCGAACAGCTTGACGCCGAAGGCGGTGCCGACGCGGCGCACCAGGACGTTGTCGGAGTGCAGATCGCCGTGGTAGAGACCGGCGTCATGGATGGTCTCGAGACCGGAGAGGAGGGTGTGGAGGAGATGGATCGCCTCGAAGGGCGTGAGCTGACGTCCGCTGCGGTCGTGCGGCAGCTGCGACAGCCGCACCCCGTCCACGAACTCGCTGATCATGGCGGTGACCCGGCGCTCGTCGAGCTCGACAGCCTCGGTGTGGTGGTACTGGATCACGACCGGGCAGGCGCGCAGGCTGTCGAGCTGCCGGGCGTAGCGCTTGGCCGTGCGGTTGAGGGGGTTGCGCACCGGGTAGAAGAGCTTGGCCGCGCGGGTGATGCCGGTCGGGATCTCGACCACCCGGTAGACCTCCCCCTCCCAGCCGCGGCCCAGAAAGGCCTCGATCCGGTACTTGCCGGCGAGCACGGTCCCGGGTTGCAGGTCGAAGCGGTCGGCGCGGCCCATGAGTCGGGGCTCCCGCCTCAGACTCTATGCCGCATCCGGCCGCAATGGGACCTCAGATCGCGTGGCAGACCAGGGCCACGGCGCCGCCGATGAGGGCGAGAGGCACGAGCACCAGGAGCAGCGGCAGGAAAATCGCGAGCCCCACCGGCAGGAGGACCAGCAGCAGGACGCCGGCCGCGACCGCGAACAGGGTCGAAACGACGAAGCCGAACAGCTTGAGGGGTATGAGGACCAGCCCGAAGGCCAGCTTCAGGAGCCCCCACAGGAGCGCGCCGAGAAGCAGGACAGCGACGCCGATGCCGAACAGGAAGAGCAGCGCGAGCTCGATCATGGCCACCTCCGATCTGGACTACGGGTGCCGGCCGGCCGAGGTTTCGCCCCGCCGAACGCTTTGCGCGAGGCGCCCAGGACCAAGGCGCTCGGCGCCGTGGCCCAGTCGATGTCGACCGGGATGATCCCGCGTACCGAGTTGACCAGCAAGACGATTTCCGCCCGCTCGAGATCGGCGGCCGACAGCGGCGCCTCGGCCACGCATCGCCGGGCCAACAGCGCCGCCCGCAAGATGCCCGGCAGCAGACCGGCGGACAGCGGAGGCGTCACCCAGCGCCCGTCGACGCGCGCCAGGAGGTTGGCCACAGTGGTCTCCGTGACAACGCCGGCGGGGTTCCACAACAGCACGTCGTCATAGCCCGGGCGGGCGGCGCGCGCCCGCTCGTAGAGGTCGCGGCGCGTGGTCTTGTGGAAGAGGAACGGGTCGGCGGCATCGACCGGCTGGGGGGCGAAGGCCAAGCGCCATGATCGCCGGGGTCCCCGCTCGACGCCTGATTCGAGGCCGTCGTCGAGTGCGGCCTGGACGCGCACCCCTCCGCTCTGGGAGACCATTAGCCGCACGCGACGAGGCCGGGGGGGCAGCTCGCGGACCGCCGCGGCCAGCTCCTCGCGGCACCGCTGGAGGTCGCAGGGGATGCCGAAGTAGGCGGCGGAGTCCGCCAGCCGGTCGAGATGCCGCCGCAACAGCCGGTAGCCGCTCGCCGGCCGCCAGGCGAGGGTCTCCAGGAGCTCGAACGCGGGGGGACGCTCGAACAGGATCGCGGCCTTGGTGCGCGTCTCCTCCAGCTCTGAGGCAGGGCGCGAGTCCCAGACGATGCCGCCGCCGGTCCCGTACTCCGCCAGCTCACGGGCGTGGTCGACGTGTACGGTGCGGATGGCGACGTTGAAGGAGGCGCGGTTTCCCGGCGCCATCCAGCCGATCGTCCCCGTGTAGATGCCGCGCGGCGAGTCCTCGAGCCGGCTGAGGATCTCCATGGTGCGCACCTTGGGGGCGCCGGTGATCGAGGCGCAGGGGAAGAGCGCGGCAAGGATCTCGGCCGTGCTCGCCCGGGTGCGAGCCTCGACCGTGGAGGTGAGCTGCCACAGCGAGGGGTAGCGCTCCAGGGTGAACAGCTCCGGCACCTCCACCGAGCCGGGCTCCGCCACGCGGCCCAGATCGTTGCGCACCATGTCCACGATCATCAGGTTCTCGGCCCGATCTTTCGCCGACGCGCGTAGCGCCTCCGCTCGCCGCGCGTCCTCGGCCGTGGTGCGTCCCCGCCCAGCCGTGCCCTTCATCGGCCGGCAGCGGACTCGCTCCCCCTCGCGGGCGAAGAAGAGCTCCGGCGAGACCGACAGCACCGCGTGGTCCGCCAGATCCAGATAGGCGGCGTGCGACGGGCGCTGGGCCCTCCACAAGTCGCCGAACAGCGCCAGCGTGTCGCCATGGAAGTCGGCTCGCAGGCGGTAGGTGAGATTGGCCTGATAGGTGTCGCCGCGCGCGATCGCGCGCCGGATCCGGTCTACGCGAGAGGCGTGCGCCCGCGGTGTGAGCGACGCCCGCCATTCCCCGAGGCGGTACGAGCCAGTCGTGCCGGGGAGCGCCGGCAGCTCGTCGAGCCGCTGGAAGACCGCGAACCAGGCGGCGGGCAACGGACCCGGCCGCCGTACCGCGAAGGCACGGTCGAACGCCGGCGCGGCTTCGTAGGTGAGAAAGCCGACCGCGAAGCAACCACGCCGCGTCGCCTGCTCGGCCGCGGCGAGGACATCGACGACGTCTCCAGCGTCTTCGGCTACCAGGATCTCCACCGGATCCGCTCCACGCCACCAGATCGATCCGGCGGCGGTCGATGTCTGGAGCAGGATCTGCGGCGGCCGCTGCGGGTCCATCGAGCCCCACCCTGGCCGCGGAGCCGGCACTTCGTCAAGTGCTCGCTCCGCCCCGGGCCGGCAAATGGTCTATACTCAAGAGATGACGGGCACCGTTGGGTGGGCGGCGCACGCGGCGCCGAGTGAACCAGGAGCTGGCCTCCCCCGGAGGGGCGACTCCGCAACGTCCAAAGGAGGGCGAGAGTGAACAAGACGGAGATGGCGCAGAAGCTGGCCGGGAAGTGCGATCTGTCGCAGGCCAAGGCTCAGGAGGTGGTGAACTGCATCTTCGACACCAAGCCGGGCCACGGGATCATCGCCGTGGAGCTCGACTCCGGACGGGAAGTCACCATCACCGGCTTCGGCACCTTCGGCAGCAAGAGCCGCAAGGGTCGCGAGGGCCGCAACCCGGCGACCGGAGGGACCATCTGGATCGCCCCTAAGAAGTACCCCTTCTTCCGTGCCGGCAAGGGACTGAAGGACCGCGTCGCGGACTGACCCTCCCGATCGAGAATCAACACCACCGGCTCCCCGGCGCCGCGGTCGTCGGGGGGCCGTTGTGTGTACGGGCGGCGTGAGAGGATGACGCGGCATGGCGCGGATCTACACCCGCAGCGGCGACGACGGCAGCACGGGCCTGGGCACGGGCGAGCGGGTCTCCAAGGCGGACCTGCGCATCGAGGCCTACGGCACGGTAGATGAGCTCAACTCCCACCTCGGGCGCGCCCGGGTGCAGGAGCTGTCGCCGGCCGTGGAGACGCTGCTTGCCGAGGTGCAGGGGGAGCTCTTCGTGCTCGGCGCCGAGCTGGCCGCCGCGCGATCCGGTGACCGCTTGGAGCTGCGGATCGAGCAGGCCGCGGTCGACGAGCTGGAGGCTGCGATCGACCGGTTCCAGGAGGAGCTCGAGCCGCTGCGACACTTCATCCTGCCGGGCGGCACCGCCGCCGCCGCCGAGCTCCACGTCGCCCGCACCGTCTGCCGCCGCGCCGAGCGCGGTCTCGTGCGCCTCGGCGCCGCCGAGGAGGTCCGCCCCGAGGCGATTCGCTACTTGAATCGCCTCTCCGACCTCCTGTTCGTTTTGGCTCGCTACGAGAACGCGAAGGCCGGCGTGGCCGACGTGCCCTGGCATCCGCCTTAGTGCCCCGGCCCACGAATACGCCAACGTATCGGCGGCCCATGGGAGATTCATTCACAGGCTCTTAGATCACCGTCTCCCGCAGCACCTCCTCGACCGTCGTGATGCCGTCGCGCAGCTTCTGCAGCCCGGACCGGCGCATTGTGATCATGCCGCCCGCGACGGCCGTCTGGCGAAGCTCAGCGGTCCCGGCGCCCGCCAGGATGCGCTGCCGCAGCGCCGCGTCGATCGGCATCACCTCGAACAGCGCGATGCGGCCGCGGTAGCCGGTCTGCGAGCAGCGCTCGCACCCGCGGCCGCGGAACAGGCACAGGGCAGCAGCCTCCTCTTCGCTGAAGCCGACCTGGACCAGCGCCGCGGGGACGCACTCGAAGGGCTCCCTGCAGGCGGTGCAGATGCGCCTCACCAGCCGCTGCGCGGCGACCAGATGCACGCAGCCAGCCACCAGGAAGGGCTCGACACCGAGGTGCTGCAGCCGCGCGATCGCCGAGGCGGCGTCGTTGGTGTGCAGCGTCGAGAGCACCAGGTGACCGGTCATCGCCGCCTTGATCGCCATCTCGGCGGTCTCCGCGTCCCGGATCTCCCCGACCAGGATGACGTCGGGATCCTGGCGCAGGAAGGAGCGCAGCGCCGCCGCGAAGCTCAACCCGATCTGCTCCTTCACGTGCACCTGGTTGACTCCCTGCAGGTGGAGCTCGACGGGATCCTCCGCGGTCATGATGTTGACCCCGCTCCGGTTGAGCCGGGTGAGCGCGGAGTAGAGCGTGCTCGTCTTGCCCGACCCGGTCGGCCCGGTCACCAGCACCATCCCGTAGGGCTGCGAGATCGCCTCATCGAAGCGCCGCAGCGACCCGGGCTCGAACCCGAGCCGCGTCATGTCCAGCTGCACCCGGTCCCGGTCGAGCAGCCGGATCACGGTCTTCTCGCCATGGATCGTAGGCATCACCGAGACCCGCACGTCGAGATCCTTGGTTTGCCCGTCGAGCCGCCGCCGCAGCCGGATCCGCCCATCCTGCGGCAGCCGCTTTTCGGCGATATCCAGGTTCGCCATCACCTTCAGCCGGCTGGTGATCGCCTCCCGCAGCCGAGCCGAGGGACTCGCCACCTCGTAGAGCACCCCGTCGATCCGAAACCGCACCCGAAACTCGCTCTCATACGGCTCCAGGTGCACGTCCGACGCCCCCCGCCGGATGGCCTCGGTCAACATCCCGCTCACCATCCGCACCACGCTCGTCCCCAACGCCTCCCGCGTCAGCCGATCCAGCTCCAGCCGCCCACCTTGTGCGTTTGCCGGGCGTGTCTCGATCACATCGTCCGTTGCGCCGAGAGCTGGTTTACGAAACGCGTCGAGC
>JBOGJI010000125.1:0-9017 GCA_050747865.1 Thermoanaerobaculia bacterium
GCCGTCGGCGCCGCGGGTGACCGCCGCCGCGGCCCGCGGGTCGAGGGCGGCGCAGACTCGCTGCAGCAGATCCTCCAGCAGCTCCTGCTCCGGCCGGTGGGCGTGCAGCGCCAGCGCCAGGTCGTACAGCGTCTCCAGGCGCAGAAGCCGCAACCGGTCGTGAAGGCTCTCGCGAAGTGCCACTGCAGGACCTAGTCTATCGAGGCGGAACACCTGGTCACGTCGTGACCTGCGGTCGGCCCTCGCCGGGGCTGTCGGGTGCGAGCGACGCGCGCAGGGCGGGAAGACGCCTCAGCAGGGCCAGCGCCCGCGCGACGACGTAGACGACGAACGCCGTCCACAACCCTCCGTTGCCGTACGACGTGGCGAGGACCCACCACGCCGCCAGGAAGGCCGCCACCGAGAGGATCGACGCATTGCGCATGTCATGCGTGCGCGTGGCGCCGATGAAGACGCCGTCGAGCTGGAACGCGGGGAAGGAGAGCAACACATAGATCGCGGCGAACGGCAAATATCTGGACGCCGCGTCCCGGGTCGGGACCAGGTCCGTCAGCGCGGAGATCGCGGCGCTTCCGAACACGGCGATGCCGCCCGCCAGGAGCAGGGCGGTCGCCGCGGCGAGCTCCGTGGAGCGCCGTACGGCGCGGTCGAAATCGGCCCGGCTTCCGGTGCCCACGGCGCTTCCCACCAGCGACTCGGTGACGAACGCGAATCCGTCGAGGAAAAACGCGCTGAGGGAGATGAGCTGCAGCAGGACGTGATTCGCCGCCAGGATGGTGTCGCCGTACCGCGCCCCCTGGTTCGTGAACCAAGCGAAACCGAAGAGCAGGAACAGGGTGCGGACCATGATGTCGGCATTGGCGCGCAGGGTGCCGACCAGCCGTGCGCGGTCACGGATGCGCGGCAGCGGCCAAAACGCCGCCTCGTCGACGTGGCGTCGCCGCAACAGACGGACAGTGACGGCGAGGGCGACGCCGAGCGTTGCCCATTCCGCGATCGCGGTGCCGAGCGCGATGCCCTTCGCGCCCCAGCCGAGGGCCCCGGCGAACAGGATGTCGAGGGCGACGTTCAGGCCGTTCAGGGCCAGGTGGACGGCGAGCAGGGCGCGACCGCGGCCGAGGCCGATCAGGGTGCCGTTGAGGGCAAAGATCGCGAGCGTCGCCGGCGCACCCCAGGCGCGAATCAAGATGTAGTCGCGGGTGATCTGCTCGATCTCGGCGCCGGCGCTCAGCAACGCGGTCGCCGCCCGGGCGATCGGCGCCTGGAGCAGGACGATCGCGGTTCCCAACGCGCCGGCGGTGAGCAGCGCCCGCGCCAGGCTGGCGCGCACCTCCGGCTCGTCGCCGGCACCCGCGGCCTGGGCGGTGAAACCGGTCGTGCCCATGCGCAGGAAGCCGAATGTCCAGTAGACGAACGAGAACACCAGGGTGCCGAGCGCGATCGCACCGAGCGCCTCCACCGATCCGGTGTTGCCGATCACAGCGGTGTCGACCAGGCCGAGCAGCGGCACGGCGCAGTTCGCCAGCACGATCGGCCATGCCCTGCCCAGGATGCGCCGGTAACTCAGCATGGCCGAAAACCCTAACGTCATTCGGCAGGACCGGACCGTGCAGTGAGCTAGGACGAGGACGGCTCGCCGGGAGCCGGGGGAACGGCGAGCTCAGCCGGCTCTTCGAGCGCTGCGCGCGAGCTTCGCCGGAGCTTCCTGGCGAATGCCGCGCCCAGCGATCGCGTGCCCTGGACCGCGGAGTCGAGGGAGTCGCCGGCGGCGTTCCTGACGGCCTTCCAGGTCCCCTTGACGACCAGGACCCCGTTCTCCCGCACGATCCGACCGACGTGGGCCGCCGCCGCCGCGGTGGCGCTCCGGCGCACGGCCCGGCGGGACAGCGCCGAGGTCGCCTCGCAGTACTGGCGGGCCACGGCGCCGACTCGCAGGGTCAGGAACGCGTTCGCCGCCCCGTTTGCGAGGCTATTGACGAGCAGCGACGACATAGCCTGAAGCCCCGGAACCGCTCCTTTGAGCGAGGGCACCACCGAGACCACGAGCGGGGTGACCAGCTCGGAGAAGTCGATGTCCTCGATCCCGGCCGCAAGCAGGGCGGTGGCGCCCACATTCGAGTAGAGGTAGAGGAGCTGACGGGGCGACGGACGCTGGTGGTAGACGGAGGCGACTTGCCAGACCATGCGCACCTGCGTCGCCAGGACGACCGCGCCGTCGAGCCGGCCGTTCTGCATCACGGCGGTGCTGACGAACACGGTCTTGGCGGTGTTCCGTACGATGCGCTCGGCCTCCTCCGCCAGGTCGGCGAGCGCGGCGTGCAGCCCCTCGTCGGTCTCCAGGTCGCGGCCCTCGAGCCGCGGATTCGGCGCCAGGCGCCGGCGCAGTCGCGCGAGATACGCCTCATATTCCGGACCCGAAGACTCCTCGGGCGGGATCAGCGCCGGGGGCAGGCGCAGGTAGAGGACGATCGGCGAGACGACGACGATCGCGAAGAGGATCACCAGCGCCCAGAAGACAATCTGCCCCAGACCCGGCTTGACGCGATCCGCCGCGTCGGCGACCTGTGAGATCCCGGCGGCGAGGATGACCAGCAGGTAGAGGGTGAGCAGGATCCCCGCCGCCGCCAGGATGTTCTTCCAAGCGCGGCTCATGCTCCCGTCTCCATCAGGTCTCCCGTCTTGCCATGATACGTCAACCGCCGCCTCCGGCGGTTGGCGGCCGGAAGGTGTGCCAACCGCGCCTGGCTGCCTGGGCGGCCATTCAGCCGGCGGTGACGCCGGCCGGGCGGTCGAGGGCGTCGGCCAGGAAGTTGTGCACAAAGCCCATCAGGAACGCATACGTCGGACGACTCCCGGGCAGGTCCACGAGCAACGCTTTGACCGACGGCGCGCCTGCCGGACCCTCGTAGTGGAACTTCTCTTCCACCGCCACGCTCAACGCTCCCAGGCCGTCGCCGGGAAAGTCCACGTTCTGCGTGCGCCGGGTCAGGTGCACCTTGCCCTTGCCGAAGCCGTTGCCGCCGTCGTAGAACCACTCCGACACCGTCGCGTCCGTGTTGCTCTGCACCTTGATCAGCCGGCGGGCGAAGTCGTACTGCGAGGTCAGCGTACGGCTTCCCTCCTGCTTCTTCAGGGCGTTGCCGAGCGCGTCGTACGAGGGGTAGGTGACGCAGCCGTTGCCCTGGGTGCCCTTCTCCGGATGGCATTCCTGACTCAGGAAGCCTCGGTTGTCATACGTGAAGGTGCGAACCTGGCCGCCGAAGTTGACCGACTTCAGGCGGTTGCCCACGTCGTACGTGTAGTTCGTCTCCACCAGGGTGCCGCCCGGCTTGGCCGGGGTGTCCACCTGCACCAGGCGGCCGAAGCTGTCGCGGTGCTCGTAGGACATCGCTACCCGCTCCTCCGACGGCGAGGTGCCATTCAGGTTGAGCGAGACGCCGCGCCGCACGATGCGGTCGCCCGTGTAGATCAACTTGACGTAGTGGTCCGGGTCTTCCGGTGCAGGCGGCCGGATGGTCTGGGGGCGACCGAAGGCATCGAAGTCCTCGAACTTGGTCGAGTTGGCGTTGCCCCAGGCCGCCTCCGCCGTCATCCAGCCCTGGGCGTTGTACTGGTAGCGTCTCTCCGTCCATGTACCCTGCGGCAGTCGGATGCGGTCGTGCGTCTTGCGCCCCCACGGGTCGTACCAGCTCTCACGCTGCCCCAGCTCACCGGCGCAGCTCGCGTTGTGCCGCACCACGCCCCACTTGGGGCCCGTGCTGCCCGAGGCCTTCGTGTAAGAGTAGGTCAGGCAGGCGCCACCTCCCGCGCCCGGTTGGGCCTTGAGCAAGCGCCCGAGCAGATCATACGTGTAGTTCGTGACCACACCCGAGGTGTCGATCGTCTGCGTCGGGAGGCCGGAGTTCTGGTCGATGGTCGCGCGATAGCGGAACAGACCGGTGCTGGCCCCGCCCGGCTGCCGGTACTCCGTCTTCGACAGCACGCCCTTCTCGTAGCTGTGCAGTAGCCACAGGTGCGGCGTGCCACCGCCCAGCGACCATTTCTCGTCTTTCACCCGGCCGCGTCCGGCGACGTTCGTATCTGGATAGCGCGTATACGTGACCACTACGTCTTGGCTGCCGGTGCCGGTCCCGCTCTTCAGAATCCGCTTGGAGTCCAGGAACCCGGTCGGACTGTCGAAGGTGAAGTTCTGGCGCGCCGTGACACCTCCCTCCTGCTGTTGCTGGTAGCTGAAGATCCCAAGCACCCAGGGAACATTCGGGCCCGGAGGGCTGTACCCGGAATTCGGGTTCCCGTTCGCATCGACCGTCAACACTTGACTCCCGTTGCGGTTGTACTGCGTCCGCTCGGTGCGGGAGTCCCCGGACTCCAAGTTGCCGCTCGTCACCACCTGCCGGTAGTGGCCGATGCCGTCGAAGGCGCTGAAGCGGTTCTGCACCCAGCGGTTCCCGTCGTCGTGGTAGTGCGTTCGGCGCGCGTAGAGGCGATGGTTCGAGGCGAAGGAGCTGTTGCCCTCCCGCTCGTAGTGCAGGTACACGGAGCGCAGCCTGGTCCCGGTACAGCTCGAGGAACTGGCGGAAGGGAAGATCTCCTGTGACAGGTAGAGCGTCAGCCCCGCGGTCGTGTTCGGCATGTCGTCGTTGAACGGCAGCCCATATGCCCAGTGCGTCGTAGTGCCGAACGGGCCGGTCCTCGCCGAGAAGTGGTGTACTGCGCAGCCGGCGCCTCCAGACGGGATGACCGTCGTACGGGTGGCTGTAGCGACATCCGGGTCCGGGTGGTTCAGGGCGTTCAGGTACTTCCAAGTACCGATGGTATTGCCGGAAGGGTCTTGCAGCGACCGTGTTTTGACCCCACGCGGGGGGTCCCACTGATCCTCACCGTCGACGATGTCGACATAGTGCGGAAACCGCCACTCGCCGTGGCCCCATCGAATGATGCCTCGAGACGGCGTGCGCAGCTGCACGAGCTCTCCACAAGAGGCATATCCCGAACCCTGTGCGTTGCCCATCTGCCAGGGGTTCTCCAGGCCGTTCGGGTGAGTGACTTCATAGAGCAGAGGCACGTTCCAATAGGGGTAGCCCGGATCGCTCTCGAAGACGCCGAGGCACGTGGCCCGATCCGCCACCTTGTATTCGAGATCGTACCTCGCCGTGGCGCCCGAGCGTCCCGCAAGATCGAGGCGCGTGATGTAGTCCGGCTTCTCGTAACCGGCCTCGTTGCCTCCGTCTTGCCAATAGATCTTGTGCGTACGACCGAGGGTATCCGACACGTTCCAGATGCCAGCGCCATAGCTGATTGTTACGGCGTGACCGAAGAGGTCTCGGATCTTGGTCAATCGCCAGTCGCTGCCGGACTTGGTGAACTCGGAGATCCTGCCGTCCGGATGCTCGACATTCTTCCTCGTGGAGTTGATCGTCTTGAGACGCAGGTAGGAACCGTCTCTTGTATACCATGTGGCCGCGGAACAGCTCCCGCTGTCCCAGGGATGGAGCGTCCCGTAGAACGAGTGCTCCGAGCCGTCCGGTGAGATGTACGCGAGCCCACAGTCGCTGGGTGCCAAGGAGGGGTACGTCGGGTGCAGATCACCGAGTGACATGCGCCATCCCAACCCAGCCGTGGATCGAGGGTCGGGAATCACTTCGTACACATGTGCGGCCGGAGCTCGTCTCCAGGCTCCACTGGAGTTGTAGACCAGCGTGAAGCTGTACGACAGGTGTGCGCCGACGTCGTAGCTCGCCAGCGGGATCGTCACGTTGACGTTGCCGTTGAACAGATTGATGTTGTCGATGTCGCCGACCGCGTGGTACTTGTGGCCGTCGCCGCCGAGAGCCTGGATCTGCTCGAGGCCGCCGGCGGTGGCGAGTCCCGCTGTAAGGAAGCCACACGTGAGGACGAGAGCCACAGGTCCCTTAGAGAAGCAGGATTCGTGCGACGCGTTCTTCGCCATGATTCTTTCCTCCAGGCTGATAGGCTCGGCTATGGCGCCGGAACCCGTGGCTTGCATCCTCCACCTCCTGTGGCTCGCCCCGAGCCACCCTGCCTATCCGAATTCACGCATTTTCTAGCACGACTATGAGACCAGAGTCAACAGGCGAGCTGGGCGCGGATGAGCACGGGGACGGCAGCGAGGGCGGTGGGGAGATTCTCCGGGTCGCGGCCGCCGGCCTGGGCGAAGTCGGGGCGGCCGCCGCCCTTGCCGCCGACGTGCTCGGCCAGGGCCTGGGCGAGGCGGCCGGCGTGGAGGCGGTCCTGGAGGTCGCGGCTGACGGCGACGACGACGTGGACCTTGCCGTCGTCGCGGGTGGCGAGGACGGCGACTCCGGAGCCGAGGCGGGAGCGGACGGTGTCGGCCATGTTGCGCAGGTCGCCCATGGGGGCCGGGGGGACCTCGCGGGCGACGACTTTCACGCCGTCGACGTCGATCGCCTCTTCCGTCGTGGCGTCGGGGCCGGTGACGAGCTGGAGGCGCAGGTCGGCGAGCTCCTTCTCGGTTTCGCGCAGGCGTCGGCGCAGGGACTCGATCTCCTGCGGGAGGCGCTCGGCCGGGACATCCAGCGCCGCCTCGCCGGCGGCCAGGAGGTGGCGCCCGCGGCGCAGCCAGCGGTGGGCCTCGTCGCCTGCCAGGGCCTCGATGCGGCGCACGCCGGAGGCGACGCCGCGCTCGCCGGTGATGACAATCGGACCGATGGTTCCGGTGTTGGCGACGTGGCAGCCGCCGCAGAGCTCCAGGCTGAAGCCGGGGATCGCGACGGTGCGCACGCGGTCGCCGTACTTTTCGCCGAACAGGGCCATGGCGCCGGCGGCCAAGGCTTCGTCGCGGCCCTGCCATTCGATGCGGGTGGGCACGGCGCGTAGCACCCAGTCGTGCACCAGGTCCTCGATGGCCTCGATCTCCCGCGGCTCCAGGGGCCTGGCGAAAGTGAAGTCGAAGCGCAGGCGATCCGGGGCAACGAGGGAGCCGGCCTGGCGCACCGAGTCGCCCAGGGTTGCGCGTAGAGCGGCGTGCAGCAGATGGGTGGCCGTGTGGTGGCGCTCGGCGGCGCGACGGCGATCGGCGGCGACGGATTGCCTGACATCCGCACCAGCGGCCAGGCTCCCCTCCTCCTCCTCCACCTCGACCTCGAGGAAATGGACTCCGGTGGCGTCCTTCTGGGTGTCGACGACACGGGCGCGGCCACCCTCCCAGGTGAGCGTCCCGCGGTCGCCCACCTGGCCGCCGGCCTCGGCGTAGAAGACCGTGGGGGTGAGCGCGACGACGCCGTGCTCGCCAGCGGACAGGCTGTCGGCGGCGACCGCCCCATCCCGGCGCCAGGCGGCGAGACGGACGACGGGCGTTTCCGCGAGCTCCAACCGGTCGTAGCCGACGAACTCGGTAGGCGGTAGCGGCTCGCCCGCACCGGCGGCGCGGCGCAGGGCCGCGCTCTTCGCTTGGCCCGCCTCGCCGGCGGCGCGCGACCGCGTGCGCTGGCTCTCGAGCTCGCGCTCGAAGCCTTCGCGGTCGACGCCCAGCCGCTCCTCCTCGGCGATCTCCTCGATCACCTCGAGGGGTAGGCCGTGGGTGTCGTAGAGGCGGAAGACGACGGCGCCCGGCAGGGTCGAGAGCCCTTGGGCGCGGGCCGCCTCTACCGCCACCTGGACCTGGCGGGCGCCGCCGGCGAGCGTCGCCAGGAACTTCTCCTCCTCCGCCCGCACGGTGGCGGCCGAGGCGGCCTCAGTGGCGGCCAGCTCGCGATACGGGCCGCCCAAGACCTCGCCAACCACAGGGACCAGACGATGAAGGAACGGCTCCTCGAAGCCCAGGCCCAGGCCGTGGCGCACCGCCCGGCGCAGGATCCGCCGAAGCACGTAGCCGCGGCCCTCGTTCGCCGGGATGACGCCGTCGGCGAGCAGGAAGGTCACGGCTCGCAGGTGATCGGCGATCACGCGCAGGGCGACGTCCTTGTCGGCGTCGTCTCCGTAGCGCGCGCCGGCGAGGGCGGCGGCGGCGCGGATCAACGGCTGGAAGAGATCGGTGTCGTAGTTCGAGGGCACGCCCTGGAGGACGGCGGCGACGCGCTCGAGGCCGGCTCCGGTGTCGATCGACGGGCGCGGCAGCGGTCGCATCGTGCCGCTCTCGTCGCGATCGAACTGCATGAAGACGAGGTTCCAGATCTCGATGTAACGGCCCGACTCGGTGCCCTCCTCCCAGGCCACCTCCGGCTCCCGCGGACGGGTATCGACGAAGATCTCGCTGCACGGGCCGCAGGGCCCGGTCTCTCCCATGGCCCAGAAGTTGTCCTTGGCCCCGGCCCGCAGGATGCGTTCCGCCGGCAGGGAGGAGATCTTGGCCCACAGCGCGGCGGCCTCGTCGTCCTCCTCGAAGACGGTGGCGGCGAGGTGCTCCGCGGGCAGCCCCCAGACGCGGGTCACCAGGTCCCAGCCGAAGCGGATCGCCTCGTCCTTGAAGTAGTCGCCGAAGGAGAAGTTGCCGAGCATCTCGAAGAAGGTGTGGTGGCGAGGGCTGGGGCCGACGTTCTCCAGGTCGTTGTGCTTGCCGGAGACGCGCAGGCACTTCTGGGCGGTGGCGACGCGCGGCGATGCGGGGGCCTCGAGGCCGAGGAACTGGTTCTTGAACTGCACCATGCCGGCGTTGGTGAACAGCAGGGTGGGATCGCCTTGGGGCACCAGGGGGGCGCTGGGCAGGATGCGGTGGCCCTGCTCGCGGAAGTAGTCGAGGAAGCTGCTGCGGATGGCGTCGCTTTTCATGGAGTGCCGGGTGCGCGTCGGGATAAATATCCAGCCTTTCAGGATATCAGCGTCGCCGGGCCCAACGGCCGAGACGAGCTCGGCCGCTACGGCGCATTGCCGGCCTGGCCCAGTTCCTCGAGGATGGTCAGGATGGCGCGGCGGCTAAAGCCCTTGCGGTCGAGGTGGCGGGCGAGGGCGGCGGCATCGGCGGCGTGCGTGCGCCGCCAGCGGGAGGCGGCGGCGCGGGCGAGCTCGACGTCGTCGTCGGGCGTCGCCTCGGCGAGCGC
>JBOGJI010000126.1:0-41982 GCA_050747865.1 Thermoanaerobaculia bacterium
CCCCTCGGGGCCGCGGCGCAGCCGCTCTTCGACGAATGCCCGCGCGGTGGCCGGGTCGTCGAGATGGCCCTCCTCGGCCAACCGGCCGAGAGCCTCGTCCACGGCCGCCGCGGAGAAGTCGCGGCGCTCGAGCTTCTGCCGCAGCTCGGCCCGGAAGTGGGCCCTGCGGGCCAGCAGATCCAGGGCCTTGCGATAGCAGGAGCCGGCCTCGTCGCTCATGCCGATCTCCCGGGCGGGTCCCCGACGCCGGGCTCCCCGTGGCCGGCCCGCCGCGCCGCGGCGAGGAGGAGGCCGCTGCCGACGACCGCCGCCGTCTCCACGCGCAAGGTCGTGGGGCCGAGGGCGAGACGGCGGCCGCCGGCGGCCTCGAGGGCGGCCAGCTCCTCGGCCGTGAGGCCGCCTTCGGGGCCGACGACCACGATGCCGGTCTCCAGGCCGTCCGGAGGGCCCCCACCCGGCGCTCCCGCGGAGTCCAGGATCCAGGCGTGGGGGGCGGCGCTGACCGCGGTGGGCACCTCCGACCAGTCGTGGGTGCCGCTCAGCGCGGGACGCCGGGAACGGCCGCACTGCTCGACCGCCGCGCTCGCCACCCGTCGCAGCCGATCCAAGGCTCCCGGGCCGGCTTGCCGGGGCGCCCGGGGACAGCGGTAGAAGCGCAGCCCCACGACCCCGACCTCGGTCAGCTTCTCGACCATCCAGGCCGCGCGCGCGGCCTTGGGGAGCGGGCTCCAGACGGTCAGCGCCAGCGACGGCTCGCCCGCCGGCAGACTCTCCGCCAGAGCGATCTCGGCGGCCTGCCGGTGCACGGCGACGACGCGGCCGCGGCGCGCCCGACCCTCGCCGTCGACCAGCCGCAGCTCCTCCCCCGCCGCCAGCCTGGCGGCGCGGAAGAGGTGCCGGTAGGTGTCGCCCGAGATCTCCAGCCGCTCCCCTTCGAGCGCTGAGGGCGAAACGAGGCAGGTGCGCACGACGGACTCAGGCGAAGAGATCCTTGACGCGCTCGAAGACGCTGCGGCCTTCCTGCGTCTCCCGCCCGTCCAGCTCGGCCAGGCGCTTGAGCAGCTCGACCTGCTCGTCGGAGAGCGTTCGCGGATCGGGGATCTCGACGTCCAGCCGCGCGATGTGGTCGCCACGGCCGCGGCCGCCGAGGCGCGGCATGCCCAAGCCCCGCAGCCGCAGCTCGCTGCCCGCGGCCGTGCCCGCGGGCACCTCGATCTCCTGCCGGCCCTGCAGGGTGTCGATTTCGAGCCGCGCGCCGAGAACGGCTTCGGCGTAGTGCACTGGCAGGCGGCTGAAGATGTCGACCCCCCGCCGCTCGAGCTCCGGATGGGGGTCGACACGCAAGTCGACGAAGAGATCGCCGCGGCCGCCGCCGAAGAGCCCGTCCTCGCCCTCGCCGGCGAGCCGCAGGCGGTTGCCGGTGTCCACGCCGGCCGGGATGTCGACCTCGAGCCGGCGCTCGCGCTCGACTCGCCGCCGCCCCCGGCATTCCGGGCAGGGATCGGTGATGACCTGCCCCTCGCCGCCGCACTGCGGGCAGGTCCGCGCCACGGAGAGGAAACCCTGGCTGTAGCGCACCTGACCCCGCCCCTGGCAGGCCGAGCAGGTCACCGGCGCGCTGCCGGCGGCGCCGCCGCTGCCTTGGCAGGCCTCGCACGTCTCGAGGCGCGGGATCTTGAGCGTCTGGCGGATGCCGCTGGCGGCCTCCTCCAGGCTCAGGTGCAGCTCGTAGCGCAGATCGGCCCCCGGACGGGGGCGCCGCCCGCGCGGACCCTGCCGCCGGCCGCCGAACAGATCGCCGAACCCGATGCCGAAGAATTGCCCCAAGATGTCGGCGAAGTCGCCGAAGGTCTCGGGGTCGAAGCCGGAGAAGCCTCCGGCCGCCACACCGCGGTGCCCGAAGCGGTCGTAGCCGGCCCGTCGTTGCGGGTCGGAGAGCACGGAATAGGCCTCGGCGGCCTCCTTGAAGCTCGCTTCCGCCTCGGCGTCGCCGGGGTTGCGGTCCGGGTGCCAGCGCACGGCCGCCTTGCGGTAGGCGGACTTGATCTCCTGCGCCGTCGCCTCCCGCTCGACGCCGAGGACCTCGTAGTAGTCCCTGCTCGTCGCCATCACGGCTCCTGAGACTGCGTGGCCTGGTCGCCCTCTTCGATGGGAAGCGCCACCGAGACGACCGCCGGCCGCAGCAGCCGGTCGCGCATCTTGTAGCCCCGCTGGTGCTCCGCCGTGACGGTCGGCCGCTCCACTCCCGCGTCGTGCTCGCGAGACACCGCCTCGTGGACGTTGGGATCGAAGGCCTCGCCGGCGGCCGCCACCGGCAGCACGCCATGGCGCCGCAGCAGGTCGTGGAGCTGGCGCAGGATCAGCTCGACGCCCGCCTTGAGCTCGTCCACCGAGCCCGGGGCGGCGGCGGCGCGCTCCAGGTTGTCGACCACCGCGAGCACCTCTCGCAACACCTCGATGCCGGCGTAGCGCCGGTCCTCGGCCTTCTCGCGCTCCACCCGCTTGCGGTAGTTCTCGTAGTCGGCGAGTGTGCGCAGAGAGCGGTCGCGCAGGTCTTCGAGCTCCTGCTGCAGGCCGGCCAGCTCGGCGGCGTCGACGGCATTGCGGTCGGCCGGGGCCGCGGCCGGCTCGTTCTCCCGCGGTCGCGGCGGCGCCGCCTCGGCAGCGCTGTCCCCGACTTCGAGCACCTCGATGCGGCGGGCTCTCTGGTCTCTGCTGTCGGTGTCACTCACAGCGTATCCACATCCTCTCTCGATAGCCGTTGAAGGCGCAGCGGAGGCTAGACGGCTTCGCCGCCCAGAGCCCGACTCAGTGATTCACCGAGGTGGCTGACCAGCGGGATGATCCGCCGGTACTCCATGCGCGAGGGGCCGAAGATGCCCAGCGTGCCGAGCGTCCGGCCGCCGACCTTGTAGGTCGTCGCCACCAGGCTGAAGTCCAGCTCCGACGTGAGGTCGCTGTCGTCGCCGATGATCACCTGCAGGCCGGGGCCCTCGATGAGCTGGTTCAGGAGCTGCACCAGCCGCGCCTCGTCGGCAAAGGTCTCGAGCAGGCGCCGCACACGGTTGATGTCGGTCAGCTCGGGCTTCTGCAGGATGCTCGCCGTGCCTTCGACGAAAACTCCCGGGGCCGGAGCGTCGACCAGCGCCCGCTTGGCGAGCTCGACCGCGGTCGACAGCAGGTGATCCATCTCCCGTTTGGTCGCCACCATGGTCTCGATCAGCTCGTGGCGGATCTGCGTCAGGGTGCGGCCGGCGAAGCGGTCGGTGAGGAAGTTCGAGATGCGCACGAGCTCCTCCCGCGGCATCGCCTCCTCGACGTCCAGGATCCGGTGCTCGACGAAGCCCGACGCCGAGACCAGGACGCACAGGACCTGGCGATCCGACACGGCCACGAAGTCGATGGCCTTGAGCACCGTCTCGCCCAGCGGCGGCGCCACCGCCAGACCGATCTGCTCGGACAGCTGGGACAGCATGCGGGTGGCGAGATTGACCAGGCCCTCGGGGTCCGGCGTCGCCTCGCGCAGATGCTCGGCGATGTAGCGGCGCTGCTGCAGGGGTACCTTGCGCACCCGCATCATCTCGCCGATGTAGCGGTGATAGGCCGCCGGCGTCGGGATCCGCCCGGCCGAGCTGTGGGGTTGGGCGAGATAGCCCCGCTCCTCGAGATCCGCCATGGTGTTGCGGATGGTCGCCGCCGACACGCTCTCCTCGGACATGCGCGCCAGCGAGCGCGAGCTCACCGGCTCGCCGGTGAGGACATAGCTGTGGATGATGTCGCGCAGGATGGCGCGCTCTCGCGGCGAAAGCGAGGCGGCTCCGGCGCCCTTGCGGGAGGCCGGAGTCGGGTCTGGAATCGGACACATGATCGCTCTCGGTACGCCACGCCTCGACGCCGGGGCCGCATCCTGGTTGCGGCCTGCGTGGCTGTCTCCTATTGTAGCCCAGTGAGCCCCTTCGCTCCGCCCCTCGCCGGGCTGCGCTTCAGCCTCGTCGGGCCCGGCCGCGTCGGAGCTAGCCTCGCCGCATGGGCGGTGGCTCGCGGCGCCCGAGCGGTCACGGTGGCCGGCCGCTCGGCGGCAAGGGCGTCGGAGGTTGCCGAGGCATTGCAGGCCACGAATGTGCCGCTCGCCGAGCTGGCAACGGAGCACGAGGATCTGCTGCTGATCGCCGTTGCCGACGACGCCTATGCCGCCGTCGCCGGCGTCCTCGCCGAACGCCCGCAGGCCGGGGTGGTTCTGCACGCGTCGGGCAGCCTGCCCATGGGTGCGCTCGATCCGCTGGCCGCGCGCGGGTCCGGCGTCGGCGTGCTCCATCCCCTCAAAGCCTTCCCTCGGCCGCTGCCGGATCCCGCCGAGGCGCGCGGCGTCTTCTTCGCGCTCGGCAGCGACCCGGCAGCCGTCAACCTGGGGCGGCGGCTGGTCGAGGCCTGGGAGGGGCATGCCGCGGTCCTCGCCGAGGAGCAGCGCCTCCTCTACCACTTCGCGGCGACCCTGGTGGCGGGCGGCACGGGGACGCTGCTCGCCTCCGCTGACGCCCTGGCGCGACGCCTCGGCCTGCCGCGGGAGGTCTGGAACGGCTATGTCGAGCTGGCCGGCGGAGCCCTGGAACAGGTCGGGGCCGCGGACGAGCCCGCACGCGCCATCACCGGCCCGGCGGCGCGGGGGGACTGGGATCTGGTGCGCCGCCAGCTCGCCGCGGCGGGCGAGCTGGACCCCGGCCTGGCGCGTCTGGCCCGCGCCCTGGCGGAACAGACGGCCTCCCTGCGCGGATCGCGGGCAGACTTGGAGTAAGGGATCAGGGGCCCCTGACCCCTGATCCCTGACCCCTGACCCCTGACCCCTGATCCTGGGGCGGGTGGGGGCGATAGACTCCCCGCGCCGCCATGCGCTGCCCCTACTGCGACCAGAACAGCGACCGCGTCGTCGATTCCCGCGAGAGCAAGGACGGCGGCACCATCCGCCGCCGCCGCGAGTGCCTGGAGTGCGGCCGGCGCTTCACCTCCTACGAGCAGATCGAGGACATCCCCTACATGGTGGTGAAGAACGACGGCTCGCGCGAGGAGTTCGACCGCCGGAAGCTGCTGTCCGGCCTGCGTAAGGCCTGCGAAAAGCGACCGGTGTCGGCGAAGCAGCTCGATGCCGTGGTGGACGATATCGAGGGCGAGCTCCACGACCGCGAGGAGCGGGAGATGAGCACGCGGGAGATCGGCGAGCGGGTGATGAAGGCGCTGCGCGAGCTGGACCAGGTGGCCTATGTGCGCTTCGCCTCGGTCTACCGCCGCTTCGACGACGTGGACGCCTTCGTGGAGGAGCTCAAGGAGCTCAAGGCGCTGATCGAGCGCCGGTAATATCGGAGCGTGTCGGCCTCGGCCTTCTTCATCGCCTCGCGGCTCCAGGAGGAGCTGCGCCGCCTGCTGCGCGACGCCATGGAGCTCACCGCCGGCGCCGGCCTCGAGCCCGTCGAGCCCAAGCTGGACGTGCTGGAGCTGCCCGAACGGCTTCTCATCCTGGTGGAGGTCCCGGGAGTGGCGCGCGACGGCATCGAAGTCGAGGTGCAGGAGCAGGACCTGCGCATCCGCGTCGACAAGGCGGCGCGACGGCCCACCGCCGACGAGGCCCACTACCACTGCGTCGAATGCAGCCGCGGCCGGTTCGAGCGGCGGCTGCGCCTGCCGCCGGGATTCGACCCTGACGGCCTGCAGGCCCACCTGGAGGCCGGTGTGTTGAGGATCGAGGTGCCGCGCACCTCCCGCGGCCCGAGCGCACCGCGGACCGTCGAGATCACCATCCGAGAGGAGAACCGCTCGCGTGAACGAACCCAGTAGCGGCCGAGCTTGTCTCGGCCGAGGAGACTAGCGTGACGGAGCCCGGCGCCGTAGAGACCACGGTCCAGCCGATCCCCGACGTTCTGCCGGTGCTGCCGCTCAAGGGGACGGTGGTCTTCCCGTACATCATCGTGCCACTGTCGGTGGGCCGCGAGCCCAGCGTGCGCGCCGTCGACCGCGCCCTGGCCGAGCACCGGATGGTGCTGCTCGTCGCCCAGCGCGACGGCGAGGTGGACGAGCCGACGACGGAAGATCTGTACGGCGTGGGGACCGCCGCCGCCATCATGCGCATGCTGAAGCTGCCCGACGAGAGCGTGCGCATCCTGGTACAAGGCGTCTCGCGCGTGCGCATCCGCCACTTCGGCCAGAGCGCGCCGTTCCTGCAGGCAAGGGTGGAGCCGCTCGACGAGCTCCCCGCCGAGCTCCAAGGCCTTGAGCTCGAGGCCCTGATGCGCTCGGTCAAGGAGAACTTGGAGCGGGCCGCCTCCATCGGGCGCTCGATCTCCCCCGAGGTGCAGGTCATCGCCGCGAACCTGGAAGATCCCGGACGCCTGGCGGATCTGGTGACCAGCAACCTGGAGATGAAGACGGCCGACGCCCAGGCGATCCTGGAGCAGCTCGATCCGGTGGCGCGGCTGCGCCGGACCTCGGAGCTGCTCGAGCGCGAGGTCCAGCTCCTCACCATGCAGCAGGAGATCTCGACCCAGGCGCGCGGCGAGATGGACAAATCCCAGCGCGAGTACTTCCTGCGCCAGCAGCTGCGCGCGATCCAGCAGGAGCTGGGCGAAGGCGAGGATCTCTCGGCCGACATCGAGGCGTATCGCGAGCTCGCCGACAAGAAGAAGATGCCGGAGGCGGCGCGCGAGGAGATGGAGCGGCAGCTGGTGCGCCTCGAGCGCAGCCCGCCGGAGAGCGCCGAGACCCAGATGCTACGCACCTATCTCGACTGGCTGACCGGCATGCCGTGGAGCGTGATCACCGACGACCGGCTCGACCTGGACCACGCGCGCACGGTGCTGGATGAGGACCACTACAACCTCGACAGCGTCAAGGAGCGCATCGTCGAGTATCTGGCGGTGCGCAAGCTCAATCCCGACAAGAAGGGGCCGATCTTGTGCTTCGTCGGCCCTCCCGGCGTCGGCAAGACCTCGTTGGGCCGATCGATCGCGCGGGCGCTGGGTCGCGAGTTCGTGCGCAACTCGCTCGGCGGCGTGCGCGACGAGGCGGAGATCCGCGGCCACCGGCGCACCTACGTCGGCGCCCTGCCGGGGCGCATCCTGCAGGGCCTGCACCAGGCGGGCACCAGCAACCCGGTGTTCATGCTGGACGAGATCGACAAGATCGGCGCCGACTACCGCGGCGACCCGTCCTCGGCGCTACTCGAGGTGCTCGACCCGGAGCAGAACGATACGTTCCAGGACCACTACCTGGGCGTCCCGTACGACCTCTCGCGGGTGATGTTCATCGCCACCGCCAATCTGCTGGAGCCAATCCAGCCGGCGTTCCTCGACCGCATGGAGGTGATCCGGCTGTCCGGATACACCGCCGAGGAGAAGCTCCACATCGCCCGCCGTCACCTCATCCCCAAGCAGCTCCGCGAGCATGGCCTGAAGCGCAAGAACCTCGCTTTCCATGCCGACGGCGTGCGCCGCATCATTCGCGATTACACGCGCGAGGCCGGGGTGCGCAATCTGGAGCGGGAGCTGGCCAAGATCTGCCGCAAGGTGGCGGTGCGGGCGGCGCGGGACGAGCAGGTGGAACGGGTCGTGGTGACGGAGGCGACCGTGGAGGAGCTGCTCGGTTCGCCCCGCCACTTCGCCGAGGAGCTGCTGGCCGAGGACCGGGTGGGGGTGGCCACGGGGCTGGCATGGACCGCCGCCGGCGGCGATCTGCTGTTCATCGAGGCGGTCAGCCTGCTGGGGCAGGGGAAGGTCTCGTTGACCGGGCAGCTCGGCGAGGTGATGAAGGAGTCGGCGCAGGCGGCGGTCAGCTTCGCCCGCCTCGTGTGCCGCGACGAGCTGCCGTCCGATTACTTCTCCACCCACGATCTGCACATTCACGTGCCTGCCGGGTCGGTGCCGAAGGACGGGCCTTCGGCGGGGATCACGGTGGCCACGGCTCTGATCTCGCTGCTCACGGGACGGGCGGTGAATAGGCGGGTGGCGATGACCGGCGAGATCACGTTGCGGGGGGATGTGCTTCCCATCGGGGGCGTCAAGGAGAAGGTTCTGGCGGCGCGTACCGCGGGCATTCGCATCGTTGTCATGCCGCGCTTGAATCGGCGGGATGTCAAGGAGCTGCCGGAGGACCTGCGCAAAGGTCTGACGTTTCATTTCGTGGATCATCTCGATGAAGTGTTGGCGCTGGCGTTGCGGAAGGGGCAGGGGCGTGCGCGCTAGGGAATGGGATTCGATGGATGGCCGTCAGAGAGAGTGAAGACCGGCTGCTCGAGTGGTTGCGGCGCCGGGGGGGTGCGACTACGGCGCGGCTTGGGGATGATGCCGCGTTCGTGGAACTGCGGGGCGATACGGCGTGGACGGTGGATCAGCAAATCGCTGGCGTGCACTTTCCGGTCGGACTGGAGCCAGAGGTGGTCGCGGCGCGGTTGCTGGAGGTCTGCTTGTCGGATCTGGCCGCCGTGGGGGCGGGGCCGTGGATGGGTCTGCTGGCGTTGTCGGCGCCGGGGGGGTTCGATCACCGGCGGTTCTTTGCTGGGCTACTGACGAGTTGCGAACGGAGGAACGTGGAGCTGGCCGGTGGGGATCTGACGTCCGGGGGCGTCGTGCATGCCACGTTGACGGTTGTCGGGCGGCGACCGGGGCGGCAGCGGTGGGTGCGTCGGGATGCGGCGCGTCCAGGGGATCGGCTGTGGATCGCCGGGGCGCCCGGGCTATCGGCGCTCGGGCAGAGGCTCGTGGCGCGGGGGGCTCGGTTTGCGCGGCGGCGAGTCGTGCTGCCCGATGGGGTCGTGCCCGACGGGTTGGAACGGATCGCCGCGCGTTGCGTGCGGCGGCATCTGCAGCCGGAGGCACAGCTCGAGCTCGGGCTGTGGCTCGGCGGGCAGCGAAGGGCGGCGGCAATCGACCTCTCCGATGGGCTCTCGCTCGATCTCACGCGGCTCTGTCGGGCCTCGGAGTGCGGCGCGGTGCTCGATCCCGGAGCGCTCGATCTGCCGGCGCCGGCGCGGGAGCTCGCCCGCGCGCTCGGTGAAGAGCCCCTCGAGCTGGCGCTGTCCGGCGGCGAGGACTATCTGCTTCTCGCCGCGTTGCCGGAGGGCGTGGAACCGCCGGTGTCGTATCGCGCTCGCTCCATCGGTCACGTGGTGAGCGGCGGGGAGCTGTGGCTCGATCACGGAGGCTCCCTCCGGCGGCTCGAGCCGCGCGGCTGGGATCATCTCGCCGCTCCCTGACCCCTGACCCCTGACCCCTGACCCCTGGGTGGGAGGGCGGGTTACCGCCCTTCGATCGTTACCTGGATCGGCTTGCGCAGCACGTTGATGATGTCCTGGAGCTGGCGCGAGATGTCCTTCTGCGCCTTTTCCAACTGCTGGATGCGACGCGTTAGGGCCTGATCTCGCACCGACGCCGTGCGCGCGCCTGTGGCGCGACGGGCGGTCGCTTTCTTGCGTCCGCCGCGGGCCACCGCGGGCTTGCGTCCTCTCCGGCTCTCCGAGCGGATCTTCTTGAACACGTCGACGGCTGCCGCGGCGTAGCGGCGCGATCTTCCACGGCCTTGCGACGGCACGGCGCTCGCGTGTTGGGCGGCGTACTTGCGAGCCGTCGGATAGGAGACGCCGGCGCGGCGCGCGATCTCCGTCAGCGGAAGAAACGTCTGTCCGGCAGCGGACGCGGACTTTGTCGCGCCTCGGCGCGCGCCGCCGCGCCGCTTCAGGTTCTCCTGCTTGATCTGCCGCACGACATCAGCCGCCTCGCGCGGATAGCGTTGTCCGCGCCCCTTTCCCTCGGAAGGGATGCGAGCCCGGTACTCCTTCTTGTAACGCTGCATGGTCGGCATGGAAACGCCGGCCATCTCGCCGATCTCGGTGAGCGTGTAGAGCTTGCGATCCGCGCTCCCCGAGGTCCCTCGTGCGCTCCTCTTGCGTCTTCCCGTTTTCGCCATCATGCCTCCTCTCCATCAAAAGAAGAAACCCACAGGAACATCATCATAACAGAGCGAGCCTACAGGCCCAACTTGCGAACCTGATAGTTGAGCGCCTGCCGCGTCAGACCGAGACGGCGGGCGGCGGCGGCCTGGTTGCCGTCACAGGCCTCCAGCGTCTCACGGACCAGCCGTCGGCGCAGCGTGTCGATCTGGGCATGGTAGTCCCCCATCGGCTCGGCGACCTCGCCCGGCAGCTCCAGATGCTCGGGCTCGATCACCTCGCCGTCGCAGAGCGCGGCCGCCTGGAGCAGCACGGCGCGGAGCTGGCGGACGTTGCCCGGCCAGGGATGCTCTTGCAGGCAACGACGGGCCGCGGCGCTCGGGCGCAGGGTGCGGCCGTCGCCGGCCTGGGCCAGGAAGTGCTCGGCGAGCAGCAACACATCGCGACCGCGCGCCGCCAGCGGCGGCAGCTCGACTCTTCCCACCGCCAGGCGGTAGAAGAGGTCGGCTCGAAACGATCTCTCGGCGACCATGGCCTCGAGGTCGCGATGGGTGGCGGCGACGACCCGGACGTCCACCCGGCGCGGCGTCGACTCGCCGAGCCGCCGCACCTCACCCTCCTGCAGCACCCGGAGCAGGACCTTCTGTGCGCTAGCGGGGAGGTCGCCGATCTCGTCGAGAAAGACGGTGCCGCCGCGCGCCGTCTCGAAGACCCCGAGGCGGTCGCGATCGGCGCCCGTGAAGGCGCCGCGCACGTGCCCGAACAGCTCCGATTGCAGCAAGGTCTCCGACAGCCCGGCACAGTTGATGGGCACGAACGGTCCGTCGGCGCGCGAGCTGCGCTCGTGGATGCGGCGGGCGACGAGCTCTTTGCCGGTGCCGGTGGCGCCGAGGACGAGGATGGGAACGGACAGGGCCGCCAGGCGGTCCGCTCGCGCGAGCGCCGCCAGGAGGTCCGGGCTCTCTCCGAGAATCGTCTCGTCGTCGGCTGGCCCGCTCGCTCTCCGCTCCTGTCGTGGCCGGTAGGCCGGGCGTCGCAGCGCCAGGCGCTCGGCGATCACCAGAAGGAGCGCGCGCAGGGTCTCGTCGGGAGCGGAATGATAGAGTTCGAGCACGCCATCGCCGCAGGGCGCCGACAGCTCCACGCCGCCGCCGCGACCGTCCACCAGAATCTCGAGCTCTTCCTCGTCCACCTTCACCAGCCGCGCCTCGGGGTATCCGGCCTCGCTGAAGAGTTGGGCGAGCGGGACCTCGTCGCTCGCCAGGTAGCGCGCCAGCGAGCCCCAAGCGCCCGCCGCTCCCGAAGCGAGGCGATCGGCCAGACGCGGCAGCGCCAGGCGCCGCAGTGTCTCCCGCGCCGCCTCCCGTTGCGACTCGGGCAGCCAGCCCGGCGAGATCGACTCGGCGTCGACGGCGAAGCGCGCGATCCGATAGGCGTCGCAGGCGGCCGCCGCGCGATTCCAGGCCTCGGGCTCAGCCGCCCGGCCCGCCAGCAACGCCTGCCAGAGGGGCTCGAAGGCATCGTCGGGGACGGCGCCGCGCACGGCCTCCCGTGGGCGGCCGGCGAGAGCCAGAACGGTAGGCCGTTCCTCCGCCTCGAGATGGTGCAACGCCTCGGCACCGGCCCGCTCCAGCATGTGCGCGGCCTCGTCGGCGCGGCCCAGCCACCCGAGGCCGCGGGCGGCGAGCACCTGCAGCTCGTCGCGATGCCAGTCCAGGCCCTGGCGCTCCATCTCCGCGAGGACCCCGCCGATCCTCTGCACCGCCCCCTCGGCGTCCCCCGACATCAGCTCCCACCGCGCCAGCAGCGCCTCGTCCTGGACCTGGCCGCGCCGATTTCCGGCCTGCCGGTCCGCTTCGGCGATGCGGTGCAGGAGATCGGCGACGCCGGCGCTGCGCCCCCGACGGATGCGGATCTCGGCGAGGTTGTGCAACACCACCGTGGTCCTGCCGGGGCCGTCGCAGCCGCCGAGCAGGTGCAGCGCGTGGCGCAGGGAGCGCTCCGCGCCCGCCAGGTCCCCGGCCAGGGCCCGGGCCACGCCGAGCTCGTTCCACAGCCTCCCGGCCTCGAACGGAAAGAGCCGGCGGCGGCTGCCGGCCAGCGCCGCGTGCAGGTGACGGACGGCCGCGGCACTGTCCCCCAGACGCTGATGGCGCAGGGCCTGTACGTTATGCCAGCGCCACGCCAGCTCGGGCCTGCGCTCCGCCCCGGCCGCCCGCCGGACGTGGTCTTCCATCGCCACCTCGTCGCGGCGATCCCAGGCGGCCGCGGCCGCCACGAGGTGGGCACGCAGCGCGGTCTCCTCGGACTTCGCGGCCAGAGTCCGCTCGATGTAGGGGAGCGCCGACTCGGGCTCTCCGAGGTTGGCGAGCGCCCGGCCGGCGACCTCGGCCAGCTCAACGCGTTGAGCCGCGTCGAGCCTCTCCAGGCGCAAGGCCGGCAGGGCGCGGCGGACCGCCTGCAGCTCACCGAGCTGGAGCTGGCAGGCGAGCCGCAGGAGCGCCGCCGCCGAGCCCTCCAGCCCGCGCACCCGCTCCAGCGCGCGGCGGAAACGTCCCGCCGCGTAGAGCCGGCGGACGGTGTCGAGGCCCGACGGCGGCGCCGCCCCGGCGCCCGCCTCCGCCACCTCCGCCGCCTCGCGCCAATGGCCGCGGGCGGCCAGGCGCTGCCAGGACAACGGGGGGAGGCGGCGCCGCCACAAGACCTCGGCGTCGGGACCGGCGAGGATCTCCTCGGCCGCCTCCCCGGCGGCGACGCGCGCGAGGACGGCGCGCCGGAAGCCGCGCGGCCCGGCGATCCACGGGCCGTCGATCCCCTCCACCCAACCGACCAGCGCCCGCCGTGCCAGCGCGTGCCGCGCCTGCCACAGGAACGGCGCCTCGTCCAGGATGTCCTCCACCAGGCGGTCGGGGCTCTCCGAGATGAGGGCCTGATCCCAGCGCTCGGCGAGGGCCCGCGCCGCCCGCCGCGCCTGCCCGCGACCGGCGATGCGCCCTTCCCCGCCGATCGCTTCGAGGAGCAGCCGGCGCAGCTCCTGCTGCGCCGGTACGTGGGGCCGCCCCGGCGCCACGCCGACGCCGCACAGCCGCCCCCGATCGTCCACGTTCACGTCGACGAACCTCTGCCGCGGGTACCAGCCGGCGCGCTCCAGCAGCGAGAGGAGGCCCGCCGTCTGGAGCACCACGGCCAGCCGCTGCTGCCCGCTCAGACCCGCGTCGCGCAGCGGCCGGCCGCCGGAGGCGAGCAGCGCCGGGTGCCGCGGCGGAGCCGAAGCGGATACTCCGGTCACGACAGCAAGGCCTCCAGATCCTCCCAGAATCGGGGATAGGACTTGGCGACGACCTCGGGCGACCGCACGACCACGCCGGGCCGGCGCAGGCCGAGCACCGCCAGGCTCATGGCGATCCGGTGGTCGCCGTGGCTCTCTACCTCGGTTCGATCGCAGGGCGTACCCTCCGCCCAGGTGCCGTCTACGCCCAAGCCGTCCGGCGTCTCGACGACGGTGGCGCCGAGCCGCTCGAGCTCCGCCGCCATCGCCGCCAGCCGGTCGCTCTCCTTGTGTCGCAGGTGCGCGACGCCGCGCAGCACGGTCGAGCCGAGGGCGAACGGCGCCAGCGCGGCCAGGGTCGGCCCCTGGTCGGGCATGGCGGCGAGGTCGGCGTCCACGCCGCGCAGGCTCGCGGTTCCGCGGACCTCGACCCCGTCGGGCTGCCATCGCACCTCGGCCCCCATGCGCTCCAGCAGGTCCAGGAAGCCGACGTCGCCCTGGCCGGAGTCGCGCGACACCCCGCGCAGGAGCACCTCTCCGCCGGTGAGCGCGGCGGCGGCGGCCGGGTAACACGCCGCCGACGCGTCGGGCTCGATCTCGACCTCGTCGGCGCGCAACTTGGCCGGCGGCGCCACCACAGTCCGCGGCGTCTCCCACCTCACGCGCCCGCCGAAACGCTCCAGCGCCGCGGCGGTCAGCGCAACGTACGGTTGTGAGGTCAACCCCTGCACCTCGACGACGACCCCCTCCCGCGTCGCCACCCCCGCCATCAGCAGGGCAGAGAGGAACTGGCTCGACGCGCTGCCGTCGAGCCGACATCGCCCTCCGGCGACCGTTCCCCCCCGGACGCGCAGCGGCGCGCATCCGTCGCGCTCGAGGTACTCGATCTCGGCCCCCAGGTCGCGGAGCGCATTCACCAACGGGGCAATCGGCCGCTCCCGCAGCCGCGACACCCCGTCGATGACCCAATCGCCGGGAATCACCGCCAGCGCCGCGACTAGCAAGCGGTACAGGGTCCCCGACGCCTGACAGTCGAGCCGCGCGGCCGCCGGCAACCCCCGCGGCGGCACGAGATCCCACGACCCGTCTCGCCGACCGACACGCCAGCCGAGCCGCTCGAGCACGGCGGCGAAGGCCCAGGTGTCTTCGGCCTCCAACGGCCGTGCGAGCCGGCAGGCCCGCCCGGAGAGCAGCGCCAGGTTGAGACAGCGCTGGGTCCAGCTCTTCGACGGCGGCGGCGTGATCGCCCCGCGAACGACTCCGCCGCGCACCTCGCGGAGCTCAGGTGTCGAGGACCAGACCGTCATAACCCAGCTCGATTCCCTTGGGCAGCTCCTCGCTGGCGCTGGCGAAATCGACCTCGTGGCCCATGTGCGTGAAGACCGTGCGCTCGGCGCCGATGCGGCGCGCCGCCGCGATCGCCTCGGCGATAGAAAAATGTGTCGAGTGGGGTCGATGGCGCAGCGCACCGAGCACCAGCCAGCGCACGCCGCGCAGCAACCGGAAGCTCGGCTCGGGCATGAAGCTGCAGTCGGTGACGTAGGCCAGATCCCCCCACCGGTAGCCGAAGACCTCGAGGCTGCCGTGGCGCACCGGCACCGCCGTGGTCTCCAGACCCGCCGCCTCAAAGCTCCCGTCGACGGCGATGAGGTCGAGCCGGGGTTTGCCGCCCCCCTCCTCTCCCGGCTCGAAGGCGTAGGCGAAATGGCGCCGGATGTCCGCCAGCGTCGCCGGAGAGCCGTAGCACGGGATGGCCGAGCTCTGGCGGAAGTTGAACACCCGCAGCTCGTCCAGCCCCAGCGTGTGGTCGGCGTGCGCGTGGGTGAACAGCACCGCGTCGACCCGCGGCAGACCGAACCTCAGGGCCTGCTGGCGCAGGTCGGTGGGGGTGTCAACGAGGACCACCCGCCCATCGACCTCCAGCTTGAGCCCGGTCCGCAACCGCCGATTCCGCGGATCGTCCGATCCGCACACGGCGCACGTGCACCCGATCACCGGCACCCCGGTCGACGTGCCGCAGCCCAGCAGCGTCGCCCGCATCTTCACGCCCCGCTCCCGCGCGCGCCCTTCCCGACCCACTCCACCCGCCGCGACCGGAACCAGGCATCAAGCAGCCACACCTCGCCCCCCTCCACCGCCCAGCGATGCGGCTCGTGGAAATGCCCGAGCACCAGCACGTCATGCCCCTCCGCCAGACGGCGCGCGGCGTAGCGGCGGATCCCCTCCTCCGGAAGCTCCCGCTTGTGCTTGAAGTTGGTGCCCGCGAGCTGCCGTTCGGTCCCCTTGACCGCCCGCCGCGCCAGCCCCTCCGGCAGCCGTCGCATCAGCCACCGGCTCACCGCGCTCTTCGACAGCCATCGCCAGAAGCGATACCGCCAGTCCCGCGCGTTCAAGCCGTCCCCGTGCACCGCCAGAAACCGCGTCCCGTCCTCCTCGAACGCCACCTCCCGCCCCACGCTGTCGAACAGCGCCCGGTAATCCCCCTCCGCCAGGAAGAAGTCGCGATTCCCCTCGATGTAGTCCACCCGGATCCCGGCGCCCCGCACCTCCACCAGGGCCTCCGCCAACGCCCGCACCTCCGGCGTCTCGAACCGCCGATCCCCCACCCAGATCTGACACAGATCCCCGAGCAGGACGAGCCGCGAGCACCCTTGCCCCGGCAGCGCCCGGAGCTGCTCGACCAGCGGGCCGGCCTCTCCTCCCGGTCCTCCCAGATGCGCGTCGGCGACGATCGCGATCGCCATGCTGCCTCAAAAGATCGACAGGCGGGGCGCCTCTCGGGTCTCGAGCTGTTGCAGGACGCTTTCGGCGAGCGTGCGAAAGGCCGCCGCGTGGGGCCCTTCGGGGGCCGAGGCGGCGATCGGGCTGCCGGCGTCGCCGCCCTCGACGATCGCCGGGTCGAGCGGGATGCGGCCCAGGAACGCGGTGTCGAGGACCTCGGCGGTGCGCTCGCCGCCGCCCCGCTTGAAGATGTCGGTGCTCTCGCCGCAGTGGGGGCAGATGAAGGTCGACATGTTCTCGACGATGCCGAGCACCGGCACGTTGACCTTGCGGAACATCGCCAGGCCCTTGCGGGCGTCGATCAGCGCGATGTCCTGCGGCGTGGTCACGATCACCGCGCCCGACAGCGGCACCTTCTGGGCGATGGTGAGCTGCGCGTCGCCGGTGCCGGGCGGCAGGTCGACGACCAAAACGTCGCGCGCGCCCCAGTCGACGTCGCCCAGGAGCTGCTCGATCGCCTTCATCACCATGGGGCCACGCCAGATCACCGGCGTGTCCACGTCGAGGATGAAGCCCAGTGACATCAGGGCCACGCCGTAGCGCTCGAACGGGCGGATGCGGTTGCCCTCGACGTGGGGGCGCTGGGAGATGCCGAACATCATCGGCACTGAGGGGCCGTAGATGTCGGCGTCGAGCAGACCGACGCGGGAGCCGAGAGCGGCGAGGGAGACGGCGAGATTGGCCGCCACCGTCGACTTGCCGACGCCGCCCTTCCCGCTCGCCACCGCCACCACATGGCGGACCTCGGGAATCAGGTTGCTGTCGCGCGCGGTGGCGCTCGCCGGCGACGGCGGCTCGGTGACGCGCAGGCTCACCGCCACGCGCTCGACGCCGGGCTCGGCGCCCAGCTTCTGCTCGACTTCCTGTTTGACCTGCTCGGCGACTTGCGGCTGCCGTGTCGAGATCAGCAGTTCGACCTCGACCGTGCCGCCCACGGCGCGAACGGCGTCTACGAAGCCGAAGGAAACGATGTCCCGGCTCATCCCGGGAAAGCGGATCTGCTTCAAGAGCTCCCAGATCCGCTGCTCAGATACGTGGGTCATGGGTCCTCCGCAGTGCGCTCAATGCCGGCCAACGTCGCGACCTCCCGGCGGATCCGCGACATCAGGGGCACGCGGTCGCGCACGCCGAGGCCGGCGGTCGGTACGGGCTCACCATAACGTACGACGACCCGGCCTGGGGTGATGCGGTGGCTGCCGCGGGGCTGGACCCGCAGGGTGCCTTCGAGCCCCACCGGCAAGATGGGGCAGCCGGCGCGCAGGGCCAAGAGGAAGGCGCCGCGCTGGAACGGCAGCAGCCGCCCGTCGCGACCCCGCGTCCCTTCGGGGAAGACGACCAGGGAGATGCCCGCGGCCAGGCGGGCACTCGCCACCCCGAACATGTCGCGGGCGCGGCTGCGGTCGTCGCGATCCACCGGCACGAAGCCGAGCGTGCGCAGCGCCCAGCCGAAGACGGGGATCTGCAACAGGCTGCGCTTGGCCAGGAAGCGGACCTGGCCGGGCAGCGTCGCGAGCAGCACCGGGATGTCGAAGCGGCTCTGGTGGTTGGGCATGTAGACGTAGGTGGCGGCGGGATCGGGCAAGGCGCGGTGCCCCTGGCTGACCCGCACGCCGCTCGCCAGGAGCAGCCCGCGGGCCCAGGTGCGCGCGATGGCCGCGCCGAGGCGTCCGCTCGGCGACAGCGGCCAGGCGAGGACCACCAGGCTCGACAGCACCAGGGTGCCGAAGATCAGGTAGGTGTTGCCGGTGACGCTGGCCACCGCCGTGGCCAGGCCGCCCGCCGGCCGTTCCGCGGGCGATCGGCCGGAGTGTTCGGTGGTCATGTGCGCTGGTAGACTTTCCTGCCCATGCGGCGAAGAACAGCCTGGTCGGCCGCGTGCTGGTTGCCGGTCCAACGTGCAACGTTATTCTATCTCGCGACTTGCGGGAGCCTGCGGCGGTGACGTGGCGACCGGCGGCAACCGGCATGGTCACCACGGTGGCGCAGCGGGCCGGCGAGCTGGCGCTGCTGACCGGCCGTGCCCTGCGGGCTCTCCTCTCCCCCCCGTACGAAGTCGGGCGGTGGATTCGCGAGGCCGAACAGATCGGCGTGCGCTCGCTGGGAGTCGCGGCGGTGACGACGATCTTCACCGGCATGGTCCTCGCCCTGCAGACCGCCTACAGCCTGCCCACCCTGGGCATCAAGTACTACATCGGCACGGTGGTCTCGAAGTCCCTGGTGCGGGAGCTGGGGCCGGTGCTGACCGCGCTCATCGTCGGCGGGCGCATCGGCGCCGGCATGACCGCCGAGATCGGCACCATGAACGTCTCCGAGCAGATCGACGCCCTGCGCTCGATGGCCGCCGATCCGATCAAGAAACTGGTGGCGCCGAAGCTGATGGCGACGTTGGTGATGCTGCCGGCGCTGACCGTGCTGGGGGACGCGTTCGGCATCTTCGGCGGCCTCTTGATCGCCGTCCTGCAGCTCGACATCACCGCCGGCTTCTATTTCAACGACGTCCTCGACGCGGTCACCATCGACGACTTGACCAGCGGCATCGGCAAGTCCTTCTTCTTCGCCTACTTCATCACCATCATCGGTTGCTACAATGGATTGACCGCGCGCGGCGGGGCCGACGGCGTCGGGAGGGCCACCACCAACACCGTGGTCCTGGCGTCGATCATGGTCCTGGTATCCGATTTCTTCCTCACCAAGCTCTTCTACCTATTCTGATGCTGCCGACCGGCGACGCCTCCCCCGTTTTCGTGGTCCGCGACCTGCGGCGCGCCTTCGGCGACAACCTGGTGCTGGACGGGCTGTCGTTCGATCTCGCCGCCGGAGAGTGCCTGGCCGTGCTCGGCCGCTCCGGCAGCGGCAAGAGCGTCCTGCTGCGGCAGCTGAACGGCCTCGACAAACCCGACGCGGGCAGCATTCGCTTCCATGGCGAGGAGATCACTGCGCTCACCGAGGAGGAGCTGCGACCCCTGCGCCGGCGCGTGGCCATGCTCTTCCAGAGCGGCGCCCTGTTCGATTCCATGACCGTGCTCGACAATGTGGCGTTCCCGCTGCGCGAGCACACCGATCTCGACGAGGCGGCGGTGCGCGAGCGCGTGCTCCAGGCGCTGGAGCGGGTCGGCCTGGACGACGTCGAGGAGCTGCTCCCCGCATCGCTGTCGGGGGGCATGAAGAAGCGGGTGGCGCTGGCGCGCTCCCTGGTGCTGGCGCCGGAGGTGGTGCTCTACGACGAGCCGACCTCCGGCCTCGACCCCATGACCTCGGCGACCATAGGCCGCGTGATCCGCGCCGTGCAGCGGCAGCTCGAGGTGACCTCCGCGGTGGTCACCCACGACATCGCGCTGGCCCGGCTGGTCGGCGACCGCGTGGCCTTCCTGCATGCCGGCCGCTTCCGTTTCCTGGGGACTTGGCAGGAGGCGGACCGCACCGACGACCGCCTGTTCGCCGACTTCCTGGCGGGCCGTGAGGAGAGCCATGCGGCGTGAGGTCAAGGTCGGGCTGCTGCTCCTGGCGGCGCTGGTCGTCGCCGCCGTCGGCCTGTTCCTGGTCGGCAGCAAGGACCACCTGTTCGCCCTCAAGAACCGCTACCTCGTGCGCCTGGAATCGGCGGCGGGCCTGAACGAGGGCAATCCCGTGCAGCTCAACGGCGTCAACGTCGGGCGCGTGGAGAGCATCAGCTTGCCCGAGGCGGTTGCCGAAGAGAATCTCACCATCTGGCTGCAGGTCGAGCGGCGCTACGCCGACCGCATCCGCAGCGACTCCCGCGCCCGCATCAAGACGCTGGGGCTGCTGGGAGACAAATACGTGGAGATCACGTCCGGCTCGCCCGACGCGGAGGTCATCGCCAGCGGCGGGGAGATCCCGGCGGCCCCGGCGACCGACGTCGACAAGCTGCTCGCCTCGGGCGAGGACGTGGTGGCCAATATCGTCTCCCTCTCTCACTCCCTCAACAACATCCTGGGCCGCCTGGAGCGCGGCGAGGGGCTGCTGGGGCTGCTCATCAGCGAAGGCGAGGCGACCGAGCGGACGCGGGGCTCGCTGGTCGAGACCCTGGAGTCGGTGGAGCGGATCAGCGGTCAGATCGAATCGGGCAAGGGGACCCTGGGCCGGCTGATCTATGACGACACCCTGGCGCAGAGAATGTCGGCGGCGGTCGATCGCTTCGATCGCGTCGCCACGCAGATGACGGAGGGAGAAGGCCTGCTCCCTTCGCTCTTGAACGATGCCGCGATCCGCGATCGGACGCTGTCGCTGATCGAGCAGCTCGACAGCGTCTCGGCCCGCCTCGACACCATCTCCGGACAGCTCGCAGGGGGCGACGGCCTGTTGCCGCGGCTGCTCAACGACGAGGTGTACGGCCGCCAGGTGAGCGCCGAGCTCGAATCGCTGATCCACAACTTGAACGTCGTCTCCAGCCGCTTGGAGCGCGGCGACGGTACGCTTGGCCAGCTCATCAACGACCCGCAGGCGGTCGAGGCGCTGAACGACCTGCTGGTCGGAGTCAACGAGTCCCGGCTGCTGCGCTGGCTGATCCGCAACCGGCAGAAGAAGGGCATCGAGAAGCGCTACGACGCCGCGATCGAAGACCAGAGCGGCGAGGATCCCTCCCCTTGAGCGCCCATCACCTCGTCACCGGTGGCGCCGGCTTCATCGGCTCCCACCTCACCCGCCGCCTGCTCGGGCGCGGCGACCGGGTCACGGTGCTCGACGATTTCAACGATTTCTACGACCCGGCTCGCAAGCGCATCAACATCGCACCGTTCGCCGCGCACGGCGGCTTCCGCCTGGTCGAAGGCGATATCCGGGACGCGGAGGGGGTCGAGGAGCTGTTCGCCGGCGGCGCGTTCGACAGTGTGATCCACCTGGCGGCGCGCGCCGGGGTGCGGCCGAGCTTGAGCGAGCCGATTCTCTACGAAGACGTCAACTGCATCGGCACCCTACGCCTGCTCGAGGCGGCGCGCCGCCACGGCCCGGAAGTCTTCGTCTTCGGCTCCTCGTCTTCGGTCTACGGGGTCAACCGCAAGGTACCGTTCTCCGAAGACGACCGCGTGGACCTGCCGATCAGCCCCTATGCGACGACCAAGCGCACCGGCGAGCTGCTCTGCTTCAACTACCACCATCTCCACGGCCTCAAGATCTCCTGCCTGCGGTTCTTCACCGTCTACGGGCCGGCGCAACGACCGGAGATGGCGATCCACAAGTTCACCGATCTGCTCGCTCGCGGGGAGCCGATCCCGCTCTACGGCGACGGCGGCTCGCGCCGCGACTACACCTATGTCGACGACATCGTCGACGGCATCGAGGCCACCCTCGACCTGGCGCCCGACTTCGAGATCTTCAACCTGGGCGGCGCCGAGACCACGGCCCTGGCCGACCTGGTCCGGTGGCTGGCCGAGGAGCTTGCGGTGACGCCGCGAATCGAGTACCTTCCCGACCAGCCCGGCGACGTACCCGTCACCTACGCGGACGTCTCCAAGGCCGGTCGCATGCTGGGCTACTCCCCGAAAGTGCCGATTCGACAGGGGCTCAAGCGCTTCGTCGAATGGTACCGCGGCAGCGGATTGCGCGAAGACGGGTTTCACGGAGAGGGAGCATGAACATCTGCGTCGTCGGAAGCGGTTATGTCGGCCTGGTCACCGGGGCGTGCCTGGCCGACTTCGGCATGCACGTGGTCGGCGTCGACAAGGACGCGGAGAAGGTGGCGCGCCTCCAGGCCGGCGAGGTCCCGATCTACGAGCCCGGGCTCGCTACCCTGGTGCGCAAGAACATGGAGGCCGGACGCCTCGCCTTTACCACCGACCTGGAAAATTCCGTCGTGGCCTCGGAGGTCATCTTTATCGCCGTGGGCACGCCGCCGCGGGCGGACGGCTCGGCGGACCTCACCTTCGTCGAGCAGGTGGCGCGCTCGATCGGCGAGCACCTGAACGGCTACAAGGTCATCGTCACCAAGAGCACGGTGCCGATCGGCACCGGCCAGATGATCGAGCGCACGGTGCAGGGGACCAGCCGCGCGCCCCGGGAGTTCGCGGTGGTCTCCAACCCGGAGTTCCTGCGCGAAGGCTCGGCGATCGACGACTTCATGTTCCCCGACCGCGTGGTCATCGGCAGCCGCGACGCCCGAGCCGTCGACATGATGCTCGACATCTATTCCCCCCTGAGGGTCGCCGACGTGCCGTTCGTGATCACCAACGTGGAGTCGGCCGAGCTGATCAAATATGCCTCCAACGGCTTCCTGGCCACCAAGATCTCCTTCATCAACGAGGTCGCCGAGCTGTGCGACGCGCTGGGCGCCGACGTCGAGGTGGTCGCCCGCGGCATGGGGCTGGACAACCGCATCGGCGCCAAATTCCTGCATCCGGGACCGGGGTTCGGCGGCTCCTGCTTCCCCAAGGACACCCGCGCGGTGGCCCAGATCGCGGAAGCGCACGGTCTGCGGTTCCGCATCATCGAGGCCGTGCTCGAGGTCAACGAGGCCGCCCGACGACGCATGGTGGAGAAGATCGAGCGCGCCTTCGACGGCGTGCGCGGCAAGACGGTCGCCCTGCTCGGCCTCTCCTTCAAGCCGGAGACCGACGACATCCGGGAGTCGCCCGCTCTCGACATCGCGCGGCAGCTCCTCGAACGCGGAGCCACGGTCCAGGCGTTCGATCCCGCGGCGATGGGCGAGGCCCGACGCGAGCTGCCGGCTCTCGACTACCGGCAGAACGCCTACGACGCGGCGCGCGGCGCCGACGGCGTGGTCATCGCCACCGAGTGGAACGTCTTCCGCAAGCTCGAGCTCGAGCGGCTCAAGGCCCTGCTGCGGCGGCCGCTGATCGTCGATCTGCGCAACGTCTACGAGCCCCAGAAAATGGTCGAGGCGGGGTTCGAATACGAATCGATCGGCCGCCCCCTCGCGGCGATGTCGGGCCAACCTGAGGAGCAGCCCGCATGACCGCCCCGACGACGCGACGCGCGGCGCCGATCTCGATCGTCACCGGAGGCGGCGGTTTCCTCGGCTCCCATCTCTGCGAGCGGCTGCTCGACTCCGGGCACCGGGTGATCGCGGTCGACAACCTGATCACCGGCCACGAGCGCAACATGGCCGGCTTCGCCGACCACCCGGCGTTTCGCTTCCTGCACCACGACGTGAGCGCTCCGCTCTATCTCGACGAGCCGGTGGACAATGTCCTCCACTTCGCCTCGCCGGCGTCGCCGATCGACTATCTGGAGCTGCCGATCCAGACCCTCAAGGTGGGCTCGCTCGGCACCCACAACATGCTCGGTCTGGCCAAGGCCAAAGGAGCGCGGTTCCTGCTCGCCTCGACCTCCGAGGTCTACGGCGACCCCCTGGTGCACCCGCAGCGCGAGGACTACTGGGGCAACGTCAACCCGGTGGGCCCGCGCGGCGTCTACGACGAGGCCAAACGCTTTGCCGAGGCGATCACCTTCGCGTACCACAGGGTCCACGGCCTCGACACCCGCATCGTACGCATTTTTAATACGTACGGCCCTTCGATGCGTGCACGCGACGGCCGTGTGGTGCCGGCGTTCATCCAGCAGGCGCTGGCCGGCGAGCCGCTGACCGTGTTCGGCGACGGCTCGCAGACCCGCTCGTTCTGCTACGTCGACGACCTGATCGAGGGGATCTCGAGACTGCTCCACGCCGAAGGCCAGCACCAGCCGGTGAACATCGGCAACCCCACGGAGATGACGATCCTCGAGTTCGCGCAGAAGATCCTGGAGCTCACGGGCAGCGCCAGCGAGATCGACTACCGGCCGCTGCCGGTGGACGATCCGAAGGTGCGCCAGCCGGACATCGGCCGGGCGCGTGAGGTCCTCGGCTGGGAGCCGCGGGTGCCCCTCGAGGAAGGACTGGCGCGCACGATCGAGTACTTCCGGGAGCTGTCGGCGACCGCTCCCGTCCGCGAACCGGCATGAGCGCCACCGTCGCCTGCGCCCGCTGCGCCCGGCCCGAAGCGCCCGCCGTCGAGCAGCGGGTCTTTCCCGGGAGCCTGGGCGACGACATCCAGGAGCGGGTGTGCCGGGATTGCTGGGCCGAGTGGCAGCAGATGGAAGTGATGGTCATCAACGAGCTGCGCTTGAACTTCATGGACCCGCAGGCTCAAGACGTCCTGACGCGCCAGATGCGGGAGTTCCTCTGTCTGGACGCCGGCGAATGAACGGGCCGGGCGCCCTGCCCGCGCGACGGATCTGGCGCTTCGGCCTGCTCATCGGGTTGCTGGTGGCCGGCGCGCTCCTCCTCCGCTTCACGCCGCTGGGCGAGCTGTGGCGCGCCGAGGCCGTGGGGACGGCGCTCTCCACCGTGCGCGAGGCCGCCTGGGGTCCGGCGTTGCTGGTCGCGCTCTATCTGGTGGTGTCGCCGCTGATCGTCCCGATCCTGCCGCTGATCTTCGCCGGCGGGCTGCTCTACGGCCCGCTGTACGGCGCGCTGTGGAACTGTCTGGGCGTCGTCGCCGGGACCGCGCTCACCTACGGGTTGGGACGCGGGCTAGGGCGCGACGTGGTGGCCCACTGGCTGGGGCCGGAGCGGATCGCGCGCGTCAACGGCCTGCTCGATCGGCACGCCTTCTGGTCGCTTGTGCGCCTGCGCTTCGTGCCCATCCCCGCCGCCCTGGTGAACTACGCCGCGGCGCTGGCGGGCGTGCGGCCGGTGGTCTTCCTCGCCGCGTCCGTGCTCGGGCTGGTGCCCGCCGTCTCGATCCTCACCTGGTTCGCCGCCGAACTGGTGGCCGCCGCGGAAGGCGAGCGCGCCGGCGTCCTCATCCGCCTGGGGCTGGCCTTCGCCCTCGTCCTTCTGGTCACCGTCGCCGCCCCGCGCCTGCTCCCCCGGCGTTCACGCTAGACCCTCAGCAGCACGGAGCCCCAGTGCAGGCCGGCACCGAGGGCGGTGAAGGCGACCAGCGAGCCCTCCGGCGCCTTACCCAGCTCGCGGGCCTCGTGGAAGCAGAGGGGCAGCGTCGCCGAGGTGGTGTTGCCGTAGCGCTGGATGTTGTTGTGGACCCGCTCGTCAGGCAGCCCGAGCTGGCGCTGCGCGGCCTCGTTGATGCGCAGGTTGGCCTGGTGCATCACCAGCAGGTCGAGGTCGTCGAGGTTGAGCCCTCGAGCCTCCAGGACCTCGCGGGTGACCCGCGGCATGCGGTGGACGGCGAGCTTGAACACCGCCCGCCCGTCCATCACCGGCACCGCGTCGCCGGCCGCCAGCATCGCCGCGTCGACGAACGGCCGATGCGCCGAGCCGACGCCGGGCACGTACAGGCTCTCCAGGGTCTCGCCCTCGACATGGAGGCGGCCGGCGAGGATGCCTCGCCCCTCGGCCGCCGGGGCGGCGCGAAAGACCATGGCCCCGGCCGCGTCGCCGAACAGCACGATCAGGTGGCGGAAGCGGTTGTTCCATGCCCACTCCTCCTCGCTCAGCCGCTCCTCGCCGCCGTCGAGCAACACCCGCCAGGTGCGCTCCGAGAACGGTATCAAGGCGGTGTGCACGTCGGCCCCGATGAGCAGCACGGTGCGCGCCAGGCGCGAGCGGATCAGGGCGTCGACCGCCTGCAGGCCGTAGGCGAAGCCGGCGCACTGCTGGCGCAGATCGAGCGCCGGCACCGGCGGCAGCCCCAACCGCTGCTGGATCATGCCGCCAATGCCGGGGAAATAGTGATCCGGCGTCATGGTGGCGCAGACGAGGTAATCGATCTCTTCTGCCGCGATGCCGGCGTCGTCCAGCGCCGCCCGCGCCGCCATCGCGCCGAGGTCGGACGACCCGGTCCCCGGCTCGACGTAGTAGCGGGTGACGATGCCGCTGCGCTCCCGGATCCACGCGTCGCTGGTGTCCATCACCCGCGCCAGGCGGTGGTTGTCCACCTCCACAGGCGGGACGGCGATCCCGCACCCCTCCAGCCGAGCCAGCACCGACCGGTCAGTGGAGGCCATGCGTGAGCTCGATCGATCCGTCGGAGCGGAGCGTGAAAGCGTACCGCGTACGCCCCGGCCGCTCGTTCAGCCCAGGTGGCGCCTGGCGGTAGGTCCAGACCTCCTGCGGCGGTGCGTCGACGTCGGCCGAGGTCTCGATACGGGTCTCGTCGGGCTCGCCGAAGAACACGAAGACGACGCCGCGATCGGTCTGATGCCCGAGCACCGGAGGCTGATCGAACAGCGTGTCGGCTTGCTCGCGCCGCCGCTCGAACAGCTCTCTCACGGCATTGCCCGGACGCTCCGCATTGGGGTCGCGGCGCTCCCAGAATCTCTCGATGAACCCTTGAGCGGCCGTGTCGTCGGACAGCCCCAGGAAGCGCCGCGCCTCGTCCTCGGAGGCCAGGAAGTAGACGGGACCGACGAGCCAGCGGCTGTAGCTGGGGCTCAAGAGGAAGTTGCTGATCTCCTCCGGCGGCGGCGCTGCCTTGACGGCCGCCACCGGGGTCGCGGCGACCGCCGACAGCAGCGCGAGGATGAGGCTCCAGCGACGCAACTCAGCCCCGGCGCAGCAGATCGAGGAATTCCTCCCGCACCGGCCGCTGATGGAAGATGCCGCGCAGGGCCGAGGTGACGGTCTCGGCTCCCGGCTTCTGCACCCCGCGCATCTCGACGCACAGGTGGCGCGCCTCGATGACCACCATGGCGCCGTGCGGATCGAGCTTTTCCTCGAGAAAGTCCACGACCTGCTCGGTCAACCTCTCCTGGAGCTGCGGGCGCCTGGCGTAGAACTCCAGGATGCGAGCGAACTTGGACAGGCCCATGATGCGGTCACGGGGGATGTAGGCGACGTGGGCGTGGCCGTAGAAGGGCACCAGGTGATGGGCGCACAGGGAGTAGAACGGGATGTTCTTCTCCATCACCATGTGCCGGTACCCCTCGTTGTTGGGGAAGGTGGTGACCGACGGCTCGGAGCCCTCCTCGAGACCGCGGAACATCTCCAGGTAGAGCCGCGCCACTCGCTGGTCGGTGTCCACCAGGTTGGGATCGGTGAGATCGAGATCCAGCGTCGTGAGGATCCCCCGCACGTGCTGGGCGATCTTCTCGATCCGCGGATCTTCGTCACCGACCTCGGCGCCGGCAACGAGTGGACGGATCATCGCTTCGGAGTGGTCGCTCATGGTTGCCGGCCCTTTCGCGAGGGCGAGCGCAGTCTACCAGCAGGGCGCTGATACACTTTCAACCGACGGCATCGGACGAGGGAGGAGCCCATGGCCCGCATCCAGATCGAATATTGCGTAGCTTGAAACTACATGCCCCAGGCCGCCAGGCTGGCGGTCGCGATCGCAGAGCGCTGCAACGAGAAATCGGAGCTGGTGCAGGGACGCGGCGGCGTCTTCGACGTGCGCCTGGACGGCGAGACCCTGTTCTCCAAACACGACGTCGACCGCTTCCCCCAGCCCGGCGAGGTCGAGAACATCCTCGCCGAACGCCTAGCATAAGCAGGTGCCGGGCATGCAAGATGCGATGGGGTTTTGGGCCAGTCCCCCGTGTGCCATCGGCATCTTGCATGCCCGGCACCTCTAGCGTGCGGCGAGCTGGACCACGGTCTCCATGTGGCCGGTCTGCGGGAAGAGGTCGAGCAGGGTGAGGGACTCGACGGCGAAGCTGCGGGCCAGCTCCTTGAGGTCGCGGGCGAGGATGGCGGCGTCGCAGGATACGTAGGTCAGCCGCGCCGGCGGGCGCTCGAGCAGCGCGCGGCGCACGGGGCGGGTGAGACCGGTGCGCGGAGGATCGACCAGGACCCGATCGAGGGCAGCCGGCAAGAGGTCTATCCAGCGCTCGACGGTACGATGCTCGGCCTGCAGGTTGGGCACGGCATTGCGGCGGGCGTTGGTGCGAGCGTAGCGCACGGCGACACGGTCGCCTTCGATGGCGTGGACGCCGGCATAACGGCGGGCCAGAGGGATAGAGAACAGGCCGACGCCGGCGTAGAGGTCGACCGCCCGCTCCCCCTCCCAGATCCCGACCGCGGCGTTTACCAGCTCGCCGAGCAGAGAGCGGTGGGCCTGGAAGAAGCACCGCGCGTCGTAGGTGTAGGTGTTGCCCTCGACGTCGATCTCCAACGGACCGTGGTCCAGACCCTCGACCACCGGAGCCGCGGTCCACTCGCCCGCGCGACCGGCGGCCAGGTCGATCCGTCTCGGCCCTTCCGCCGGGATCAGCCGCCCCAGGCGCTCGACGATGCGCTCCAGCTCCGGCACCAGCACCGGGCACCGCTCGACGACGACCAGGTCGTGGCTGCGCCGGGCGAAGTAGCCGACCTCGTGTCCGCCGGCCACGGGGCGGGTGTGGAGCGAGGTGCGCATGCGGTAGGCCCACGACTCGCCGGCGACGACGCGGACCTTCTCCGGCCAGGTCAGGCCGCCGAGGCGTTGCAGAGTCTCACGCACGGCCTCGACCTTGAGCCGCACCTGCAGCGCATCGTCCAGGTGCTGCAGGTCACACCCGCCGCAGCGCGCAAAGTGGGGACAGGGCGGATCGCGGCGGCCCGGGCCGGGTTGCAGGATCTCTTCGATCTCGGCCCTGCCGTATCCCGGACGCCGTTCGACCAGGCGGACGCGCAGCCGGTCCCCGGGAGCGGCGCGCGGGATGAAGATCGGGATGCCCTCGAAGCGGGCAAGGCCCTCGCCCCCGGTCACCAGCCGCTCGACGGTGACGGTCAGCTCGTCCAGCTCGGCCAGACGCCGGGCGACGTTGCGGCCGCGATCGCCGTCGTTCATCGCGGTCCCAGCAACAGGTGGACACGACCGGCGAGCAACGGGAGGCGGCGGGCGATCTCGGCCTCCAGCTCGGCCCGCCGGAACCGCCGGCTCAGGTGGTGGAGCACGAGGTACTCGTTCTCGAAGCGTTGGGCGCGCGCTTCCAGGTCCGCCAGGTGCAGGTGGCCGAAGCGCCGCGCCCGCTCCTCCTGGCCGGCGGCGAGAAAGGTGCACTCGAGGAGCAGCACGCGGGCGGTGAACAGGCGGGGCTCGGAGTCGAAGACCCCGCTGCCGGTGTCCCCGCAATAGCTGAGCGCCAGCTCTTCGATCTCCTCCTCCACCGGCTCCCCGCGCTGTCGCCGCCGGGCCAGGTCGGGGCCGCTCTCGCCCTCGAGCGCGGGCAGCAGGCGCCGGCTGCGGCGCAGCAGGTGGAAGCCGAGGCCGGCCACGCCGTGATCCACGGCGAAGGCCTCTACCGCGAGGCGGGGGCCGACCTCGATGCGTTCGCCGGGCTCGAGTCCAACGACTTGGTAGTCGTACGTCGCCGCTTCCATGGCGGCGGCGGCCTCGATCAGGGCAATGAGCGGCCGGACGATCCGGGCGGGGCAGAGGACGCGCGTTCGCTCCTGGCGGTGGAGAGTGCGCTGCGACAGGACGTAGGGCACTCCCAGGGCGTGATCCAGGTGCCCGTGGGAGATGAGCAGATCGCGCGCTCCGGCGAGCTGCACGGCGCCGCGGCCCACGTCGAAGGCCAGACCCGGCGGCCGGACCCGGAACCAGGTCTCCTCCCCCGCCCACGAGCGGCCTTCGATGTGCAGGTCGCCGAGCTGGACCCTCTCGCCACGCATGCTGCAGGGAGGCTATCTCACGACAACCGGAGTGGGCTCAGATCTCGCGGTAGAGCCAGCGGCGGACGGGGTCGAGGCCGTGCTGAACCGCCTGCGGGTCGGGGTCGATGTGCCACAGGGCGGCGGCCAAGGACGAGAGCAGGGAGTTGCCGTCCTGGGGCGTGAAGCAGAAGCCGACGACCTCGCGGCCGTTGCGCACCAGGAGGGTCGGCAGCACCACCACCGTCTGCGACAGGATGCGGCCGTAGTACCCGTGGTCGCGCCCGAAGCTGAAGATCAGGTTGGCGTATTGCTTGTCGGTCACCGCCACCCGCGGATTGGCCCGCAACCTCTCGATCACCTCTTCGCGGGTGGTGTCGCGGTCGAGGTGGAGCTGGAACCAGATGGAGTGCATGTACTGGGTGTTGAGCTTGGCGGCGCTGGAGAAGAGATCGAGGTCGAGGTCGAGGGTCTGGAAGAGATGGTGCGCGTCGCGGGCGTGATGGGTGCCGAACTGGGGGTCGTCGTGTTTGCCCACGTAGGGCGCCGGGACAAAGCCCGAGGACTGGGTGATGTCGTTCGCCCGCCGCATGCAGACGAAGCTGGCGCGCTCGAGATGGAAGCTGCCGTCCCCGTCGCTGCACAGGGTCTTGAGCAGGGTGGTGATGTTGTGGGTGTTGCAGGAGACGACCTGGATAAACCGATCTTCGCCCGCGACCAGGGCCTCGTCGTTCACCCCCCGCGCGTAGGGCTTGCCGAAGCCGAACTCGCTGCCCTGGGCGAGAAAGCCTTTCGGGCCCTGCAGCTTCGCGTAGTAGCGCTCCTTGTTTTCGTTGCCCGCCGGCGTGCAGTCGATCACCACGGTGGCGCGCTCCAGCGCCTCCTCGGCTTCGTAGGTGACGGGGTGGCCGAGGGCCTCGAACGCCTCCTTCTGATCCTGGTCCACCGCCAGCCGGGCGCCGCGCTCCATCAGGTGGTTCAGCCTGCCGCGATCGGACTGCAATGGCGTGCGCTTGTGAAACGTGACCTCGTCGATGCCCATCTTGGGACCCATGTCGGCGAACAGGCCGATCAAGGGCTCGCCGATGGTTCCGGTGCCGACGATGTGGACGATCCGTTTGCTCAACCCGGTCCCTCCTCCTGGATATACACGTGAATCGAGACTTCACCCCTCGCCGGCGAATCGCTTGCCGCCACGCCAGTCGGGGTCGCGGTGAGCGAACTCGTCGAGATGCGCGGGCACCTCCACCAGGGTGCGGGTGACGGACGGCGTGCAGACGTCGCTCTCACACTCGTAGGTGTAGACGTTCCAGTCGCCGCGGCGGCTGAAGCCGGAGAGCGTCTGATACGTGTCGCAGTTGCCGCACTTGATGGAGATGTCGCGAATGTTGATCCTCGACTCCGCCATCGCTCGCCTCCGCTGGTACGATACCAGTCTGCGGCCCTGCCTCGCGCAAGGTTCGCGGCTTCGCGGGGAGCCCGGAGCCCCGGTCTTCGACGCCCTCGTCAGATCATCCCGAGAGTCGATCTTCGGCACCATGTTCCCCCGTCGCATCCTGCTCGCGCTCGCTGCGATGCTCGCCGTGTGCGTGGTGGCGCGACCCCAGGAAACCGGCTCGGAGCCCGTGAGCGAGGGGCTGCAATTCGGCGACGAGGTAACCGTCGAGTGGGTCCTGGTGCCGGTGGTCGTGCGCTCCCCGCGCGGCTCCGTCGAAGACCTCGAGCAGAAGGACTTCGAGCTGCGCGTCGACGGCCGCCCCGTGCACATCGAGAGCTTCCACTACGACGTGCTCTCCCCCGTCCGGCTCGTGGTCTTGCAGGATCTCTCCGGCAGCATGGGGACCGAGAGGCGGCTCGAGCGCAGCGTCGCCGCCGTCCGCCACTTCCTCGACCGGGCGAGACCCGGCGACCGCTTCGCGCTCGGCACCTTCGCCAACCGCGGGCTGCAGGTGGAGGTGCCGCTCACCGACGACCTCGACGCGCTGCGCGAAGCGGTCGGCCTTTGGCAGGCGTACGGGATGACCGCGCTCCACGACGCCATCGCCTGGGTGCCACGGATCGGCGCCGGCGACGGCGCCCTGCGGCCGGCCGCGCTCCTCATCACCGACGGCGTCGACAACGCCAGCACAATCGCGCCGACGGCCGCGCGAGAGATCGTCCGGCGCGCCCAGATTCCCGTCTATACCCTGGGGTTATCCAGCGGCGATCCCTCCGCACTCGACGCGCAGGGGAGGAAGCTCCATCGCTATGCCGACACGCTCGACCAGCTGTCGTCGCAGACCGGCGGCCGCTACTTCCCGCTCACGGCGGACGACGACATCATCGCCGCCTGCCGCGAGATCCTCGCCGAGATTCGACACCAGTATGTCCTTGGCTTCCGCACCACCGGCACCGAATCAAGCCAGCACGCGATCGAGGTGCGGGTGAGGAGATCGCGCGACTGGGAGGTCCGACACCGGCGGGGCTACACCGGAGCCCCGCCGGTGTCGTGAGTCTCACGCTCCCGCCGGACCGCGTCCGACGGGAGCGCTTCACTATCTCTTCTTCCTGGCGCCCGTCTTCTTCTTCGCGGCCGTCTTCTTCTTGGCCGCAGTCTTCTTCTTGGTCGCGGTCTTCTTCTTGGTCGCGGCCTTCTTCTTGGTCGCGGCCTTCTTCTTCGTGGCAGTCTTCTTCTTCGCCATCTTGAGGTCCTCCTGGCCCTACCGTCTGGGCCGGCGGGCCGGACGGCCCGACCCGTCGCGAGACGGCTCCATTGCCGCTCGCGTCGTGCGACGTCGTGACGTCGCGTAATCGATCCGCTTCTGGCTCAGTGCGATCACTGCATGAAGTGTGCACGACATATCGCGGTGTGTCAAGAGTGCAACCACAAGATGTTGAGTGGAGTTTTTTCCGGCCGTGCGTCACGATCGAGAGCGCACGGGTTCCTATAATCCCGCGTCATGAGTCGAGACGACGAGACGCGCGAACCGCGGCAGACATCCTCCGGAATCCACTTGCCCGCCTCCTTCGGACCCGAGGACACGAGGGAGCTGAGTCACTCCGAAGACGTGGGCGAGCCCGGGCGCTATCCGTTCACCCGCGGTCTCTATCCCGACATGTACCGCAGGCGGCTGTGGACGTTCCGCCAATACGCGGGCTACGCGGATGCGAGCGAGTCCAACCGTAGATACCGCTATCTGCTGTCGCAGGGGACGACGGGGCTGTCGGTGGCGTTCGACCTGCCGACGCAGATCGGCTACGACTCGGACCACGCGATGGCGCGCGGCGAAGTCGGGCGCGTGGGTGTGGCCATCGACTCGATCGACGACATGCGCCGCCTCTTCGACGGCATCCCACTCGACCAGGTCACCACCTCGATGACCATCAACGCCACGGCTGCCATCCTGGTGGCGCTCTATCTGGCCGTGGCCGAAGAGCAGGGCGTGCCGTGGGACAAGGTCGGCGGCACGGTGCAGAACGACATCTTGAAGGAGTACACCGCGCGCGGCACCTACATCTTCCCGCCGCGACCGTCGATGAAGCTGGTCACCGACGTCATCGAGTTCTGCTCGCGCGAGGTGCCGCGCTGGAACACCATCTCGATCTCCGGTTACCACATGCGTGAGGCCGGCTCCACCGCGGTGCAGGAGGTGGCGTTCACGCTCGCCCACGGTCTCGCCTACGTCGCCGCGGCCTGCGAGCGGGGGCTCGCGATCGACGACTTCGCGCCCCGCATCTCTTTCTTCTTCAATGCCCACAACCACTTCCTCGAGGAGGTGGCGAAGTTCCGCGCCGCCCGACGGCTGTGGGCCGAGCTCATCCGCGAGCGCTACCGGCCGCAGAACGAGCGCTCCCTGTGGATGCGCTTCCACACCCAGACCGCAGGCTCGACGCTGACGGCCCAGCAGACCGACACCAACGTGGTGCGGGTGACGATCCAGGCGCTGGCCGCCATCTGCGGCGGCACCCAGTCGCTGCACACCAACGCCTCCGACGAAGCCCTCGGCCTGCCCACCGAGGAGACCGCGCGCCTGGCGCTGCGCACGCAGCAGGTCCTTGCCCACGAGTCCGGGGTGGTGGACGTCGCCGATCCCCTGGGCGGAAGCTGGGCGATCGAGGCGCTGACCGACGCCATCGTCGGGCGGGCGCGCGAATACATCGAGCGCATCGAGGAGATGGGAGGGGCGCTGGCGGCGCTCGAGCGCGGCTTCCAGCAACACGAGATCGCGGAGGCGGCCTACGCGCACCAGCGTGCCGTGGAGAGCGGCGAGGCGATCGTCGTCGGCGTCAACGTCTACGCGCTCGAGAACGAGCCGCCGCCCGAGGTTCTGAAGATCGATCCGGCGGCCGAGCAGGCGCAGATCGAGCGGCTGCGGGCGCTGCGCGATCGCCGCGACGGTGCACGCGCCGACGAGGCTCGAGCACGGCTGGCGGCGGCCGCGAGAGAGGATGTGCCGCTCATGCCTTCGATTCTCGATTGCGTGCGGGCCGAGGTCACCCTGGGAGAGATCGCGGACACGTTGCGCGAAGTGTTTGGCGAGTATTCGGATCCCGGCTTGTAGCGCCGTTCCCACGGTTGCAGGACCGGGCACCAAGCCCCCTCCCAAAGCGGCCTCGAGGGAGCCCCCTGGGGCCGCTATTTCCCCCGGAGGTGTCGTCGACCGCCGGAATGGGTTGGGGTTACCGATCCGTAGCGTTTTCGGCGGATTCGGTGGGCTGCTTGGACTCGATGGGCTCGGCGGCGCGGAGGTCGGTGAGGTGTTGGTGGAGGCGGGCCGCGGTGTCAGGTGGCAGGTCGAGGAGAACGCGGCGGCCCGAGACGGTGGCGACCCCGTCGGCGTAGAGCGCGAGGGTCTCGGTGGTGTCGTCTTCCGCTTCGAGCTCGATCGCGAGCTCGGGGCCGCCGGGGGGCTGCCAGGTCTCGGTGCGGCGGCGTACGGTGTCGGCTTGCGTCTCGAGCACGGCGTCGAGGAGGTCGGAGGCGACATTGAAGGGGATGTCCGCGCCGTCGCGGGCCCAGCCGTCGTCGGTGCGGGCGAGGACAACGGGACCGTTGGCGTCGCGCAGCGTCGCCTGTTCCACCTGCCAGAGGTCGAAGGTGGACCAGACGCGGGACCTCCAAGCCTCCGCGGGGCCGGCCAGGCGGACGAGCAGCTCGCTGTGGGCCACCGCGGCCTGGCCTTCGTAGCGGACCCGCAGCTCGCCTTCCTCGCCCGTCTGGGCGAGCGCCAGCTCCTGCGGTTGCGGCTGGTCTTCGATCTGCAGGCGGAGGATCTGCTCCGGCGTCTCGGTCGTCGCGGGGTCCTCGTCGGAGTCGAGAAATCGCTCGACGCGCAGGGACGTGAGAGCGGTGAGCAAGGCGTCAACCAGCTCTTCGTCGGCGTGATCCTCGTAGGGGACGACGATGCGGAGCTCACTCTCGCGACGGCCCAGGGCGAAGCCGATGCCGTCGAGTCGCCAGGCGATGCGGCGGATCTCGTTGCGCGCGGCGGGAACGATCTCGCGGCTGCGCCACTCCCCCGGCTCCTTGGCGAGCTGGGCCCAGACCGCGTCCCCAACCACCTGGGCGTCCGGCTGACCCTCCACCTGGACGGCCATCGAGGAGTAGGCGGGGATCGCGTCGCCGACGAGCAGGGTGACGGTTTCGTCGCCCCGCGACAGGGACACCCGAGCCCGCGGTCTGGTCAGGCCGAGCTCGTCGGCGTCAAACGTATCCAGGACGCGTTCGTGTCGCAGGCTCGCCAGCGCGCTCACCAGGCCGTCGACGTCGGAGTCAGCGGCGCGCAACTCGAACGGCCGGACGAGACGCCATGATTCGGAGGCGAGGTCGGTCGGGCTCGCCTGCGCCTGTTCAGATGCGCTCTCCTTGTCGATCTGATCCGCCGGCGGCTCGCCATCGGAGCTTCCCCGTCGGAGCTCGACGGTCTCGCCTTCCTGCATCTCGATGAGCAAGCCGCTGACCTCATCTGCTTCGATGTCGAGCATCAGGTCGCGCCGCTCGCGCAGCTCGTCGCCGGTCGGGAGCTCGCGCTCGTAGAAGAAGATGAACGCGGCGAGGCCCGCGACCACTATGGCGAGGACGAGCAGGGTGCGGGGTCTCATGCCTCCCGATCCGTTAGCGACGCCGGCGCGCGTACACCGCGGCGCCGGCGGTGATGGCGAGCAGGGGCAGCCCGGCGACCGCGAACCAGAAGACGGCCTGCTGCTGCCCTCGGGTCAGCGTCAAGCGCACCTGCTCGGGCTCCTTCGGCGCGATCCCCAGGAGCTGCTCACGCTCGACCAGCCAGTTGATGGCGTTCAAGACGAAGGTGGGGTTACCGACGTTGGCAATCTGGCCGTTGAGGATGAGGTCCGCGTCGCCGATCACCACCAGCCGCTGGGTGCGCGCCGAGGCCTCACGGTCGCTCTCTTCCGACGCGGCCTCCTCAACGGCTCCGGCCTCTGAGGGCGCCGCGTCCGTCGCGGGCGCCACGGCGACGGCCAGCGCGACCGGCCCCGCGGTGTCGTCATCACCCTTCTCCACCGCGGTCAGATCGTCGAGCCCGGTCTCGGCCCAGCCGTCGGCCCCGGTCTGCAGCAGCCGGGTCACCTGGAGGTCACCGGCATCGTCCGCCGGGGTCACCGAGCGGGCCAGCGAGAGGATCACCGGCACTCCGGCGTCCTGCAGAGCCTTGGTGACCGGGTGGTCGCCGTAGGAGCTGACGAAGAAGGACTCGGCGCCGAAGAACGGCACCTGATTGGCCGGATCCACGACGATGTCGCGGCTCACCTGCACGCCGTAGCCGGAGAGCCAGGACTCGAGCCCGGTCTCGGTGACCGCCTGGCCGGGGAACAGCGGCTCGAGCAGCACGATCAGCCGTCCGCCCCCGTCGAGATAGCGGCTCAGGAGATCGAGCTCCGGCGGGGTGAACCCCGCGCGCGGGCCCGCGACCACGATCAGGTCGGTCCCCTCGGGAACCTCCGACTGCCCCAGCGACCGCCACTCCTCGAGCTCGAAGTTGTCCTGCCCGAGCAGCTCTTGTAGCTGGGACAGCCCCCGTGCCGAGAGGTCGTCGAGGCTCGCCTCGCCGTGGCCGGTGCTGCACAGCACCTTCGGCTTGCGGCCTTCGGCGAGCTCGAGGATGGCGCCGGTGAACATCTGCTCGCCCTTGAAGCCGGTCATCCGCGGGCCCTCTCCGAACTGCATCCCCGAATAGTCGTAGTCGGCGAGATCCGCGGCCTCCACCACCCGGCGCTCTTCGCCGCGCTGGAAGACGACGACGTTGCCGTGGGTGAGCTCGTATCGCTCGACGATGGCCTGTAGCTGGGCGCGGTTGCGATCGGGATCGACGCGGCGCACGCGGATGTTGGGCGACGCCGATTCGTAACGCGCCAGCAGCTCCTGCACGGGGTCGTACAGCTCCTCCCCGGGACGCATGACGACGGCGACGTCGAGCGGCTCATCGAGGCCGGCCAGCACCTGCTGCGAGCGCTCCGACAGCGTGTAGAGGCGGCTCGAGGTCCAGTCGCCGCGCGCGTGGTATTTCCACCCGAGGTAGTTCACCATCCCGGTGAGCGCCAGCGCCAGGATCACGCCGGCGCCCAACATCGAACCGCCGGCCAGACGCCGCCGCGTCCCTTCGCTCATCCGGCTTCCCAGCCCACCGCCTCGCTGCGCTCGGCGCCGCTTCGCGGCGGCGCGCTCCGCGCGCCGGTCGGAACCTACCTCCACTTGCGGGTCTCCAGGGCGCGGCTGGCCAGGAAGAGGAAGAGGATCGTACCCGAGAGGTAGTAGACCAGTGGGCGCGTGTCCACGATCCCCTTGCCGAAGTCTCCCATGTGCTGCCAGAGGTCGAGATAGTCGAAGACATCCTGCAGCTTCGGCGTGTTGATCAGGTTGCCGATCAGCCCGGCGCTGAACAGCAGCACCAGCACGGCGAAACCGACGAGCGCCGCCACCATCTGGCTGCGCGACAGCGCCGAAGCGAAGATCCCGATGGACAGCCAGAGGGCGCCGATCCCCACCACGCCGACGTAGCCGGCGGTCACCGGACCCCAGTCGAGCTCGCCGTAGCGGGCCACGATCGCCGAGTAGACGAGGGTCGGGAGCCACAGGAAGAGGTAGGCCGCCAGCACGCCGCAGAACTTCCCGGTCACGATCTGCCCCTCGGTCACCGGGGCGGTGAGCAGGGACTCGAGCGTGCCGCTGCGCCGCTCTTCCGCCAGCGAGCGCATGGTCAGGATCGGCGTGATGAAGAGCAGCACCAGCCAGAAGAAGACCGTCTGCCCGAAAAACAGCTGCATCGGCGCTCCGGCCGGGGCGAGCGGGTTGCTCAGGTAGGAGACGATGAGCCAAAAGATGAAGCCGTTGATCGCCAGGAAGAGGGTGGCCAGGATGTAGGCCAAGGGTGAGAAGAAGAAGGCGCGGAACTCCCGCCAGCAGATCGCCAGGATCGCTCTCATGCCGGGACCTCTTCGCCGACGCCTGGCTCCTCGGCACTGGGTAGCGACGGCTCCCGGTCACCCTCCGTCCCCGTCGCCTCCTGCGTGGTCAGGTGGACGAACACGTCTTCGAGCGAGATCCGCTCCGCCACCAGCTCGACCAGCACCCAGCCGCGCTCCACCGCCAGCCGGAAGACCTCCGCCGCCGGAGGTTCGCCCTCGCAGCGCAGGCGGAAGCGGCCCGCCTGCGTCTCGTCGACCTCGACCGCGGTCACTCCCGGCACGGCGGCCAGCGCGTCCGCCACCCCGGCCGCGCCCGGCGCCGCCTCCACGGCGACACGCAGCACCGGCTCACCCCGCCAGCGCTCGCTCAGGGTCTCCGGCGTGCCCTCGGCGACGATGCGGGCGCGGTCCAAGATGACCACCCGATCGCACAGCAGCTCCACCTCGGGCAGGATGTGAGTGGACAGCAGCAGCGTGGCCTCGCGCGCCAGCTCTCGGATGAGCTGGCGGATGGCGATGATCTGCTTGGGGTCGAGGCCGACGGTCGGCTCGTCGAGGACCAGGACCGGCGGCTGGTGCAGGATGGCCGCCGCCAGGCCGACCCGCTGCCGGTAGCCCTTGGACAGCGTGCCGATGACCTGGTTGCGCACCTCGGTGAGCAGGCAGCGCTCCACCGCCCGGTCGATGGCGGCCGCGCGGCGGGAGCGCGGCAGCCCCTCGAGCTGGGCGCGATAGGCCAGATATTCGCCCACCCGGAGCTCGGGATAGAGCGCCACGTTCTCGGGCAGGTAGCCCAGGCTGCGGCGCGCCGCCAGGGAGTCCCGCGTCATGTCGCGGCCAGCCACGCGCACGTGTCCGGAGGTCGGGGGCAGGAACCCCGTCACCATGCGCAGCAGGGTCGTCTTGCCGGCGCCGTTGGGCCCCAGCAGGCCGACGATCTCCCCCTCCTCCACCAACAGCGAGACCGCATCGACGGCGATGATGGTCCCGTAGCGACGCGTCAGCTCCCGAACTTCGATCATGCGGCACGCAGTTATAGCAAATCCGATGCCTCGCTCTGCGATGCCTCTTCCTGAGCCAGTCCGAACAGGCCTGGAACGGCCGGCGCCACATGCAGAATGGACGAGCACTCTGCGAAGGCATCCCGCCCCGGGCCCCACACCACGAGAGGCACGGGGTTGCGCGTATGGAGTCGCGTGCTCTCCGACTCGACGTTTCCGTGGTCGCTGGTGAGCAGCACGGTCAGGCCGGGATCGGCACTTCCAAGGATTCCAGCGATCAGGCCGTCGACGCGGGTCAGGGCCTCCTCCGCCGTCCAGCCCCACCGACCGTGCCCCGCGAGGTCGGTCATGAAGGTCTCGAACAACGTGACGTCGTGCGTCGCTGCGAGGCCGACGAGATGGCGGCCGGCCACCGGCGCTTCTATGCGCTCCCAGCCGCCGCCAGAGCGGGTCCAGCGATCCCGGCAGACGTCCCAGGTGACCGCCTCGTCCCGTGCCAGGTCGGAGAGGCGTCGAAACGGCAGTCCGGCCGCCATCATGGCGCGCGTGGTGGCTGACAGGCGCCCCGAGGTCTGACCGTACGGATCCCGCGTGAGCGGGTTCGCGAACGTGCAGCGAAGACCCTCCTCGGACAGCCGACGGAAGAGGCTGTGCTCGGCCAAGAGCCGCTGAAGGCGGCCCCCCGGAAACGCCGCCTGATGGAACCCGAGCACGGCCGCGGCGTTCCCCCCCGTGAACAGCGAGGTCTGTCCCGTGGCGCTCTGCGGCATCCCCTCGACCCCGAGCGTGGCGTCCAGCTCGCGCAGCAGCACCCCGTCCCGCGGCACGGTCCCGGCCACCAGACGGCCTCCGATCTGCCCCGTGAGGGCCGGCATGGGCACCGAAGCGAAGGGATTGTCCGTACCCGGCGGCGCGAGTCCCACGCCGTCGAGGAAGATGAAGAGCAACCGCGGGCGCATGACAGGAAGCTAGGGCGTCTCTCAGCCGCCGAATAGAGTGAGCTGCTCGAGGCTCCCCGGTACCAGGTTGGAGGCGCCCACGCCGAGCAGGCGGACGCCATGGTTGGCGGCCTCGGTGCGGCGCAAGAGGAAATGTGCGACCTCGGTGATGCGCGCGGGGTCGCGGGTCGGGCCGTCCAGGGTGGCGGATCGCGTCATGGTCGTGAAGTCCGGGTAGCGGGCCTTGACGGTCACCGTGCAGGCCGAGAGCTGGCGGCGCTCGAGGCCGGCGGCCACCTTTTCTGCCATGGCGGTCAGGCGCTCGTCCATGGCCGCGAGGGACCGGATGTCTTCGGCCCAGGTGCGCTCGCACGACAGGCTCTTGGCCTCCTGGTGGACGCACACGGGTCGGTCGTCGCGGCCGTGGGCGAAGTCGTGCAGCCGCTCGCCGTTGCGGCCCAGGAGCTCGAGCAGGCGCTCGCGGGGCAGGGTGCGGAGATCGCGCACCGTGTGGACGCCGAGTTCGGCGAGGCGGCGCTCGGTGGCCGGGCCGACGCCGGGCAGGCGGCGGGCGGGCAGGGGGTCGAGAAAGGCCTGTACCCGGTGAGGACGCACCACCGTGAGGCCGTCGGGCTTGTCGAAGTCGGAGGCGATCTTGGCCACCAGGCGGTTGGGGCCGACGCCGACGCTGACGGTGAGCTGGAGCTCTTCGCGGATGCGGCGGCGCAGCGCCTCGGCGACCCCGGTGGCGCTCCCCCACGGCTGCCAGCGCTCGGAGACATCGAGATAGGCCTCGTCCAGGGCCACCGTCTGCACCAGCGGCGTGAACTCGCGGAAGATCGCGAAGATGCGCTGCGACTCGCGGCGGTAGCGGCGGAAGTCCGGCGGCAGGAACAGGGCTTCCGGGCACAGCCGGTGCGCCCGCGCCGACGGCATGGCCGAGTGGATGCCGTATTTGCGCGCCTCGTAGCTGGCCGCCGCCACCACGCCTCGCTGCTCGGGCGTCCCCCCGATGACCACGGGCTTGCCGGCCAGCGACGGGTCGTCGCGGATGTGGATGGAGGCGTAGAAGGCGTCCATGTCGCAGTGCAGGATGCGCCTTCCCTCTCCGCCTCCCTCGGCCTGGCGGGAGCGAGCCGGCGCCGCGGCGGCCTCGCCGTCGCTCACGAAGAGGTCGGGGCGAGGCCGGTGCCGCCCTCGAAACAGTCGTACTCTGGCGCGAGCCGGGCGAGGAGCTCCAGGCTGTACGCCCGGTAGGTGTAGAGCACCGGCAGCAGCAGCACGGTGCCGAGGTACGGCAGCGCCAGGAGCAGCCATCCGACGCAGCAGGTCAGGCAGCCGAGCACAAAGATGGCGCAGCCGATGCCGAAGGCAAGGAGCAGGATCCACAAGGCGTAGAGGAGGAACGTTCCCGGGTGGCGCCGGAAGAGCTGGAGGAAACGCCCCCAGGCGGCCAGCGCCTTCAGGCGCTGGCGGAACATGATCGGCACCACGAAGTCCTGCAGGTAGAGCTGGATCAGGACGACCGCGACGACGAGTGCCAGCATCAACGGGACGACGGCGAGCAAGACCCATGGCTGCGGCTCGCCGCCGCCGCGGAAGAGGGCGACGCACAGCGGCGTCAGGGTGAGGCCAAACGCCAGCAGGCAGACCAGCCCGAACCCGAGGCGCCACCAGAACAGGGAGTTGGCGAGCGCGCCGTGCTCGCCCCAGGGGGCGACCACCGCCGCGCGGCCCCGGGCGACGTTGTCGACGAAGAGGAACTGGCCGCGCGAGCTCAGCCACAGCAGCGCCACGGCCAGCGCGACGAGGACCAGGAACAGCGGGATGGCCACGGCCAGGATGAAGGGCAGGTTCTCACTGACCGTTCGCGACAGCTCCTCGAACCCGTCGCCGCCGTCCCCGCTGCCCAGGTTCGGATTGAAACCGGGCGCCGGCACGCCGCAGTTCGTCAGATTGGCGAGCCAGGCGCCCAGGCCGACGGTGAACCAAAGCGCCGGGCGCCAGGGCCGGAACAGCGCCCCGGTCATGCGCCGCCACGCGCTTCCCAGGGGAGTGATCAGATCCATCGCCACGGCAGTCTACTAAGAGCCTGTGAATGAATCTCCCATGGGAGATTCATTCACAGGCTCTTAGTAGACTGCCGTGGCGATGGATCTGATCACTCCCCTGGG
>JBOGJI010000127.1:0-16579 GCA_050747865.1 Thermoanaerobaculia bacterium
AGCAGGCCCTCCGCCTCGCGCTCGAAGAGATCGCCGGGCACCCCCGCGTCGGCCTTGAGAAAGAGACGCCGACCGTCGGCGAGCTCGAGCAGGCAGGCGTCGTGGATACAGCCCCCGCCGACCGGACGCTCGTCGACGATCTCCGCCGGCCGCCCGTCCCGCGCCGCCAGCGCCGCCTCCACCCCCCGCCGCAGCGTCGAGTCCATCACCGGCGCAGGTACTCGACGATCGCCGCGCACCCCTCCTCCACCAGATCGAGCACGCGATCGAACCCCTCGGCGCCGCCGTAATAAGGATCGGGCACATCCACCGGCGACCCGGCAGGCAGAAACTCCGAGAACAACCTGAGCTCCGCCCGCCCCCCCTCCCCGCTCGGCGCCATCGCCTCGAGATCGGCAAGGTTCTGCCGGTCCATGGCGACCACCAGATCGAACCGATGGAAGTCCTCCGGCCCCACCTGCCGCGCCGCCCCGTCCAGCCGGTAGCCGCGCCGCTCGGCCGCCCGCGCCATCCGCCGGTCGGGCCCCTCCCCGACGTGCCAGGCCCCGGTGCCCGCCGAGTCCACCTCCACGCGGCCCTCCAGCCCGTCCCCCGCCAACCGCGCCCGCAACAGCCCCTCAGCCGTCGGCGAGCGGCAGATGTTGCCCAGGCAGACGAACAGCACGCGTGCGGCCTCGTTTCGCGATCCTTCAGCCATGGCGTGCAAGCCTACCCTCCCCACGCCGGCGGCTCGCCCGCCCCTCCCCCCACCGGGCTCTGCGCGCTGACGACCCGGCACCCGTTTCCCGAGAGCCCACGCCGTCCGCGCGATCTCTCGACGAATCGAGCTACGGAGTCTCGAGCCCGAGCGCTCGCGTCTGCGGGTCGTCGGCGATCGGCCGTACCTCGACGCAGCCAAGCCGCGCGCCGGGGATCTTCGATGCCACCGAGACCGCGTCGTCCAGGTCCGCGGCCTCGATCAGGTAGTAGCCACCGAACTGCTCCTTGGTCTCGGCGAACGGGCCGTCGGTCACCACACTCTCGCCGCCACGCACGCGAACGGTGACCGCGGAGCTCGCCGGCGCGAGTCGGTTCCCGGCGACGAACTGCCCGCTCGCCTTGATCGCCTCGGTGAACTCCGCGTACTCCTCGAAATGCCGCGCCGCGTCATCCTCCAGCATCTGCTCCATCACCCGCTCGGCACAGATCAAACATATGTGGCTCATCAGGAATTCGTGTGGGTAGCTGAGTCGGGGTAGAGGTTGAGGCCACCGAGGTGGAAGTAGATCGCCGTACGGAAACGCTCTCGGTTGCGGAAACCACGAGCGGAGCGCTTGAGCCACTGGATCCGGGTGTTCAGGCCCAATGGCAGCGCGCCGACTGCCTCGAGCTCACCTACAAAGACCCGGAAGGCCGCATCGACTCCCGCCGCCTCTACCGCGACGACGAGCCCCGCCTCGAGATCGTCGCCCCCGGCCCCCGCTGGAGCTTCGACGGCGACGGCCACCTCTTCAAGCTTGCCGCGGAGGCCGCGCGCTTCCGGCTCGCCTACCTCTTCGACCCGATGCTCTCCGTCATGGGTCATGGGTGCTGACGAACAGCCTCGACCCGAGATGAAGAACCAGTACTTCGGCGACGTCAACGACTTCCGCAAATACGGTCTATTGCGCGCGCTGCAGTCCGCGGGCGATGCCAGGCTCCTCGTCGCGTGGATGCTGACTCCGGACGACGGAGGATCCGACGGCCGCCTTCGGACATACCTCGAGCAATCCGACGGCTGGAAGGACTGTGACCCACATCTCTACGCCGAGCTCGCGGCCATGCTCCGAGCCGGTTCGACACCACGGGTGTCGATGATCGAGGCGACCGATCTGCTGCCACGAGCCTCCTACCACTCAGAGATCGTTCCCGACACCCGCTTGGCGCGCGACACCTGGCGCGAAGGCTTGCTCGCCGCCGCCTCCAAAGCAGATCTCGTGTTCCTCGATCCCGACAACGGCATTGAGATCCCATCAAAGCCCGTTGGCCGCAAGAACTCCTCGAAGTAAGTCACCTGGCGCGAGATCCAGGAGCTCTGGGAGTCGGACTGCTCCTTGGTCATCTACCAGCACTTCCGCCGCGAGGAATGTCACGCCTTCGCTGCCTCGATGGCCTCAAAGCTGCGACTCCGCACTGGTGCATCGTGCGTGGAGGCGTTTCGTACTGCCCGTGTGCTCTTCCTCCTTGCCGCTCAAGACAGGCACGAAGACGCCCTCCGCCGCGCCATAGCGCATGCCCTTCGGCCTTGGGAAGGCCAGATCGAAGCGATGGGATTCGCCGAACCGCCACGATCCGGCGGCCCATGATGCGACGCATCAACAGCAACCCTCACACAGAGAGAGCGGAGCAATGAAGATCTCAGCCATCCTCGACCACATAGACAGCGGCCACATCGCCCTGCCGGAGCTCCAGCGCGGCTACGTCTGGAAGGGCGACCAGGTGCGCGGGTTGATGGACTCGCTGTTTCGTCGGCATCCCGTAGGCAGTCTCCTCGTCTGGGTCACCGGCTCCGACGGCGCGCAGACCCGTGGCGAAGGGAGTCTCCCCCCGGGCGTCGTCAAGCTGCTCCTCGACGGGCAGCAGCGCATCACGACCCTCTACGGGATCATCCGGGGCAGACCCCCACGCTTCTTCGACGGCGACGCCCGCGCCTTCACCGGGCTCCACTTCCATCTGGAATCCGACGAGTTCTCCTTCTACCAGCCGATCAAGATGAAAGACCGGCTCGTCGCGTGACCCGCTTGTCCGCATGGCGAGCTCCCGATCGAGCGGTGCATGTACTTCGCAGGAGCGATTCGCACCCGATGGTACGTCGCGGAACTCTTCCTCCCGAAGATGGCGAGCGACCGAGCCGCCGCTTCTCGTCTTGCTTGGCTGGAGGAGCGCGACTCTCTGGGGCGAGCTATCCCCCCCAAGTCAGCTCCGCAGCACGACGCTAGCCGAGATTGTATTGACATCGTATATACCCTTGGAATAGTGTCTCCCTTGTCGGTACGCCACTCGATCCACGGCATTCACTTCGAGTGGCACGCCGTGAAGGCCGTGGCGAATCGGCGCAAGCACGGTGTCGAGTTCGAGCAGGCATGCGAAGTCTTCTTCGACCCATTCCTGCGAACTCTCGACGCCGACCAAGAAGGCGAGGAGGCGCGTGAAGCGGTTCTCGGGCTGACCGAGGACTGGCAGTTTCTGTACGTCGTCTTCGTCGAACGGGGAGACGCGTTTCGGATCGTCTCAGCCCGGAGAGCCACGCGCGCGGAGAGGAGACACTATGAAGACTAGTGACCTCAAGAAGCGTCTGCGGAAGGACCGCCCGATGACGACCATCAGCATCCGCATGCCGGAGGACGTCATCGAAGAGCTGAAGCGAGTCGCCCCGCTGCTCGGGTTCTCGGGCTATCAACCGCTGATCCGCGCCTATGTCGGACAGGGTCTGCGCCAGGACCTCGCCAGGCTGGAGGCGACTGTCGAGCTGTCCCAGTTCATCACATCTTTGACGCGTCACGGAGTCGACGAGGCCTTGATCGCGGAAGCGATGAACGACCTGACGAGTCGCTGAGTCCACGGCGCCTCGGAACACGCAGCCCAGTACCTGCTAGATTTCGGCCGTGAGGTCACGATGAGAGAAGCGAAGCTCCTATACCCAGACCAGCTCGCTGAAACCCTCCAGATCGGCGAAGAAGAGCTCCCTCGCGAGCTGGCGTACTTCGCCGCCGCGAAGCTATATGAGTTGGGTCGCCTGTCGTCCGGCGAGGCGGCAGAGCTCGCCGGCATGGACCGCCTCGCCTTCCTCCGCCGCCTCTCCTCGGCTGGAGCGCCCGCGATCAACCTGCGCGACGACGAGATCCGCGAGGAGATTGCCGCGGCTCGAGATCTCGCGGGATGACCCGCTGGGTCATCGACACCAGCCCCCTGACCTTCCTCGCCAAGCTGGATCGCCTGGAGTTGCTCTGCCGCTCAGTATTACCCCTCTCCAACTAATCCTGCGGCGAGGTGTTGACTTCGCTCCGCCAAACACGTAGAGCACTGGCGTCGCCGCCGCCACTACTCACGCCCTATCGCCGTCCCCGAGTCGGAGATCGAGACAGGGGGCGAGGCCGGCCGGGACGTACACTGGAGCATCTGAAGAACGTGCTCGGCCGCATGGACTCGCCTTGCCGGCCAGCGAGCGCCGAGGAGAGCTTCGAGACTCCGGAGCCGCTTGGGTCCCGATACTGGGAGGAAATCGCGGCGAGGTCCTTGAGAAACCGCTTTGTGTAGCGGGTCTTCAATCTGCCTTTGGAAGCTGGTCGTAGTACGACCGGGCGTCCTCTAGATCGAGAGCTTCACCATCGTCGCCTTCGGCCATGAGCTGCGTGAGCGCGTGGTCCTCCAGCAGCTCCTCGAGTCGCTCGTAGGTGTCGAGGTCGATCTGGACTGCCACCCGCCGGTTCTCCTCGTCAACGATATAGCGCTTCTTGATCGCTTCCATGGCTATCTCCCGTGTAGAGTATACCTTAGAGGCAGGTCAGTGTTTCTGCCGTGCGCCAGCACCTGGCCTGGAAGTTGATCCTCGGGAAGGCGCCGATCCACATCATTCGACGGTACCTCGGCGACGAGGAGTGTCCGGGCCTGTCCCGCTCGAGCTCTTCCATGGCAGTATCGCCCGATCCGATCGCACGGGATGGAATCGTCACCGCTCCTGACCACTGATGCCGCGAAGTCGCCCCCGCACCAGGACCCCTCGGTCGCTCACCCGTCGCTGCTCCCGCGAGTTCGAGCCAGCAGACCGCCAGCGTGGAACCTCGTACCACGCCCAGGGACGCGGCCGGCTGCGGGCGTTCTCGGACCAGCGGATGATCGCCCGCGTCGCGGGGTCCGGGCGGGCGACCTATGGCGTGGCGCTGGACTGGTCGTATGCCTATGACGGGGCGCTTTTCGTCTTCTGCACCTGCCCACGTTTTCAAGCGGCACCCTGCAAGCACCTCTGGGCCACGCTGCTGACCTTCGAGGCCGCGGGTTACGGCAGCCTGGTGCCCGGCTCGGGCGAGCTCGAGATCGTCGCCGACGAAGATCTGCTCTACGAGCTGATCTTCGCGGACGAGGAAGATGGGGACGACTCTTTCGGGGACGAAGACGCGACCGAGGCCGGCTCACCGGCCGCTTGGATGCCGACTCCCGGCGACCCGCAAGGCGCCGGCTGGCGTCAACGACTCGCCCGCCTGGGCTCGGCACTTCAGCACCAGGTACAGACGGACGAGCCCGCCGCCGGTTCGCTGCGCCGCCAACGCGAGGCCTGGTACCTGATCGAGATCCGGCCGACGTTCGAGACCGGGCGGCTGGTCGTGGGCTTCTTTCAGCGCCAGGAACGACGCGGCGGTGGCTGGGGAAAGGTCAAGGATCTGAAGCTCTCGGAGGACGAGCTCGATAGCTTCACGGTGCCGGAGGACCGAGAGCTCCTGTCCACCCTGCTGGCGCTGCGTCTCGACACCAACGGCCCTCGGGGCCCCTGGCGCCCTCCCCGGCATCGGGAACGCCGCAGACAAGCCACGGTGCCGGCACCGTTGCACGACTTCCTGCTGCCCCGCCTCTGTGCCACCGGCCGCTGTGGCTGGATCGAAGAGCACGGAGCGGACACGACCACGGTTCCTCGACTCACCTGGGATCCCGGCCCGCCCTACCGCTTCGCCCTCCGCGGCGAGATCTCCGAGACGGAAGGCCTCGTGCGCCTCCACGGCGAGCTACGACGGCCCGACGAGATCCTGGCGCTCGACGAGCCGGTGCTGCTGCTGGCCAACGGCCTGGCGATCCTTCGCGATCGGCTGGCGCGGCTCGACGCGGGCGAGGCGTTCCCGTGGATCGCCAGCCTGCGCCAACAGGGTGGCCTCGAAGTGCCGGTCGACCAGGTCGACGCCTTGCTCGCGGAGTTGGGGCGGTTGCCGGCCCTCCCGGAGCTCGTCCTACCGCCGGAGCTCGAGCTCGAAGTGGTCATGGTGGCCCCGACTCCGCGCCTCGCGTTTCGCTCGCCGCCGGACACGGGACGGCAGACGACCCTCGAGGCCCACGTCTCGTGCGACTACGCCGGACACCAGGTCGAAGCCGGCCAGGGACCCGCAACGCTGATCGATCCCGCAACGCGCCGAATGCTGACCCGCGACCGAGAGACCGAGGCCGCGGCGCTGGCTCGCCTGCGCGAGCTGGGGTTGCGGACACGCGAGCTCGCCGGCGAGACATGGCCCTTGGAGCTCCAGAGCTCCCGCTTCCCGGCTGTCGTCGAAACCCTGCTGGCCGAAGGCTGGGTGGTGGAGGCCGACCACCGACGCCTGCGGCGGCCGGGGGCGTTACGCCTGGCGGTCACCTCGAGCGTCGATTGGTTCGACCTGGCCGGCGAGGTCGACTTCGAGGGCCGGGCCGTGGCCCTGCCGCGGCTGCTGGAAGCCGTCCGGCGGGGCGAACGCTGGATCGCGTTGGGGGACGGCGAGCAAGGCATGCTCCCCGAGGACTGGCTGGAGCGCTACGCCCCGCTTGCCGCCCTGGTCCAGGAGGAGGATGGCGACCTGCGGGTGCTGCCCTCCCAGGCCCTGCTCCTCGACATGCTGCTCGCCGACACGCACGTAGACGCGGACCGGCGCTTTGCACAGGTGCGTCAGCGGCTTGCCGGCTTCCATGGCGTCGAGCCCGAGCCGGCACCGCGGGGCTTCCACGGCGCGCTGCGCCCCTACCAGCGAGAAGGCCTCGGTTGGCTTCGTTTCCTCGATGAGCTCGGCTTGGGCGGCTGTCTCGCCGATGACATGGGACTGGGCAAGACCGTACAGGTCCTGGCCTACCTGCAGCGACTGCGCCTTGGCCGCCGGCGCGACGGGCAACGGCGACCCCATCTGGTCGTCGCCCCGCGGAGCCTCGTCTACAACTGGTGCGACGAGGCCGCGCGCTTCACACCCCGCCTCGAGGTATTGGACTACACCGGCCGTGATCGCACGGCCGAGCGGGAGCATCTCGACCGCTACGACGTGATCGTCACCACCTACGGCACCCTGCGTCGCGACATCGTCGAGCTCAGGGACCGGGAGTTCGACGTAGCGATCCTCGACGAGGCCCAGGCGATCAAGAACGCGGCCTCCCAGTCAGCCAAGGCCTGCCGCCTGATCCGCGCCCGTCAGCGCCTGGCCCTCACCGGCACACCGGTGGAGAACCACCTGGGCGAGCTGTTCTCGATCTTCGAGTTCTTGAACCCGGGCATGCTGGGACGCCTCCCCAAGCTCCACGGCCTCACCAACGCGAGGACGTTCGCCGAGGAGAATCTCGCCGCCCTCTCGCGCGCCTTGAAGCCCGTGATTCTGCGCCGAACCAAGGACGAGGTGCTAATCGACCTGCCTCGAAAGACCGAGCAGATCCTCAGGGTCGAGCTCTCACGTGGCGAGCGCAGGCTCTACGACGAGCTCAAGGAGCACTACCGCGCGAGCCTCGCCCAACGCATCGAGCAGGTCGGGCTCGCGCGGTCCAAGATCCAGGTGCTCGAGGCGCTGCTGCGCCTGCGCCAGGCCTCCTGCCATCCCGGCCTGCTCAACCGTGAACGCGCCGCAGGCAGCTCGGCCAAGCTCGAAACCCTGCTGGAGCAGCTCGCGGAGGTGGTCAGCGAAGGACACAAGGCGCTGGTCTTCTCCCAGTTCGTCCAGCTCCTCGCCATCGTGCGCCGCCGCCTCGACGCCGCCGAGATTCCTTACGAGTACCTCGACGGGCGCACCAGGAAGCGCAAAGAGCGGGTCGAGCGCTTCCAGACCGATCCCGCATGCCCGCTGTTTCTCATCAGCCTCAAGGCCGGCGGCCTAGGGCTCAACCTGACCGCCGCCGACTACGTCTTCCTCGCCGACCCGTGGTGGAACCCGGCGGTGGAGACACAGGCCATCGACCGTGCCCACCGCATCGGCCAGACCCGCCCGGTCATGGCCTACCGCCTGATCGCCCGCGACACCGTGGAGGAGAAGATCCAGGCGCTCCAGGAATCCAAGCGCCACCTCGCCGAGGCCATCCTCTGCGCCGACAAGAGCGCCATCCGCGCATTGACCCCCGAGGACCTTCAGTTCCTGCTGAGCTGAGAGCCTGCCGCAAGGAAGAACATCCGGACTGAGCGGCCGGTCGGATCAACGATCCTGAGCGCGGCGGCGAAGGACCCGGGCGAGCGCTTGCTGCGAGCTGGTGAGGATGACGACCTGCCGCGGTGAGCAGATCACCCCTCGCGAGGTGCTCAGGTAGTCGGCGATTGTCTCCCGCAGGGGACCGTATCCGGCGGCATCGCCGGTACCGAGGGCGTGCATGCCGGCGCGCCGTGCGCAGCGGGTCACGATGCCGCGCCAGGTGTCGAGGGGAACCGCGTCGAGCGCCGGGTTGGAGCCGGAGAACGGCCGCACCGGAGCGGGTTGCGGAAAGTCGGTGTGACGTCGGGTCGCGGCGGCGCGCGACGAGACCCGTCGCTCGACGAATCCCTACGCCTGGAGCTGGGCGAACGCCTCCCCCGTGGTCGACCGCGACACCGCGAAATCGCGCGCCAAGGTACGGGTCGAGGGCAGGCGCGTCCCCGGCTCCAGCCGTCCGTCCAGGATGGCCTCGCGAATCGTTCTGTAGATCTGCTGAAACAGGGGCAGCGCGGTCCCGTCCGTGCGAAGGCCGCCGAAGATCGCCCCGCTCGCCGTTCTCGCCACGCCAGACTGGCCTGGTCGAAATTTTCATAGTGGGCCTGGACAGATATCCATTCTACCGTATGCTGCCGGCGAAAGGGGGTTCCGATGAGGGACGAGCCGGCGGCAAATGTGGATTCGGGGACGACCTCGGTGCAGGCATCGCCAGGTGGCGGACGGAGCACGAGATCCCTCGCTCTCTGCTTTCTTCAGGGCCAATGTCGACTAACGGGCGCCGCGGAAGCCGAAGCCCACAGACGAGATCGACGGCTGGACGTCACCGCGGACCGCTAATGGTCCCGCAGCAGCCGTGCCGCTGAACCAATAGCCGCCGCGCAGGACCGCGCCGGGACCTTGGAGCTCTGTCGAGGCGCCGGCAAGGCACATCTGGTCGTCACTGAAGGCGCCCCAGCCCGGGCAGAAGGTCGAGGTCGGCACCCAATCGGCAACCCACTCCCAGAGATTCCCCACCATGTCGAAGACGCCCCGGGTGGAGACGCAGTCGGGAATAGAGCCGGTGACGACCGTGCCGCTCGAGTTGACGTTGCACGGTAACCCGTCCGGCGTCCCGCGACCCGCCATCTGCCACTCGGCATTCGTCGGCAGGCGCTTGCCTGAGTTCTCGAGCGCCGCCTGCGCCTGGAACCAGGTGATGTTGTCCCGCGGATGGACCCCCGCCACCGACCGGGCGTAGATGTTGTCGCAATCCTGGCCGTTGGCGGCGCAAGGGATCACCCCGGTGATCTGGTTGCCGCCCACCGGGGCGTCCCATATCGACGCCTCGTACTTGTCGATGCACACCCCGCCGACCCGCATCATCTCGTCGGTCGGGTCCAGCGTCGGGCAGGCCTCCATCGCCTTGACGATGAAGACCGCCATCTGGGCGCGGGTCACGGTGTTGCCAGGGCAATATTGGGTGGCGGTGCAGCCGGTGGTGATGCCGCGGCGGGCGAGCTCCTCGATCCACGGGCAGAACGGGCTCGTCGCCGGCACGTCGGTGAACATCTCCTGACCCGACACGCAGGCCGGCGGCTGGTACTGAACGCCGGCGAGACTCGGGTAGAAACCCGCCATCTGCTCGCGGGTCAAGCCATTGGACAGCGAGGGCTCCGCCGGCGACGCATCGGCGTTGGTCGCGACGACCACCTCCGCGGCTGCTGCCAGGACAGCGGCCAGCAGCAGTGCCCTGGCGACGGCCAGGTTCCGAGTCATGAGCTCCTGACGCATCTCGTCTCTCCTCTCGTTCGTTTCGTTGTGTTTCCTACGGTCCGTAGAGGGTGAGCCCGAAGGTCCGGGTGACGAAGCTGGCCATTTGAGCGCGGGTGGTCGGGTTGGCCGGACAGTAGGCGGGCGGCTCGCCGCCGCAGCCCGCGGTGACGCCGCGGTCGAACAGCTCCTCGATCCAGTCGGCGAAGAGCGACGGGCAGGGCACGTCGTGGAAGGCACCGGTGCAAGGCGGTGGGTCGTAGCCGTGTCCCTCCAAGGTCTTGAGCAGGAAGATCGCGGCCTGGGCACGGCTGACCGGAGCGGCGGGGCAGTAGAGGCCTTCGCCGCAGCCGGCGGTGACCTGGCGACTCGCGAGCTCTTCGATCCAGGGGCAAAACGGGCTGTCGAACGGCACGTCACCGAACGCCGTCTCGCCCTCGACGCAAGCTTGCGGCACGTAGCCGGCACCTTCCAGAGCCTGGAGCACGAACACCGCGACCTGTTCGCGGGTGGTGTCCTGCGCGGGGCAGAACTCGGTCTCCGTGCAGCCGAGGAGCTGCAGATCGCCGCGGCCGAGCAGCGGATCGCCGCTCACCCCGTGGTGCAGCAGCGTCTCGACGGCCCGGTAGAAGAGGCTCGTACGCGGCACGTCGACGAAGCTGTCGCCGACGTGCAGCGTCCAGGTTCTGGCGGTGTCGTCGGAGAGGGTCTCGTCGAATGTAGTGTCCCAGTGCGTCGCCGGTCGGGGAACCCCCGGCGGGCCGATCTCCATCTGGTAGCAGACGCCGGTGTCGCGGCAGCTCGCGGTGTCGCCCGGGTTCACCAGGCCGTAGTCCGCCGCCGCGGCCGGCAGCTCGTAGTCCGGGCCGTCGGGACCGGTGAAGCTGGCGGCGGTGCCGAGGAGGCTCAGCGGCGCGCTGCCGTCGTTGCGCCAGGCGGGCGCCACGTCGACGGTCTCTCCCGCCTCGAAGACGCCGTTGCCGTCGGAAGCCAGGATCTGGTAGTCGACCTCCAGGGCGACCGGGAGCAAGACTCCCGTCTCGCTCACGCCGTTGCCGGTCAGCGCCAGGTCGGCGGCGGCGCCTTCGGCGCTCTCGGCGGTCAAGGTGGCGCTGGTCGGACCGGAGGCCGTCGGCGTGAAGGTGACGCTGACCGGGCAGCTCCCGCCGACCGGCAGGGTCGGGCCGCAGCCGCTGGTGTCGGCCTCGAAGCCCTCACCCGGAACCGTGAAGGCCAGCGCGGTGGCCTCGCCGTCACCGGTGTTCTCGAGCGTCGAGGTCATCGCCTCACTGGTCGAGCCGACCTCGACATCACCGAAGTCGAGGCTCGTCGGGTCGAACGTCAGCTCCGGGGCCGCGGCCACGAGTCCGATCTTCACCACCCGCCCCGGGGAGGTCTCCGTGCCGAAGTAGGCGAGCTCGCCCGCCGGATCGATCACCGCCGAAAAGAGGGCGTTTTCGCCGCCATCCAGCGTGATCGCGTCGACCCGCTCAAAGATCGCGAGGTCGATCTTGACCACCCGTCCCGGGGCGTTGAACGTGCCGAAGTAGGCGAACTCGCCGACGGGGTCGATCACCGCCGAGAAGAGAGTGTCCTCTTGGGCTTTCAGCGTAATGGCGTCGACGCGCTCGAAGGTCGCGAGGTCGATCTTCACCACCCGTGCGCCGACGTCGGCCGTGCCGAAATAGGCGAACTCGCCCGCCGGATCGATCACCGCCGACGACAAGAAGCTCTCGTCGCCGTTCATTGCGACCGCGCCCGTCCGCTCGAAGGTCTCGAGGTCGATCTTCACCACCCTTCCGGGAAAGGTCTGTGTGCTGAAGTAGGCGAAGTCGCCTGCGGGATCGATCACCGCCGAGCGGAGGATCTCCTCGCCGCTGTCCAGCGTAACCGCGTCGACCCGCTCGAAGGTCTCGAGGTCGATCTTCACCACCCGTCCGGGGGCGGTGGCGGTGCCGAAGTAGGCGAACTCGCCGGCGGGATCGATCACCGCCGAGGTGAGAGAGTCTTCGCCGCTTTCCAGCGTGATCGCGTCGACCCGCTCGAAAGTCTCGAGGTCGATCTTCACCACCTGCCCCGAGAAGCTGACGGTGCCGAAATAAGCGAACTCGCCCGCCGGATCGATCACCGCCGAGTAGAGGAAGTCCTCACCGCTCTCCAGCACGACGGCGTCGATCCGTTGCAAGGCGGTGAGCTCGCTCGGTGCGGCCAGCAAGGCCAACACCATCAGCATCCATGCGGCCTGGAGTCGCTTCCTCTTCATCTCTCTGTCTCCTTCTCCTTGCTTCTCGTGTTCGCCGGCGAGTGGTCGTTCCATCGCCGGAGGCGCGGACCGGCGCGGCTCACGGCCTCCACTCGGTGAGGAGCCGTACGATCTCCTCGTGCCCCCGGGTGCGCGCGATGAGCGGGGCGGTCCAGCCTTCGGCGTCGGTCAGCGCCGCGTCGGCGCCGAACCGCAGTAGCGCCTCGACGATCTCCACACTCCCCCACAGCGCCGCTTTCATCAGCGCCGTGCTGCCGTCGGCGGCCTGGCGGTCGAGGTCCGCGCCGGCGGCAACCAGCAGGTGCGCGATGGCGACGTTGCCGCGCAGCGCGGCGACCATCAGCGGCGTCGCTCCCTGCGAGTTCACGCCGTTGGGATCCGCCTCCAGAGCCAGCAGGCGGGTCACCTCCGACAGGTCTTCCCGCTCGACCGCGCGGAGCAGCGCGATCGAACAATGGGGAGAGCGGGAGTCCATTCGTCGACACCGTCATCGAGCGGGGCTGCAGAGCACCGTCCGTGCCAGCCGCCGCCAGATGCGTGGAAGTCGTTTCTCGGAAGAGGGTTACGACAAGGAAATCAGGGAAGACGCGGACCGTAAGTAGCACACAATGTGTTTCAGAAGTGTGCCACGAGGTGTACAGCACCTGTCCATCTGCTACATTGCCGGGGGTTGAGAATCTCGAGTGCCAGCCGGTCCGGGATGGCGATCGGATGCGTGGTCGGCTCGTTGGCGCTCGTCGCCTCGGCGGCCCACGGGGTGCAATCGGTCGGTCGGTTGCTGCAACCGGTGCGGGTCGAGGAGCGACCGTTGTCGCCGTACATCGTCCGAGCCTGGACGGCGGACGACGGCCTGCCGGTCAACAGCGTCACTGCCATCGAGCAGACGGCGGATGGTTATCTCTGGCTCGGCACCTTTGGCGGTCTGGTGCGGTTCGACGGCGTGGCGTTTCGCACCTTCACCGCTGCCGACGTGCCGGGCCTCGGCGACGATCGCATCCTGGCGCTGCGCGAGGATCGCTCCGGCACGCTCTGGATCGGCACCCGACACAACGGGGTGTTCCGGTTGCGCGACGGTGTGTTCTCCGCCCCCGCCTGGTCCGGCGCCCTGCCGAGCCCGCAGGTCCGGGCCATCCACGAGGGACGCGATGGCGCGCTGTGGATCCATACCGTGGGCGGCGTCGCGCGCGTCGTCGACGGCGAGCGGGCGACGGTGCTACGGCCGCACGGCGACCGCGGAGACCGTCCGGATGCCGCCGAGCTGGTCGTTGTCGACTCCGTGGACGGCATCGCGTCTCTCGGCGTCCATGCCGGAGGTCTGGCCGGCCTGGTCGGCGCGGACGTGCGGTCCATCCCGCTCGGCGCCTGGCAGGACACCGCGGTGCCCGCTCTGGCCGCCGACACCGCCGGCACGGTGTGGGTAAGCGCGCGACCCCGGCAGGGGCTGCTGCGGCTCGTCGGCGATCGCCTCGAGCCGGTGCCGCTGGTCGGCATGCCGCAGCAGTCCTCCGTGTCGGCGCTCCTGCCAGGCCCCGATGCCGACCTGTGGGTCGGGACCGATGGCGGCGGCCTCTTCCGGCTCGACGGCACGCAGTTGCGGCCGGTAGGAGAGCCCGCGGGCCTGTCGAGCCTGAACGTCCGCGTCCTCTACCGCGACCGCGAAGAGAACCTCTGGGTGGGCACAGATACCGACGGGCTCTACCGCCTCACCCGGCGCTCGGTGGTAGTCCACCAGCCGGCGAGCGGCCCCGGCCTCGGCGTCGTGCCGATCGTCGGCGACGGTGCCGGCGGGGTGTGGGCCGGGGCGGCCTGTGGCGGCCTGCTGCGCATTCGCGACGGGTTCTTCGAGCGTTACGGCGAAGCGGAGGGGTTGCCCGCTGACTGCATCTGGGCTCTGCATCGCGACGCCGACGACACGCTGTGGATCGGCAAGGTGCGGGGCGGCCTGCTGCGTCTGCGCGAGGGTCAGGTGACGCGCTTCACGGACGCGGACGGTCTCCAGGGCGACGAGATCCGGGCGATCCTGCGCGACGAGGCGGGGACGCTCTGGGTCGGCACCGAGTCGGCCGTCAACCGGCTCGGTGCGGGCGAGAGATTCACCGCCCACCGGCTGCCCGTCCAGCCCGCATTCGTCACTTCCCTGATCGAGCGGCGCGCCGGGGGTCTGTGGGTGGGGACGGGGGCCGGCCTGTTCCGCCTGGTGGCCGGCGCCTTCACGCACTGGGGGCCCGAGGACGGGCTGTCGCACGGCCTGGTGCGAGCGCTTCTCGAGGACACCGACGGTACCCTGTGGATCGGCACCTACGGCGGCGGCCTGAATCGCCTGCGCGACGGCCGCATCACCCGCTACTCCACCGCCACCGGCCTCTACGACATGTTCATCTCGCACATCCTCGACGACGGCCGCGGCCGCCTGTGGATGAGCAGTAACCACGGCGTGTTCCACGTCGCCCGTGCCGAGCTCGAAGCCGTCGCCGACGAGCGGGCGGACTCGCTGACGAGCATCTGGTTCGACCGCAGTGATGGCATGCCGAGCAACGAGGCCAACGGCGGCGGCCAGCCGGCCGGCTGGCGAGCTGCGGACGGCCGGCTCTGGTTCCCCACGGTCGACGGCCTGGTCGAGCTCGACCCCGCGGCGCCGCGCAACCCGCAGCCGCCGCCGGTGGCCATCAGCCGGGTGGTGATCGACCGCAGGTCGGTCGAGCCCAGCGAACGGATCGAGCTGCCGGCCGGCACCCGCAGCCTCGAGATCCACTACGCCGGCCTGAGCTACCGGGCGCCGGAGAAGGTCGGCTTCCGCTACCGACTCGCCGGCTACGACGACGAATGGGTCGACGCGGGAGCCCGGCGCGCGGCGTACTACACCGGCCTGCGGCCCGGCCGCTACCGCTTCCAGGTGCGCGCCCGCAACGAGGACGGGATATGGAGCGACACCGATGCCGTGCTGCGCATCCGCCAGGTGCCGTACTTCTACCAGACCCCTTGGTCCCTCGCCCTCGGCGCCGGACTCGTCCTCGCCCTCGCCGCCGCCGGCTACCGGCTGCGGCTGCGCGCGCTGGTGCGCCGCACCGAGACATTGGAGGCGGCGGTGGTCGCCCGCACGGAAGAGGTGGTGGAGCAAAGCAATCGGCTCGCCGAGAAGCACCGGAAGGTCCAGAAGGCCCACGGTGACCTGCTGGCGATCCTCGACCAGACAGGGGTTGGCGTCTGTCTGGTCGACAATGCCGGCGAGGTGGAGTTCCTCAACGTCACCGCCGAGAACGTGCTCGGCTGCGCGACCGCGGAGGCCACCGGCCGCTCCTGGCAGGAGCTGCTGTCGCTCTCCGCCGACGACAGGCGGCGCGCCGAGGCCCTGCTGGCGCAGCCGGCCTCGCAACGCCGACGGGTGCCGCTGCGGCTCGACAGGGCCGACCACCACCGCTACTGGATCGAGCTCGACATCCGTGACGACCCGCGCGACGCCGCCCGTCACATCTTCTACCTGCACGACGTCACCGAGCTGTTCGACCTGCAGGGGCTGGTCAGCGGCGCGGCGCAGTTCCAGGGCATGATCGGCGAGACCGCCGTCATGCGCATGGTCTACCGGCAGATCCGCGACGTGGCGATGGTCGACTCGATGGTGATCCTCGAAGGGGAGACCGGGACCGGCAAGGAGCTGGCGGCGCGCGCGATCCACGACCTGAGCTCTCGCAAGGGGCGACCCTACGTGGCGGTCAACTGCGCCGGCCTCACCGAATCGCTACTTGCCAGCCAACTCTTCGGCCACCGGCGCGGCGCCTTCACCGGCGCCGTCGCCGATCAGACCGGGCTGTTCGAGGCGGCAGCGGGAGGAACCCTGCTGCTCGACGAGGTGGGCGACATTCCACCCAGCGTCCAGGCCAGCCTGCTGCGAGTCCTCGAGGAGGGCGAGATCACGCGCGTGGGGGATTCCCGGCCGCGCAAGATCGACGTGCGCGTGGTGGCGGCCACCCATCGGGACCTCGATACCGAGGTCGAGGCGGGGAGGTTCCGCCAGGACCTCTATTACCGCCTGCGGGTCGCCCGCATCCGCCTGCCGCCACTGCGCGAGCGGCGGGACGACATCCCGCTGCTCGTCGCCTGGTTCCTCGCCCGCTCCCGGAAGACGAGCCGAGCCCAGGTCTACGAAGTCAGCCGCGAGGCCATGCGCCTGCTGGTCACCCACCCCTGGCCGGGGAACGTCCGCGAGCTGCGCGGTGTCATCGAGAGCGCCGTGCTCGGCACCCCGGGCCCGATGATCGAGGTGATGGACCTGCCGGAGGAGTTTCTCACCGGGGCCGCCGATCTCCCCGCGACTCGCGCGCCAGCTGCGGACCCGCTCGACTCCCGCGAGCGCCGCCACCTCCAGCTCGCGCTCGAGCGCACCCACGGCAACCGCGCCGCCGCCGCGCGGCTGCTCGGCATCAGCCGCACGACGCTCTACCGC
>JBOGJI010000128.1:0-22581 GCA_050747865.1 Thermoanaerobaculia bacterium
GGGAGGAGCGCGGCGAAGTCCTCTATGCCGAGGACCCCGCCACCGAGCTGGTCCTGCACTGATCCTGGCCGGGTGGGTCCTTGTTCCACCATGGCGCGCCTCATCCGACGACGAGGAGACGTCATCGATCTCGCCGTTTCGTGCTTCAATCTGTCATGCTTCCGGAGCCGGTGATACCGAAGCAGAGAATCGTTCCAGGAGGAGCCGATGCGCCGCGCACGATTCGCCTCTCATGTCCGTTCCCTCCGCCGTTCCGTCCCGGTCGTCGCCATGGCACTCGCTGTCGCCGGTCAGCTCTCGGTGTCGACGACGGCGCAGGAGCCGAGCGAGGCGATGCGCCACCGCCCGCCTGAGCGCGTGCGGGTCATTCTCTATCGCGATCTCAACCTGAGCGGTGTGCACGAAGGCTTCGCCCGCGACGTCGCGGATCTGCGGGGGAGCCGGATCGGCGACAATCAGGCGACTTCGGTCCAGGTGGCGCGCGGCTGCCGGGTCCGCCTCTACCAGCACCCCAACTACGGCGGCCGCTACACCGAGGTCGAGGGCGCGCTGCGCGACCTCCGCGGCTCCCAGGTGGGCGACGACGGCGCCTCGTCTCTCAAGGTGCGCTGTTTCGGGGACGGCGGCTGGGACGAGCCGTCGTCTAGATCCGGCGTCACCCTCTACCGCGACCTCGGCTTCCGTGGCGTCTCCGAGACTTTCGCCCGCGACGTGCCGGATCTGCGTGCGAGCCGGATCGGCGACGATGAGGCGACCTCGGCACGCGCCGCCCGCGGCTGCCGGGCGCGCCTCTACCAGCATCCCGATTACGGCGGCCGCTACACCGAGGTCGACGGCGCGCTGCCTGACCTGCGCGGCAGCGCCGTCGGTGACGACGGCGCTTCGTCGCTGCGCGTGCGCTGCGCCGGGGAGGGCTGGGGCGACTGGCCGGGCGACGGCGGGGGCGGCGTCCGGCGTGGAGTGACGCTCTTCCGGGACCTCGAGTTCCGCGGCGTCGGCGAGACCTTCTACGGCAGCGTGGCGGACCTGCGCGGCACGCGAGTCGGTGACGACCAGGCAACATCGGTGCGGGTCGACCGCGGCTGCCGGGCGCGGCTCTACCAGCACCCGAACTTCGGCGGCCTATATACCGAGCTAGACGGCGACGCGCCCGACTTGAGGGGCAGCCGGGTGGGAGACGACAGCGTCTCCTCGCTGCAGGTCCTGTGTCGCTGAGCGGGAGCTCGAAGCGCGCCGCAGGGTGATCGCCGGGCTCACTCCGTGAGTCGCGGCGGGTTCGGCTCCGCCGGCGATCCACCGAGCCGCTGGGCGACCAGGAAGGCGGGGCGGTTCTTCACCGCCTGGTGGATGCTCGCCAGGTAGGTCCCGAGGATGCCGAGCAGGATGAAGAGGACGCCGAACATAAAAGAGATCACGGTCAGCACCGACGCCCAGCCCGGGACCGTGTGGCCGCGCGCGTATTGCACGACGATGTAGACGATCTCGAGGAAGGCCAGCGCGCTGGTCGCCAGGCCGATCCAGATGCCGAGCCGCAGCGGGACGGTGGAGAACGAGACCAGACCGGAGACCGCGAGCCGCAGCATGCGGCCGAGGCGGAACTTCGAGCGGCCGGCCGGGCGGGCGCGAGCCTGGAACTCCACCGCGGTGCCGGTGCCGCCCAGCCAACGCACCAGGCCGCGCAGGAACGGCTCGGGGTCGCGCATCTCGAGGACGGCGTCGACCACCGACCAGTCGAGGAGCCGGAAGTCCGACGAGCCCGGGGGCACCTCGATTCCGGAGAGCGCCGAGAAGACCCGATAGAAGAGGCGCGACGTCCAGCGTTTGAGCGCACCGGTGTCGGCGCTGTCGCGACGGATCGTGTGGACGATCCGGCTGCCGCCGCGCCAGGCGTCGACGAGACGGGGAATGACCTCCGGCGGGTGCTGGAGGTCGCCGTCCATGGTGACCACCGCGCGGCCGGTGGCGGCGGAGAGCCCGGCCAGCATCGCCCCCTGATGGCCGAAGTTGCGCAGCAGGGAGAGCCCGTGGATGGTCGGCTGCCGCCGGTGCGCGGCCGCGATGCGCTCCCAGGTGTCGTCCGTGCTGCCGTCGTCGACCAGCACGATCTCGAACGGCTCGCCCAGCGTCCGCAGGACCGCGACGAGCTCGTCGACCAGCGGCTCGACGTTCTCCGCCTCGTCGTGGAGCGCCACGACGATCGAGATCACCGCATCGCGGTTGCCCTCAGTTCCCATGCGGCTCCCGATCGTACCCGCTGCCGCTCTCGGCCGGCGGGCTAGCCTCATCGAGGGTCGCCGGGCGAAGCTCTGAGAGCCGCTCGGCGGCGTAGCCGCTCCAGGAGGTGTCGGGAAAGCTCGCCACGACGTCACGGAACGACGCCCTGGCGCTCGCGAGGTCCCCGAGGCGGCTGTGGCAGAGGCCGACGTGATATTCGGCCTCGGCGCGGTACGGGCTCTCGGGGAAACGATCGATCATCTCCGTGAAGAGGTCGATGGCCTCCCGCAACCGCTCTTCGCGATAGGCGGCGAGCGCCTGGTAGAAGCTCGCGTGCAGCGCTGCGGAGGAGAGCGGATTGGCGGCGACGGCGCGCTCGAACAGCAAGCGGGCGTCGGCGAACCGCTCCTGCCGGTAGGCCTCGAGACCCCGCTCGTAGAGCGCCGGCGCATACGCCCGCCCCCCGAATCCGGCGGTCGCCCAGGCCCCGAGGCAGAGAAGGAGCGCGAGCGCGGTGCCGGCGGCGGCCCGACGGGGCGACAGAATGGCCCCGTCGTCGATCCCCTCTCGCGATCGGCCGGCGTGCGCCCTGCGATGCCGAGAAGCGAGCCGTCGCCACAGGGACAGGCCGGCGACCCACACGACGAGGATGCCGCCGAGCGCGGTCAGCAGGCGGCCCAGCCGGACGATCGGCGGGCTCCCGAACTCGAGAGCGATCTCCTCTGCCTCCGGAATGACGAGCATGAACCCCGGCGAGGCCAGATAGACCCGTTCGGCGCCCCGAACGCGCCATCGCGGGTGATAGGAGATGCGGATCAGGAGGGGGTGCCCCGGTGAGCTGGTGCGGATGCCGATGCGATCCCCTTCGATCTCCTCATCGACGACAACGCGAGACGCGCCGGCGAGGGGGACACGCGGGACGTCGTGCGGCAGCTCGCTGAGCCGGAGCGGGAAGCGAGCCGCGGTCTCTCCCGCGGGAAGAGGCCCCCGAACCAGCACCACGTCTTCGCTGCCGGGACGCTTGAACCAGCGGAAGAAGTCGCGCTTCCAGTCCTCGGAGGTCAGGAGCACGGGCTGGTGGTCGAGGGGGATGACATAGCGGCCGTCGCCTTCCCGAACGCGATGGATTTCGTAGGGCGGGAAGGCCGCTTCGAGGGTGAAGTCATCGGAGCGCCGCAGGGCCGCCTTGAGCGCCTCGCTGCGGGCGATGAGCTGGCCGGCGTTGTACTGCCGCAGGTGGCTCGCGGCGCGCTCGAGGTCGAGCCGCCCGCAGTGGTAGTCGGGGAACGGGCAGGAGGCGACCTGCGAATATTCGGACTGCAGGTAGAAGATCTCGGGAGCGCTGATCCCCGACTGGTTGTAGAGACCCTCGAGCGTGCTGCGACCCGAGAACAGCGGCAGCGACTCGAAGGCGCGGATCGAGCCCGCCGCGTTGTGCGCCGGCGAATGCTCGAAGACGACGCGCGGATCTCCGGGACCCCCGGAGAGATACGTGTTCACATCCTCGAAGACATCCCACAGCGGCTTGCGCTCGAAGCCCGAGTAGTTCCACTCGATCCACTGGGGAACGTAGGCGACGTGGCGGTCGGACCACAGCAGCGTGCCACCGGCGAGCAGCAGCACAGCGGCGCCGGTGGGCGCCACGCGGCGGCCTACCGCCGCCAACGCGGCCGCCGCTAGCAGCGCGACCGCGAGCTGGACGAGTGGGAGAAATCGGATGTCGACGCCGCCCAGCTTCGGGGCCACCAGATAGAGGACAAGACCGATCCAGAGCGGGTTGACCAGGGCGAGAGCCCGCGGGCTGAAGGGGCCGCCAGGCCCGACCGGACGCCGCGGGGAACGGGCCAGAGCCAGGACCAGGCCGAGCGCGGCGACGGCCGCGAACGGCCACAGGATGGGCGGCAGCACGTTCTGCCAGGAGTCGATCCGCCAGATGTCGCGGTAGGGCGAGCCGTAGGGGGCGTAGGCGAGCAGCGGCACGATCCAGAAGCCGATCAGGCAAAAGGCGAGCGCGTAGAGTCGGGCCAGGTATCCGACGTTGGCGCGCAGCCGCGGCAGCCAGAGCAGGTGCGCCGACGCCAGCGCGCCGGCGACGAGCAGCGCGTAGGCGTGGCTCAAGCCCACGGCGGCCAACAGCACGGCGTTGGCGACCAGGTGGCGTTGCCGGACCATGCCGCGGTATGCGGTGCCGGCGAAGAGGAGGGCGAGCGCCAGCCCCAGGGAGTACGAGAACTCGCCGGCCAGCGTGCTCGCCAGGTTGCCGCCCCAGACCGAGTTCGTCTCGTTGAGCAGGAACGGCACGGTGAGCACGGCGGCGAGCGCCGGCGCGGGGCGCCGGAAGCCGAAGCAGCGGAAGGCTCCATAGGCCGCCAGGGGGGTGAGGAAGACGCCCAGTACCGTCACCAGCTTGAACGCCACCGGGAGACCGACGAACGGTTCCAGCCCGGCCATGAGCAGGAACGGCAGCGGGAAGTAGAGCTGGAAGATCGGGTACCCGGCCAGGTTGCCCTGCAGCCATCCCAGGATCCGCCCCTGCGGCAGCAGGGCCTCGGCCAGGACCTTGGCGGTCAGGTAGTGCGACGCGGTGTCGCCGCCGGTGGCCGTCGTCGGCAGCAGCAGGAGCGAGGGACGGAGGTATGCCAGCAGGTAGACGACGAGGACGCCGATCACGACGAGATCGAGCAGTCGGCCGCCACGGCCTTGGGCAGGGGCCGCCATCGCCCACGGAGGTGAACCCTTCTCGCCGCGCAAGGTCCCGATCGCCAGCGCGACGACGAGCGATCCGAGCAGGAACAGCAGCGGGATGCGGAACCGGTCGGTCGGACGCCGCGGAGGCAGGACGGACGCCGTGGCGGGCACGAAGAGGCTGTCGCGGACACCGCGCACCTCGGTCTCGAGGAGCGCGAGGATCTCGTACGAGCTGCCGGCGAAGGCCGACTCGCTGGCGATCGGGAGCTCGATCTCGACCGGCGTGTCGCCGGCGTGAGTGATGCGGCGCACGGGAGCGCCGTGGAGGGTCAGCTCGTCCGGCAGGACGATGCGGACGGAAACGGGGCCTGGTCGGGCCGGGGGCTCTATGCGCAGGCTGGCGACGGCCGGATCCCGCCGCACGCCGATCGACGTCAGCGTCGCCGAGAGGCCTCGCGGCGGCGACTCCGGGCCTTCCAGGTAGGCGTACGAGAGCGACGAGAGCGGATAGCCGCCCTCGTCGTGGTAGCGGACACGAACCGTCACGGGTGCGCGCCCGGGTGGTGCGTCCTCGGGATGCAGGTCGACTCGTCTGCGCCAGGTCGCGCCCGGCTGCAGGGACGGCGGCCCGGGCAGGGTCCGGCGCCGCTCTCCGACGATGAGCTCGACGCCGAGCTCATGCGCCGCGTCGTCGCCGCGATTGGCGATCTCGACCTCGCAATACCCTTCGACCGCGGAGCACGCGGTGGTCTGCTCGAGCGTGATCTGGCCGGCCAGAGTGGGGGCCGCGCCGGACAGCGCGACCAGCACCCCGGCACGGAAGGTTCTGGCCCCGGACACGGTACGGCGGCGAGGCATTGAAGCCGCTTCCGGCCGATCAGGTCGTGGTGGTAGTGGTAGTGGTAGTCGTGGTCGTCGAAGTGGTGGTGGTCGAGTTTGTCCCGCTGGAGCTCGTGGTGCTCGAGTCGCTCGAAGACGAGGTACTGCTGGACGAGGAGGAGCTGTCGGACGAGGAACTGGTCGACGAGGACGAGCTGCTCGAAGACGAGGAGCTGCTCGATGAGGTCGAGCTGGTGCTGGAGGTCGAAGAGCTGGGCGGTGCCGTGGGCGTGACGGTCTCGCTGCAGGCGACGACCAGGACGGCGGTGAACAGGGCGAGGGCCGCGACGGGAGCCAGCAGCTTCAGTTGACGCTTGATCATGTCGCGGCTCATCCACGCTCCCACTTTTTAGTTGTCCCGCGGAAGCGAAGGGTTCAGCTCTTCGAGAGGACAGCCTACCACGTCCTCCAACCCGATCAGGCCGTCGCGCCGAGTCGTATGATCTCGAGTGCCGCCCGCATCCGGGCGGCGAGCGGAGCGATCCCATGGCCCACACCCATCCGCACATACCGGCGCGACAGGCCGGTTTCCGTCGCCTGGCGGTGGTTCTGGGGCTGGTCTGCGTGTACATGGTGGCCGAGGTGCTGGGGGGCCTGCTCACCGGCTCGCTGGCGCTGCTCGCCGATGCCGGGCACATGCTCTCCGACGCCGGCTCGCTGGCGCTGGCGCTGTTCGCCCTGTGGATCGCCGCCCGGCCGCGCACCCCGGAGCGCACCTACGGCTACCACCGCACCGAGATCCTGGTGGCGCTGGTCAACGGCATCACCCTGGTGGCGATCGCGGTGTGGATAGTCGTCCAGGCGATGGAGCGGCTCCGCGAGCCGCGCGAGGTGATCCCCGGCCCCATGATGGCGGTGGCCCTGGGAGGCCTGGTGGTGAACGTGCTCGGGCTGTGGATCCTCGCCGGCAGTCGCGGCGACTCGCTCAACCTGCGCGGCGCCTGGCAACACGTGGTCTCCGACGCGCTGGGCAGCGTGCAGGTCCTGGTCGCGGGCGGCCTCATCTGGGCGTTCGGCTGGCAGTGGGCGGACCCTCTGGCATCGCTGCTGATCGCCGGGTTGATCGCCTGGTCGGCATGGCCGCTGCTGGCGGAGTCGGTGCACGTGCTGATGGAGGGCACGCCGCGGCACCTCGACGCCGAGGACGTGGCCGCGGCACTCAAAGCCGTGGAAGGCGTCGAGGACGTCCACGACCTCCACCTGTGGACCATCACCACCGGCTTCGAGTCGCTGTCCGCCCACGCGCGGGTGACCGGCCGCGACCGGGACGCTGCCCTGGGAGAGCTGCGCGATGTGCTGCGGCGCCGATTCGGCATCCATCACAGCACCATCCAGCTCGAAGGCGCCGAGGGATGCGCCCCCGGAGCCTGCGCCGAGCAGGACACCCGAGCAGGCCGACGGCGGACCAGTGGCGAGTGATACGGGTGGACATTCCGAGCCGGCGCGAAACCTGCATAAAGCCTCCGCTTCCATGAGACGGCACTCGCCTGCAGTCCTGTCGCTGCTCCTGCTCGCGATCCTCGCTTGCGGGGGGGAGCAACCGACAGAAGAGCTGAAGTCGGACGCCGCCCCGACGGCCGATGTGGGCCTGCGCCCCGCAGAGGCCGGCCTAGGCGAAGGCTTCGTGGTGTGGGAGTCGAAGCGCTCGGGCGAGTGGCGCATCTGGTACCGCCGGCTGGACGGCTCGCAGCTGCGTCAGCTCTCGCCCGACGAGCCCCGCCGGCACCAATGCTGCGCCCATGTCTCGCCCGACGGCCGCTGGGTCACCTACCTGAGCTTCGGCGACGCCTACGACCGCTATCCGCAGGAGAGCCTGGTGGGGAAGCTGCACCTCCTGCACCCCGACGGCAGCGGCGACCGGGTGGTGGCCGAGGCGGCGCGCACCTCCTTCGAGAACCGCGTCGCGATGTGGAAGAGCCCCGGCGAGCTCGTCTACATCGACGGCGAGGGCTACACGGTGCTGCTCGACCTCGACTCCGGTGCCGCCGAGCGCATCACCCGTGAGCCCTCCCCCCACCACGGCTGGCTGATCAACCCGACGCTCACCTACGCCGCGCGCGGAGCCGCCAACTTCTCGCCCTACGACGTCGCTCGGCAGGAGGTGGACGAGCGGGCGCGGCTCGGCGGCTGCCAGCCCTATCTCGACGCCGACGGCCGCTGGGGTTTCTGGGTGGCGGGCGTCGGCGGCCCGATCAACCGTCTCGACCTGGCGACCCGCGAGGTCGAGACCATCCTGGAGAAGAACGACGACCGCCTGCCCGACGGCTGGGGGTACATGTACTTCCCCATGGTCTCGCCGGATTCGCGGCTCCTCGCCTGGGGCGCCTCGCAGGGCGGCCACGACCACTTCGCGGCCGACTACGAGATCTTCGTGGCGCCGATCGATCCGGCGACCCTGGAGCTGGCCGGCGAGCCGGTTCGGATGACCGAAGATCCGGGTCCGGACCGCTTCCCGGCGATCTATCTCGAGCCCCTGCCGCTGGGACGGCATCGCGGCGAGGCACCGCTGACCGTGCGCTTCGAGCCCGAGGGGAGCGGGCCGTGGAAGTTCGAGCTCGGAGACGGGGCCGAAGCCGAAGGTACGCGAGCCGAGCACACCTATATACGAGCGGGGACGTACGCGGTCACGGCCCGCAGCGGCGGCGAGACGCTCCGAGGCCAGGTCGTGGTTGCCCCGGGGGCGCCGCCGAAGCCGTTGCGGGCCGAGCTGCAGGCCGATAGCCGGACGATCGAGGTCGCCTTCGACGAACCGGTCACGGCGGACGGCGTGTCGGCGCGGCTGGAGGTCGGCCCGTCCGTCGCCGGCGTGGAGCTCGCCACCGACGGGCGCAGGCTGCGGGTGCGCCTGGCCGAGCCGCTCGCGGGGCCGGATCGGCTGCACCTCGAAGGCGTGCGGGATCGCGCGCAGACGCCCCATGTCCTGGAGCCGGCGGCGTTGCCGGTCGAGCCCCCGACCTGGCCGAGCGACCGCGAGCGCGCGGTCTTCCTCTGGCAGACCGGAGAGGCGGCGAATCTGATCCATGACCCGCAGACCGGCAGCGACCGCGCCGTCGGCATCGAGGCGCAGGGCCGGGCTCACCTGGACCACGCCTGGCGCATGGTCCTGGGGCAGGGGGCCTTCAGGGTGTCGGAGGCGGACTCGGCGCGTTTCGTCCGCGAGCTGAAGGCCCGCAACCAGATGTCCATCGAGATGGTCGTGCGACCGGAGGCCGGCGTCTCCGGGCGGACGGCGGCGCTCATTGTCTCGACCTTCGGCCACACGCCCGATCTGCGCCTGGGCCAGCGGGGCGACAGCCTCGAGCTCGTGTTTCGCGGCCAGTCGCGCAGCGGGGGCAGCTACGAGACCGCCGAGCTGATGCAGCTCCCCGCGCGCGAGGCAACCCACGTCGCGGTGACCTATACGCCGGGACGGCTGCACGCGTATCGCGACGGCGAGCTGGTCGCCGAGATCGACGATCTCGGAGGTGACTTCTACCACTGGGAGGCCCAGCCGCTGGTGTTCGGCGGCGGCGAACCGGCCTGGCGGGGCGTGCTGGAAGGGGTGGCGATCTACTCGCGGATCCTGTCGCCCGAGGAGGTGGCGGAGAACGCCCGCCGCTACCGGCGGCTGCTCGATGAGCGGCCGGAGGTGCCGCGAGCACGGGTGCGGGCGCGCCTGGCGGCCCGGTCACGCCCGCCGACGCTGGACGAGATCACGCCCTACCGGCAGGGCCTGGTGGTCTATGAATACGAGGTGGAGGAGGTGCTCGCCGGCGAGGTGCCGGACGTCATCCGCGTCGCCCACTGGGCCATCCTCGACGGCGAGACCCTGTCGGTGACCGAATGGCAGGTGGGCCGCACCGTCGAGCTCACCCTCGAACCGTTCGAGGCCAACCGCCAGCTCGAGCCCCTCTACCTCAGCGACACCCTGCAGGGTGGCGAAGGACTGACCGTCTACCACGCCGTGGCAGAGCGGGGTTGAGAAGAGGGCTATCCGGCTTCCTGGACCAGGAGCAGGACCTCGCTCGGCTCCACCCCCTCCGGCACCAGTGCCTCGATCCTTCGATCCAGCGTGGCGAGGCGACCGCCGCGCAGCGTCGCCAGGGCCAGGAGATGCGCGTCCGTGACTTGCCGGTGTCCGGTGAGGTAATCGAGCGCGCAGGCCTGCGATCGGGCGATCGAGACGTCGTCGCTCCAGAACACGTGTCCCGGCAGCTCGATGAGCTCGCGCAGCAGAAGTACCGCGTCGCGCGGGCTCGCCGGCTGCGGGAGCACCAAACGATTGCAGGACACGCGGACGAAGCCGCTCTGGGTGAGAGGGCAGGTCGCCCAACCATCTTCGTGGTTCCGCCGGAACCAGCGGTGGGCGAGCGCGTGATGGACGTGGCTGGGCCACGCCAGAGCCACGAAGAGGTTGACGTCGAGCAGCGGAATCACGGCTCGTCGTCGAGTGCGTGCTTGACCATGTCGAGCGTGATCGGAGGCGAGTCCTCGGACACGTCGAACACCGGGAACCGCTTTTCGTAGCGGATCCGCGGCTCCTGGCGCAGACCCCGCCGGACCAGCTCCGACACCACCTCCCCGATGCTTCGGTCGTCGGCCTCGGCCAGGCCTTTGACCGCCCGGTAGACATCGTCGGCCAGCCGCAACGTCGTGCGCATGACGAGCAGCCTAGACATCTGATGTCGTGATGTCAAGATGTCTGGCTCCATGCTCAAGTGAGGACCTCTCAGACCCTGGTGGATGAGGGTGAGACCGGGGGCGCAGAGGTGGCCGGAAGGCGGCGAACGTCTTCCCGACCTACTGCTTGTGGCGGGAGCGGATGAACAGGTCGGTGACCTCGCTGGTGGTGCCCAGGTGGAGGAGTTCGACGATGGCGCGGGCGACCTCTGCGGGTTGCAGCAGCCGCTCGGGGCTGTAGGGGCGACCTTCCAGGGCAAAGACGGTCTCTTGCATCGGCGTAGCGGTGCGGCCGGGGTAGACGCTCAGGACGCGGATTCCGTGCTCGTTCTCTTCGGCTCGCAGGCTGTCGGCGACGGCCTTGAGGGCGTGCTTGGTGGCGGCGTAGGCGCCGACCTGGGGGGCCGAGCCGGAGACCACACTCGAGTTCAGGAAGACGACGTCACCGCCGGCCGCGCGCAGCGCCGGCAGCAGGATCTGGGTGAGGCGCAACGGTGCGGCGACATTCACCGCCCAGAGATGGCTGACGGTCTCCGGGTCCAGCTCGGCCAGCTCCCCGCGGGCGTAGGCGCCGGCGGAATGGACCAGGAGGTCGAGGCGCTGTAAGTGCTCGAGGAGCTCCCTCGCGGCGTGCTCAGCGGCCTCCACATCAGCCAAGTCGACGGTCTGCACGCGGACGCCGCCGACCGTCTGCGACAGCTCCTCGAGCGGCTCGCGGCGGCGACCGAGGATCGCGAGCCGCGCGCCCTCCGCTGCCAGCGCCTCGGCGATGGCGCGGCCGATGCCGCTGCCCGCGCCGGTGACCACGGCGGTGCGGCCGTCGAAGCGGCTCATGGCGCGGACGCGGGATCGCAGATCACGGGCAACGCTCTCAGGCTCCGGGAGAGCCGATGCTAGCATCTGACTCAGCCGCCTCCGTCTGGCCGGCGACCGCATCATGTCCCGCCCCAGTGTCGCCGCCCTGGTCCTCTCCTACAACGGTCGCGAGGTCGTGCTCGAGGCGCTGGCCAACCTGGCCGGGCTCGCCTACGAGCCGCTGGAGCTGGTGGTGGTGGACAACGGGTCGACCGACGGCACGGCCGAGGCGGTACGCGAGCGCTTCCCCCAGGTAACCCTCGTCACGGTGCCCGAGAATCGGGGCATCCCCTGGGGGATGAATCACGGCATCCGCTACGCCCTAGAGCGGGGCCACGACTATCTTCTGCTGCTCAACAACGACATCGAGGCAGCGCCCGATTTGGTGGAGTGGCTGCTCGAGGTTGCCGAGTCCGAACGCACGGTCGCCTGTGTCGGCCCCAAGACCTACTACTACTGGGAGCGCGACCGGCTGTGGTCGGCGGGCGGACGCATCCGCTTTCGCGAAGCGGTGACCGCCGAGCGCGGCATGGGGCAGGTGGACCGCGGGCAGTTCGACCGCACCGAGGAGGTCGACTACGTCAACGGTTGCTGCATGCTGGTGCCGCGGCGGATGATGGAGGAGGTCGGGCCGTGGGACCCGGTCTTCCACGTCTCGGTAGAGGACGCCGACTGGTGCCTGCGTGCCCGCGCACGCGGCTACCGTTGCCTCTACGCCCACCGGGCCGTGCTCTGGCACATGGTCTCCCGCTCGACCGGCGGCTACAAGGCCTCGCGCACCTTCCACACCGCCCGCTCGACCGCCATCTTCGTGCGCCGCCACGGCAACGCGTGGCAGCGCCTCCGCTTCCGACTCTTCTTCGGCCTCTCCATCCCGGCCGCCTGGCTGCGCGAGCTGCCGCGCCGCAACACCGCCGCTGTCTGGGCCAAGGTCCGTGGCGTCCGTGAGGGGTGGAAGATGCCGTTGCCCGACCCGCCGTCGTCGTAGCGCCAGGTGGCTCAGGCGAGGACGCGCTCGGCGATGGCCTCGCCGATGGCGAGGGAGGCGGTGGCGCCGGGGGAAGGGGCATTCAAGACGTGTACGGCGTGCTCGGACTCGCTGAAGACGAAGTCGTCGACCAGGTTGCCCTCGCGGTCTATGGCCTGGGCGCGGATGCCGCAGCCGGCGCGGCGGAGGTGCTCTGCGGTGAGCTCGGGCAGCAGGCGCGCCGCCTCGATAGCGAAGGCCTCGAGGCTCATGGTGCGCAGCAGCTCGCCGGCTCCGATGCGGACCGCGCCCCGGGCGAGCCGCCAGAAGCCGGGCCAGCTCAGGGTGGCGGCGGTGTCGCGCGGGGAGAAGCTCCAGCGGCCGTAGCCGTCGCGCTTCAGGGCCAGCACGGCGTTCGGTCCCGCCTCGACGCGGCCGTCGAGGCGGCGGTGGAAGTGGACGCCGAGGAACGGGAAGCGGGGATCGGGGACGGGATAGACGAGGCCGCGGATCCAGCCGCGCGCCGGCTCCAGGAGCTCGCAGTATTCGCCGCGGAAGGGAATGATGCGCACCTGCGGCTTGACGCCGGCCAGCCGCGCCACCCGGTCGGACTCGAGCCCGGCGCAGTTGACCAGACGCGCGGCGGGCACGGGTCCCGCGGTCGTCTGCACGTTCAGAGCGGGGCCTTCGGTACGAATCCCGGTGACCCGGGCGGGCGCCATCAAGCGGCCGCCGCGCACCTCGAGCTCGCTGGCCATGGTGCGCGCTGCGGCGGCGAAGTCGGCGATCCCGGTCTGCGGCACCCATAGCGCGGCGATGCCGCCGGCGTGGGGCTCGATCTCCTGCAGGCCGGCGCGGTCGAGCCGTTCCAGGCCCTCGAGGCCGTTGGCGCGGCCGCGCTGCTCGAGCTCGTCCAGGCGCTCGACGTCCTGCTGCGAGGTGGCGACCACGAGCTTGCCGGTGCGCTGCCAGGGAATACCGTGGGCGGTCAGGAAGGCCTCCATCGAGCGACGGCCGGCGGTGCACAGCCGCGCTTTGAGGGATCCCGGCTTGTAGTAGAGGCCGGCGTGCAGGATGCCGCTGTTGCGGCCGCTCTGGTGGCGCGCGGGCTGGGCCTCGGCCTCCAGCACCGTGACGTGGGCTCCTCGATGGGCGAGCGCCAGGGCGGTGGCGAGGCCGATGATGCCGCCGCCGACGACGGCGACGTCCGGTGCCGGGGTCCTGCTCACGGAGCGGAATCGTAGCGCGACGGCGACTCTGCTAGCCTCGCCGTGGCCTCGGCACCATGTTCGACAACCTGCGCCATGACACCCGCCGCCTGCGGGAGATCAAGACCAAGGGGGCGCCCTGGTACGTGCTCGAGTCCCTGCTGTTCGAGAACGGCTACCAGGCGGTGGTGCTGCACCGCATCGCGCACTGGTTCAAGGCGCGCCGCATCCCGTTCTTCGGCCCCCTCTTCCATCGCCTTTCCCTGGCCCTGACCGGGGTCGACATCTCGCCCGGCGCCCGCGTCGGGCCGGGCCTGTTCATCGGGCACGGGACGGGCATCGTGGTGGGCGACAGCGCCGTCATCGGGGCGCGGGCGACCCTGCTGCACCAGGTGACGATCGGGGCGCCGGCGACGGCGCGGCGGGACGAGATGCCGGTGCTGGGGGACGACGTTTTCGTCGGTGCCGGGGCACGGGTCATCGGCTCTCTCTCGGTCGGCGACGGCGCCTTCATCGGCACCGGCTGCCTGGTGTTCGAGGACGTGCCGGCGGGCAGCCGGGTCGTGCCGCTGCCCAACGCGGAGATCCGGCGGCCGGCCAGCGAGACCCGGAAGGACGCCGAGACGTCGGTGGGCTCGGCGTCGTGAGCGTCGCCGGGCGCCTGCCCCCGGAGCTCGCGGCGCGGGTCGTGCCGCAGGAGCAGGCGCTGCTCGAGACCGTCCGCTCCGGCACCCGGATCGCCTCCGGCTTCGCGACCTCGGAGCCGCACACCTTCTACGCCTCGCTGTGGGACCACGTCCGCGACCAGGACCTCACCGATCTGACCATCACCCAGGGGCTGTTCATGGCCCCGCACCCGCTGCTGGTGGGCGCGGCGCTGGAGCCGCTCGTCGAGCTCGCGGGCGAGCCCAAGGGCACGTCGCTGTTCGCGGGGTTGAAGCGCGAGATCAAGCAGGCGGTCGCCAAGGCGGAGACGCTGCAGACCCTGGTCGCACACTACGAGGAGCTGCGCGAGCGCCGCGTGCGGTTCGTCTCGGGGTTCCTGTCGCCGGCCGTCAACACCATCGTCCCCGACAACGTGCTCACGCGCAGCCTCTATCCGGAGTGGGCGGGGCGGAACCTGGCGCGCTCGGGGATCCTGTCCTGGCAGTCGGTGCACTTCCCCGACGCTCCCGACGCCCTGGTGCAGGACCCGGAGACCTCAAGGCTCATGGACGCCGACCTGTTCGTCCTGGTGGCCACGCCGCCGGACGAGCGGGGACGGCTGTCGCACGGGCCCGCCAACGGAGCCAACGCCGAGGCACTGGACCTGGCGTTGCGCGACGGTAAGGCCGGGATCCTCCTCTATCTGAACACCGGCTACCCGTTCACCGACGGACATCCGGAGTCACCCAACACCATCTCGGTGGAAGAGCTCGTCCCGGCGGCCCGGGACGGGCGGCTGTGGATCGTCGAGGACTCGGGCCCGATCCCGGCGCTGCCGGCGGACGCCTTCGAGCACCCCGACCCCGACGAGATCCGCATCGCCGAGCACGTCGTCAACCACATCGAGATGCATCCGCAGCTGACCCGGGGCCGGGCGCTCCAGGTCGGGATCGGCGGCACCGGGGTGCTGGCGGTCCGGCGGCTGGCGGATTCGGGCTGGAGCGGACGGGTCTACACCGAGATGTTCGAGCCCTACACGATGGAGCTCATGGAGCGCAACAAGCTCGCCGGGTCCCACTTCGTCACCGCCGACGGTCGGCGGGAGCAGCTCGACGGCAAGCTCGTCTGCACCTTCGCCCTCGGCCGCAAGGGGGACGGGTTCTACGAGGCGCTCGACCGCCATCCGGCGGTGCTGCTGTCGGCGGCCTCGCGGGTGGTGGTGCCGGAGGCGTTCTACTACGGCCTGGGGATCAACAACATCCTGGGGATCGACTTCCACGGCCACGTCAACTCGACGGGGCGCGACGTCAATCCCCATTCGGGGGTCGGCGGCGTCGCCACCATCCTGCGCGGCCTGGCGCGCGGCGGCGTCGCCTATCTCTGTTTGAAGTCCACCCACCGCACACCCGACGGCGAGGAGCGCTCCTCGATCTTCCCGTTCCTGCCCGAGGGCACCCCGGTGACCCTCATCGGTCCAGACCTCATGGGCACCCGCGAAGGAGCGCGCACCTTCCTGGTCACCGAGCACGGAATCGCCGAGCTGTCGGCGCGCAGCCAGGAGCGTTTCATCCGCGCCCTGCTCTCGGTCGCCCACCCGGACCACCGGGAGTGGCTCGCCCGCCGCGCCTGGGAAGAGTTCCGGGTCGCCTGAGAGCCTCAGTTCGGCGGCAGGACCGGGAGGCTCGCGCGCGGGAAGGCGCCCTCGTCGCGCTCGCGGCGCGACGGCCGTTCCAGGCTCTCCTCGAAGAAGAAGCGCTCCTCGCCGAAGGCCGGTTCGAGCTCGTCGAGCCAGCAGGCCTCCGGGTCGTAGCGGGCGAAGAACGGGCGGCCGACCCAGGACGTGTCGCGCGCCTGCAGGAACTCGAGCGTGAACACGCGCCGGCCGTAGAGCTCGGCGACGCCGGCCACCCGGACCTTTCCCGGGAAGGCCGACATCGACGGTCCGCGCACCGTGCGGGCGAGTCCCGAGACCTGGCGAAAGGCCCGGCGGTAGATGCGCAGCGCCCGCACCAGGGGGACCTCGAAATAGCCACGGGGGCCGGTGTCGCGCTCCACGAACATGTAGTAAGGGATCATTCCGAGCCGCACGCCTTGGCGCCACAGGGCCGCCCAGGCGGCGGAGGAGTCGTTGACGTGCCGGATCAGCGGCGCCTGCATGCGCATCTCGGCGCCGGTGGCGCGGATGCGACGAATGGCCTGGCGGGCGGGCTCGGGCTCGAGCTCGACCGGGTGGCTGTAGTGCGCCATCAGGGCCAGGTGCTTGCCCGCCGCCGCCACCTCCTCGAACAGCCGCAGGCAGTCGTCAGCGTCGGCATCGGTGGTGAAGCGCTGCGGCCAGTAGGCCACCGACTTGGTGCCGATGCGGATCGACTGCACGTGCTCGAGGCCCGGCGCGAGCAGCGGCTCGATGTAGCGGCGCAGGGCGGAGGTCTTCATGATCATGGGATCGCCGCCGGTGATCAGCACGTCGGTGACCTCCCGATGGGCTTGGAGGTAGGCCACCAAGTCCTCGGCCTCGCGCGCCTGGAAGCGCCACTCGGTCTCCTCCACGAACTGCGCCCAGCGGAAGCAGTAGGTGCAGTAGGCGTGGCAGGTCTGCCCGGCGGCGGGGAAGAAGAGCACGGTCTCGCGGTACTTGTGCTGCAGGCCGGGGAGTGGCCGCCCGGCCAGGCGCGGCACGTTGTGGGTCATCTGGCCGTCAGGATGGGGGTTGAGGCCGGCGCGGATGGCGTGCACCGCCGCTCGAAGCTCCTCGCGCGGTGCCGCGCGGCGCATCAGCCCGGCGACCTTTGCGTAGTCCTCGGGCTCGAGCATCTCGCGCTGCGGGAAGACGAGCTGGAACATCGGGTCCTCGGGCACCCGGCTCCAGTCGATGAGCTCCTCCAGGACGTAGGTGTTGGTGCGAAACGGCAGCACCTGTGCCGCCACCTGGATCCCCTCCTGGAGCTCGGGATCCAGTCGCCGCCACTCCGGACGCGCGGTCACAGTGCGGGCGGTCAGCGGCTGATAGCGGGTGGGGTCTCGTTGCTCGTTCAAAGCCGTACTCTCCGTGTCGTCGCCTCCGGGCCGCGGCGGGGGGAGGCCGGTCACCGCGATACCGTGGGGCGCCCGGCCCAAAGTGGGCGCTACGGTCATCAACGCGGGCTCGTCAGGGGGGCGCTGGCGACGGACACGGACTTGCCCGTTTCCGACGGGGCCCCTCCTCGTATACGTGTTGCCACCGTATCACATGGGGTACCCTCCACCGGTGCAACGGAGGAAACGCCGTGTTCCAAGCCCCGGAGAGCCCATATCTCGTGCCGCTCGGCGGCACCTTTCGCATCGCCGACGCGCCCACCGCGCCTCCCGCCGGCGCACCTGGCAAGAAGGACAGCAAGGAGGAGCTCGAGAAGCGAGTGGAGGAGCTCGAAGAGCTGCAGCGCCGGCTTTACACCGCGAATAGCTGGTCGGTGCTGCTGGTCTTCCAGGCGATGGACGCGGCGGGCAAGGACGGTACCATCCGCGCCGTGCTCTCCGGCGTTGACCCGGCCGGCTTCCAGGTCTCCTCTTTCAAGGCACCGTCGGCCGAAGAGCTGGATCACGACTTCCTGTGGCGCACCGCCCGCCGGCTTCCCGAGCGCGGACGCATCGGCGTCTTCAACCGCAGCCACTACGAGGAGGTGTTGGTGGTGCGCGTGCATCCGGAGTTCCTCGAGCCCCAGCGTCTGCCCTTCCGGCCGGAAGGCGACGAGCTGTGGCGCCGGCGCTTCGCCTCTATCCGCGACCACGAGGAGCACCTGGCGCAAAACGGCACCGCGGTGCTCAAGTTCTTCCTCCACGTCTCGCGCGACGAGCAGCGGAAGCGCTTCCTCGCCCGCATCGACGATCCGAAGAAGAACTGGAAGTTCGCGATCGAGGACGTCCGCGAGGCCGAGCACTGGGACGCCTACATGTCCGCCTACCAGGAGGCGCTGGCCGCCACTGCGCGACCCTGGGCGCCGTGGTACGCGATCCCGGCCGACGACAAGCCCTATATGCGGCTCAAGGTGGCGGAGATCCTGGTCGCCGCCCTCGAAAGCCTCGACCTTCGCTACCCGCGGGCCGAGGAGGAGCAGCTGCGGGAGATGGCGGCGATTCGCGACCACCTCGCCGCCGGGCGGCCGGCGGGGGACGGAGCCGCCTGAAGGCGTCGTCTGCCAGGCGCGGGAGCGAGCCTCAGGGCTGCTCGCGTCGACCGTCGCCTGCAGACTCGTCGACGTCGGGGTCCTCCTGCGCGGGTGTCGCCTCCTGCGCGGGATCCGGCGTTTCCGGCGCCGACGGCTCCTCGGCAGGCATCTCGGGCGGCTCGAAGCGGGCCGGATCGATCTCCACGTCCACCTGGACGGAGTGGATGGTCTGGGTGATGGTCGGCTCCCCCGTGCTCGTGGTCGTCGACCGGAAGGGATAGACCAGGCCGTCGACCTCGCGGTGGTCCTGGTACCGGATCGCCACCTCTCGAGTCTCCCCCTCGGCGGCGCCCTGGGCCGGGGCGCTGAATCGCATCTCGAGAACGTGCCCGGTCTCGCGGTTGACGGCGAGGCGATGGCGGTCGCCGTCGCGGACGATCTCGAGGTACTCGACGGGCCGCCCGTCCAGCTCGCCTTCGCCGTCGGCGGTGGCCTCGAACGTGTCGTCCTCCCGGCTCCTGAGCAGGGACAGGGGAGTGCGCGCGAAGCCGCGCTCCATCGCCGCCCGCTCCTCTTCGGGAAGCGGCAGGACGCCGAGCGGGGAGACCACGAACGCTCCGCCGGGCCCGACCACGGAGGCCACGGTCATGCCCCCCTCGAGGATCGCTTCGCGGCGGAAGCGGTCCGGCAGGGCCACGTAGGAGCGCTGGCTGATGGTCGTCTCCTGGCCCCCCTCGGGGATGCGCGTCATGGTGGACTCGACCACCAGGGTGCGCAGCCCGTCGACCCGCTCGGCGCCGCCGAAGCCCTCCACGACCTTGTCGAGCAGAGCCTGTGCCGCGGAAGGGCGCGCCGCGGGTGTTTCGACGTCTTCGGTCGCCGCAGCCGGGGGAGCGACCGGGGACGGCGACGGCGCCGCGCCCGCGCAGGCGGCGAGCAGCAGCAGCGGCATCAGGAGATACGCCGCCATCCGCTCTCCTCGGCATCCGGATCTCGGGGCGAGCCGCGGACACCTCATCGTTCAGCTCTCCTCGCCGCCCGGACGGCCGTGCGGCTCCTCGTGATCCGCGCCGCCGCCGCGGGTTCCCAGGCCGCCCTTACGGGCCGCCTGTTCCATCCTTCCCAGGTAGTCGGGCAACCGCACGCCCACGTTCCGGGTCAAGCCGACGGTGAAGGTGGACGGGGTGTTGACCCGGATGTTCTGCAGCGACAGGGCTCCCTGCAGGTTGATGTCGATGGACAGGGGCTTGAGATCGAGGAAGGCGTAGTCCTGGATCAGCGGCCAGATGAAGGAGGCGCCGCCGTGATAGCACTTGGCCGACAGACCGCCGCGGCCGCCGCCGGCGATCTTGCCGTAGACCACCAGGATCTTGTCTGAAGGGCAGCGCTTGAAGCGCCGGGTGAAGGCGATGATGGTGAGGAAGAAGACGACGATGCCGGCGACGACGAGGTAGAGGAGATCCATGGGGAATCAGCCCTCCTGGGGATTTTCGGCCGCCGTCGCGGCGGCGGTATCGAGCGGTTCGACGAGCAGCGTCTGCTGGTCCACGAGCCCGACGACGCGGACGCGTGCCTGGTTGGGCAGGCGCTCTGCGGCGCGGGTGAACGCCTGCACCACGCACAGGCGGCCCTGCACCCGCACCCCGATCTGGCCCGGGCCGGACATCGACGCCGGCCCCGGCAGGTAGACGGCGCCGACCTCGCCGATCGCGTTGCGGTAGTCCAGCGTGCCGCTGTAGCGCATAGCGTACAGGCCGCGCATCAGGAAGAAGACGCCGGCCATGAGAGCGCCGCCCGCGACCAGCGCCAGCACGATCGCGGGCACCAGCCCCACCCCCGCCTCGAGCGCCGCCACGCCGCCCCAGCCGAAGCCGGTGAAAAACGCGGTCACCGTGCGCACGGATAGGATCCCGATCCCGCCGCCATGATCCACGTCCGTGTCGACCTCGGCGTCGCCGTCGAGGCCGAAGAAGCTCAGGACGAGCTGGATGACGAGCAGCGCCGAGGTGGCGAGCGCGATCGCGTAGAAGACCTTGTGCGCGATGTCGAGATCAGACCACCAGAGATCCACGGCCCCCCCACTCTCAGTGTCCCCTCTTTCGGCGGCGCTGATCTTATACCCCCGCGCTCCCGTCCGCCGCCCGGTTCCGGTTACCATGCGCCCGGTACAGCGCACCACGGGGGGACAGGGCATGAGCGACACATACGCGGTGATGGAGCGGCTGACCCTGGACGACCTGCGCGAAGCCTGGCCGGTGCTGGGCTCCGAGGATCGGCTGGCGGGCTTCTTGAGCCTCGACCGCAGCGAAGCCGAGGAGTTCTTCCTCGAGCTGTCGCCGCGGGCGCAGGCCATGATCGTGCTCGAGGCACCGCGCGGCGAGCGCCGGCTGTGGATGCGCCTGCTGGCTCCCGACGACGCGGCCGACATGGTGCAGGAGGTGGAGCCGGAGCAGCGCCGCGAGGTGCTCGACCTGCTGGACGCGCAGACCCGCGCCGAGGTGGTGGGGCTGCTGGCCTACGCGGAGGACGACGCCGGAGGCCTGATGAGCCCGCGTTTCGCCCGCCTGCGGCCGGACATGACGATCGACGAGGCGATCGTCTACCTGCGGCGCCAGGCGCAAGAGCGGCTGGAGACCATCTACTACATCTACGTGCTCGGAGCCGACCAGAAGCTTCTGGGGGTCATCTCGTTTCGCGAGCTGTTTGCCACCGCCGGATCGCGCCTGGTGCGCGAGGTCATGCACGAGGACCTCGTCACCGTGCGTGACGACATGGACCAGGAGGCGGTGGCGCAGATCATCGCCCAGCACGACCTGCTGGCGGTGCCGGTCGTCGACGCGCAGGGGCGGGTCAAGGGCATCGTCACCGTCGACGACATCGTCGACGTGGTGCAGGAGGAGGCGACTGAAGACATCCAGAAGCTGGGCGGCACCGCGGCCCTGGACTTCCCCTACATGCAGACCCGGCCGCTGGCCATGATCGGCAAGCGCGTGGGGTGGCTGTCGGCCCTGTTCATCGGCGCGATGCTCACCACCGCCGCCATGGCGCACTTCGAGGGCGTGCTCTCGCAGGCGATCGTGCTGTCGATCTTCCTGCCGCTGATCATCTCGAGCGGCGGCAACTCGGGCTCGCAGGCGTCGACGCTGGTCATCCGCGCCATGTCGCTGGGCGAGCTGCGGCTGCGCGACTGGTGGCGGGTGGTCCGCCGGGAGCTCATCTCCGGGCTCGGGCTCGGCGTGATCCTCGCCGCCATCGGCTTCGCCTCGGTGCTGGCCCGCCCGTCCCTGTGGCAGGGCTACGGCGACCAGACCGTCCTGATCGGCCTGACGGTGGCCTTGAGCCTGGTCGGTGTGGTGCTGTACGGGACCCTGGCGGGCTCGATGCTGCCGTTCCTCATCCGCCGGCTCGGCCTCGACCCGGCCTCGGCCTCGGCGCCGTTCGTCGCCACCCTGGTCGACGTCGCCGGCATCGTCTTCTACCTCACCGTCGCGCGCACGGTGCTCGCCGGAACCCTGTTGTGAGTGCCCGTCGGGGTGTGGTGCCAAGGAAGGCGCGGGTCGCTTGGCTCGCCGCCGCCCTCCTGGCGGCCGGCGGCTGCCTGTCGGGCATCCCCGGGCCGGCGCCGCGGGTGGCGGAGGCCCCCCGGCCGCTCACCGCCTACGATCCGGCGGTCGAGCTCGGCCCGCTGTTCGAGGCGGTGCAGCTCACGGGCCTGTTCCCCGACTCCAAGACTTTCGCCGACGCCCGTCCGCTGCTGCCGCCGGCCGAGATCGCCGAGCGCTACCTCGAGCGGCGCGGCTCGCCCGGGTTCGACCTGCGGGATTTCGTGGAGCGGCACTTCCAGGAGCCGCGATCGATCGGTGGGGACATCCGGCTGGATCCGACGCGGACCATGGAGGAGCACATCCGGGCCCTCTGGCCGGTGCTCGCACGGCCCCCCGACAGCGACGCCCGTGGCTCGCTGATCCCGCTGCCCCATCCCTACGTCGTCCCCGGCGGCCGCTTCCGCGAGGTCTACTACTGGGATTCCTACTTCACCATGCTCGGCCTGGTCGAGAGCGGCCATCTCGACCTGGTGCACGGCATGCTCGACAACTTCGCCTACCTGGTCCGCACCTTCGGTCACGTGCCGAACGGCAACCGCGCCTACTACCTGAGTCGTAGCCAGCCGCCGTTCTTGGCCGCCATGGTCGACCTCTACGCTCAGGCGACCGACACGCAAGATGCGCTGCGCTATCTGGACGCGCTCGAAGCGGAGCACGCGTTCTGGATGGACGGCGCCGAGGGCCTGGAGCCGGGGGAAGCGCACCGGCGCGTCGTG
>JBOGJI010000129.1:0-7521 GCA_050747865.1 Thermoanaerobaculia bacterium
CGTCGAGACCGAGGTCTTCTCCCCGGTCGCCCTGGAGGTGGATCCCGACCCGCTCGGCTCGGATGGCAACGGCGTCTTCGAGCCCGAAGAGAGCGTCGAGGTAGCACCCTCCTGGCGCAACGACGGCATGTTCGCGCAGACCGTCACGGGCGCCGCGTCCGGCTTCACCGGGCCCCCGGGGCCGAATTACGTCCTGGTGGACGGCGACGCCGCTTACGGCACGGTCGATCCCGGAGCGATCGCCGGCTGCCAAGACCTCGCGGCCTGCTACGCGATGGAGATCGGCCCGCCAGGCGTCGAGCGCCCGGCGGTGCACTGGGACGCGAGCTTCGACGAGACGCTGTCCGAGGAGAGCGCCAAGACCTGGACGCTGCACATCGGAGACAGCTTCCTCGACGTGCCGCGCTCGAGCCTCTTCTACTCCGTCGTCGAGACGTTCCTGCATAACGGGGTCAGCAGCGATCCGCTGTTGGCGCGCTTCGACCTGCCGCTGGTGGGCTGCTCGGACACCGAGTTCTGCCCGGCGCTGCCCAACAGCCGAGCCGAGGCTGCGGTGTTCCTGTTGAAGGGGCTCGAGGGCGGCGGGTTCGACCCGCCGGACTGCGTGAGCGGCAGCGAGCTGTTCGACGACGTGCCGGCGGACGACCCGTTCTGCCCGTGGATCGAGGAGCTCGCCGGCCGCGGCGTCACCGCGGGTTGTGGCGGCGGCAACTACTGCCCGAACAACACCGTGAGCCGCGACCAGATCGCCGTGTTCCTGCTGAAGACGCTGGAGGCGCCGGGCTACACGCCGCCGGCGTGCACCGGCGTGTTCGAGGACGTGTCCTGCCCGTCGCTGTTCGCCGACTGGATCGAGGATCTCTTCGCCCGCGGCGTCACCGCCGGCTGCGGCGCCGCGCCGGCGCGGTATTGCCCGGCCGACGCCGTGCGGCGGGCACAGACGGCGGCCCTGGTGGTCAAGATGTTCGAGCTCGCCCTCTACGGCCCGTAGCGAGACGACAGCGTCCGCGGGAGCCGCGCCTCCCCCCTCCTGCTCCTTGCCGACTGGCGAGGAGCAGGAGGGCGGCTCCCGCCCTCGCGGGCCATAGAATCGGCCCGGTGAACATCCTCTTCGTGGCGCCGTACGCGCCGGGGCACGTGCGCGTGCGCTCCTTCCACCTGCTGCGCCATCTGCGGCGGCGCGGCCACGAGGTGACGCTGTTGAGCCTGGCGTGGCCGGGGGACGGCCAGAGCCGGGTCGCCGAGCTGGAGGCCGAGGGCGTGCGCGCGGTGAGCGCGCCGATCGGCCGCGTGCGGAGCTGGACCAACTGCCTGATCGCCCTGCTGCGGGGCCAGCCCATGCAGGCCCGGCACAGCTGGTCCCCCGCCCTGGCGCGCCGGCTGCGCGAGGAGATAGCCCGCTCGCACCCCGACGTCCTGCACATCGAGCACCTGCGCGGCGCCTGCTATGCGCTCGACCTCGACGGCGTCGCGCCGGCCGGTTCCGCCCTGCGAGTCTGGGACAGCGTCGACTGCATCAGCGCCCTGCTGGCGCAGACCGTCCACAACAGCCACTCGGGCCTCTGGCGGCTGGCGGCGCGCCTCGAGCTGGCGGCCACCCGCCGCTACGAGGCGCGAGTCGCACGAACGTTCGATCGCGTGCTGCTCGCGTCCGATCACGACGTGAGGGCGCTGTCCGACACCGTTGCCACGACGCGCTTCGCGGTGCTGCCCAACGGGGTCGATCTCGACGCCTTCCCCTACCACGACCCCGGCGACCGCGGTGCCGAGGTGGTCTTCAGCGGCGCCATGAGCTATCACGCCAACACCGCGACCGCCCTCCACCTCGTCGACACGATCTTGCCGCGCGTCTGGGCCGAGCGCCCGGACGCGCGCCTCACCATCGTGGGATCGTCGCCGCCGCGGACCCTCCTGCGCCACGCCGGCCGCGCCGCCGAGCGCCTGCGCATCACCGGCTGGGTCCCCTCGGTCCAGCCCTACCTGGCGGCGGCCGCGGTGGCCGCCATGCCCATGCGCTACGGAGCCGGGACCCAGATCAAGGTGCTGGAGGCCATGGCCAGTGGCACGCCCGTGGTCACCGATCCCCGTACCGCCGGCGCGATCGGGGCGGCTCCCGGCCGTGAGCTCCTGGTGGCGCGGACCGATGAGGAGTTCGCCGCCGCGATCCTGGGGCTGCTGGGCGATCCCGCCCGACGCCGCAGCCTGGCCGAGGCCGGGCGCCGCCGCGTGGAGAGTGAGCTCTCCTGGGAGCGGGCGGCGGAGACCCTGGAGCACCACTACCGGGACGCGCTGGCGGCCCGCCCCTGACGGAGATCGACCCGCCGCCCATGCGCCTGCTCTGGATCGCCACCAAGCCGCCGCTGCCGCCCGTCGACGGGGGACGACTGGTCACCGCCGCGACGCTCAACGCGCTGGGCCTGGTGGGGGTGGAGATCGAGCTGGTGACACCGGTTCCGAGCACCGAAGAGACTCACCCGACCGTGGAGCAGATGGGCTCGTTCTGCCGCGTGCACCGCGTCCCGGTGCGGACCAAGACGAAAACGGCAGCTCTGTTGCGAGCGATCTTGGCGCGTCGCCCGTTCTCCATAGAACGCCACGAGCACGAAGAGGTCCGGCACTACGTCCACGATCTGCTGCAGAACCAGCGCTACGACGCGGTCCACGTCGAGCAGGTCCAGGCTCTGGCCCAGGCGGAGCCGGCGCTGCGCCGCCGCCTGCCCGTGGTGCTGCGGGCTCAGAACGTGGAGAGCGACCTGTGGCTGTGGCCGGACTCGCCGGTGGGACGGTGGATGGCCGGGGAGGCGAAGCGGCTGGCCGCGTTCGAGCGACGGGCGGTGCGCCGGGTCCCGGTCACCGTCGCGCTGTCGCAACGGGACGCCTCGCGACTCCGCGAGCTCGCCGGGGTGGAAGAGGGGGTCGTCGCCGTTCCACCGCCGTTTCCGGCGACGCTCCCGACCGGCGACCGGCGGCTGCCGGGAGCGCCGCCGCTGATCCTCATGGGAAGCTCCGGCTGGCTGCCCAATCGCGATGCCAACCGTTGGTTCCTGTCGACCGTCTGGCCGGAAGTTCGCGGCCGGGTGCCGAACGCCGCGCTCCATCTGTTCGCGCCGGAGTCCGAGCGGCCGTCGCTGTCCTCCGGCGTCACCGCGCACGCCCCGCCGGCCGACAGCGGCGATGCGCTCGCTCCCGGCGGCATCCTGGTGGTGCCGCTGCGCGTCGGCTCCGGCGTGCGCATGAAGATCCTCGAGGCCTGGGCGCGCGGCCTCTGCGTCGTCGCCACCCCCGAGGCGGTGGCCGGCCTCGAGGCCGAAGACGGCCGCGAGCTGCTGGTGGCCCGCGACGCCGCCGGCTTCGCCGCGGCGATCCGCCGGCTGGCCGACGACGGTGGGCTGCGCGAGCGGCTGGTGACCGCCGGTCGCCGCGCCCTCGCCGAGCACCATGACCCGGAGACCGTGGCGCGGCGCCTGCTCGCGCTCTATGCCGCCGCCCGGGGTTAGCGGGCGCCCCCCGGCCGGGGCAACGGCGGCCCTTCTGCGGTACGATTCGCCCACACCGCACAAGGTCGGTGCGGTACCCGCTCGTGGCTATTCAAGACACCGCTCGCAGCGTCGAGGCCGGCAGCGCGCTTCCCGCGCGCCGCGCCGCCACGCGGCTGGGACACCGCGCCTTCCTGCTGCGCATAGGAGCCGTCGACCTGCTGTCGCTGGCCGCGGCCACCGCGGCGGCCTCGTGGATCCTCTTTCGCACCCCTCTGCCCTGGCAGGCCGCGCTGGTCGGCCACCGGGTCCTCCCCTTCCTCGGCTACCTGGCGGCCAGCGCCGTCTTGAGCTCGGCGCTCAGCTCGGGCCTGGAGCGGCGGATCCCGCCCCGGCCCTCGTACCTGCGCGCCGGGGTGATCGTGGTTGGCACCTTCGTCATGACGGCCGTGCTCGTCCTGCTCACCTTCAGCTACGTGTCGCGCCCCCTGTTCGGCGGCGTCATGGTCCTCTGGTGCGCCGCCGTCTACGGCTACCGGGTCTGGCATCGCCGGCACCCCTGGGCCGAGCCGATGGTGATCATCTCCTCCGAAGAGCCGCTGGTCGCGGCGCTGCAGGGCAGCGAGCACGCGCAGGTCCTGCGCCTGGTCGACCCGCAGGAGCAGCGCGAGCTGGAGCTGCCAGCCGCCGGCATCACCGTCGCCGTCGACCTGCGGGCGGTGCTGGCTCCCAGGGTCGCCCAGTTCGTCTCCTCCTGCGCCGTCGCCGGCTACCCGGTGCGCCCCTTCACCGAGGTGTACGAGGACCATACCGGCCGGGTGCCCCTGGTCTCGCTGGCCGAGGGCTGGGAGATCTCGGCGCCGCTGTCGCGCAACATCCCCTACCTGCCGATCAAGCGGGTCGCCGACATCGTGCTCGTCCTCGCCACGCTACCGGCCTGGGCTCCCTTGCTCGCCCTGGTGGCGCTGCTCGTCCGTCTCAGCTCACGTGGACCGGTCATCTTCCGGCAGTGGCGCGTGGGGCTGGGAGAGCGGCCCTTCATGCTCTACAAGTTCCGCACCATGCGCGAGGACGCCGAGCGCGACGGGCCCCGCTTCACCTCCCACGGCGACCCGCGGCTCACTGCCGTCGGGCGCGCCCTGCGGCGCACCCACCTCGACGAGCTGCCGCAGCTCTGGAACGTGCTGCGCGGCGACCTGAGCCTGGTCGGCCCGCGCCCCGAGCAGGCGGCCTTCGTGCGCGAGTTCAACCGTCAGATCCCGTTCTACTCCGACCGCCATCTGGTGCGCCCGGGGATCACCGGCTGGGCGCAGGTCCGCTACGGCTACGCGGACGACCAGGCGGAGACCATCGAGAAGCTGAGCTACGACCTCTACTACATCAAGCACATGTCGCCGTTCTTCGACCTGCGCATCCTCTGGCACAGCATCGGCACCATCCTCTCGGGCAGTGGTGCGCGGTAGCGTCCCGCCCATCTCGGTGGTCGTGCCGACGCGCGACACCCGCGAGCTGACCCTGCGCTGCCTGGCCAGCCTGGAGAACGGCGGCGTCGAGCCGGCGCAGGTGATCGTCGTCGACGACGCCGGCTCCGACGGCACGGCCGAGGCGATCGCGGCACGCCATCCGCGGGTGCACATCCTGCGCAACGACCGGACCCTGGGATTCTCCGGCGCCGTCAATCGCGGCCTCGCCGAGGCCGAGGCGCCCATCCTGCTGGTGCTCAATAGCGACACCGAGGTGGGCCCCGGCTGCCTGGAGCGCTTCGTCCGCACGTTCGAGGAACAGGAGGACCTGGGGATCGCGGGCGCGGCATTGTTCGATCCGGACGGCACGCCGCAGTGGAGCGGCGGCAACGAGCCCTCGGCGCTCTGGCTGTTCGCCGCGAGCAGCGGTCTCGGGCCGCTGATCGGGCGGCTGCGGCGCCGCCGGCAACGGACGGGCGTCGCGCCCGGACGACCGGCAGCACCTGCGACCGGCGGGGGCGAGCCACGGGACGTGGACTGGGTGGCAGGCACGGCGCTGGCCATGCGCCGGGCGGTGTGGGAGGCCTGCGGCCCTCTGGACCAGCGGTTCGCCCTCTACTGCCAGGACCTGGACCTCTGCCTGCGCGCCAGCCGCGCCGGCTGGCGGGTGCGCCTGCTGCCGGACGCCCGGGTCCTCCACCATCACGGTGCCACCATCGCCGGCACCTCCGGCGAGCGCCAGGATCTCGAGCACCTGTGGAGCGATCTGGTGCGCTGGGCCGCCAAGTGGCGAGGCGCCGCGGCGGCCGGGCGGACAGCCCGGACACTGCGGGCCGGCGCCTTAGTCCGCTCCTTCGGCCTCGCCATCGCCTGCACGCTCGCCACCGGTACCCGACGCTCCCACCTGCGCCGCAAGCTCGACAACGTCCAGCGCGCGCGCCTGGCGCTACGCGGCCTGGCCGAATGAGGCGGTCAGCGTGTGGCGGGGCGGGCGCTGAGCATGTCGCGCCACGCGCTGGCCCATGTGTGGTCGCGCAGGGTCCGCGCGCGGCCGGCGCGGCGGATCCGCTCGGCCTGCTCGGGATGGTCGAGGAGGCGGCCTACGGCAGCCACCAGGCCGTCCTCGTCTTCGAAGCCGACCAGCTCTTCGTCGAACACGAAGTAGGGCTCTACCGCCGGGTCGCGGTTGGTCACCACCAGCGCGCCCGCGGCGGTGAAGTCGAACAGGCTGGGCTTGATCAGTGGATCCCCATGCAGGCCGCGGTGGAAGACCACGACGCAGCGGGCCGAGGCCAGCGCCGCCAGCGAATCCTCGCCGAACGTGAGCCCGCGACTCTGCAGACCGTGCTCCTCCCAGCTCTCGCCGTAGAGGTGCAGTCGGAAGGCGCCAGCCAGGCGCCTCACCGGCGCCACCCGATCCGCGTGGGCGTGCCCCATCACCAGCACCTCGCAGTCGAGCTCCGGGCGGGCGACCGCCGGCCGGAAGAACTCCGGATTGGTGCCGAACCGTAGCGGCCCCGCGGTCACGCCCAGCCCCTCGTAGCGCGCCACCGTCGGTGGATGGTTGGTGAGAAAGAGGTCGAACAGCGGCGCTATGTGTCGCGTCGTGGTCTCGAAGACCGCCGGATCGGAGAGCGCGACGCCGACGAGACTCCGCGACCGGCGCAGCTCGGAGGCGACCTCCGGGCGGAACGCCAGACCGCCGGCGTTGCAGACCACGAGGTGGGGGTCGAAAGTGTCGAGCGCGGGCCCCACGATCTCGCGGCGCAGCCAGACCGGACCGGTGGTCCCGCGGTCGTAGCGCCGGCCCTCCGTGTCCAGCGCCTCCCGGTGCTCGTCGGTCGAGAACTCGTGCACCAGGGCCCCGGCCTGCCGCAACCCCAGCATCATGTGGCGCACCGTGTCGTTGGCGCCGCGCCAGTGGCCGCCGAGGTGGAAGACACGCAGCGAGGGGCCGAGCGGCGGAAGCTGTTGCGGATTCACTACGGCCCGTAGAGGGTGAGGCCGAAGGTCTTGGCGAGGAAGACGGCCATCTGGTCGCGGCTCACCGGGTTGGACGGGCAGTAGGCGCCGCTGCCGCAGCCGGCGGTGATGCCACGCGCCACCAGGTCCTCGATCCAGGCGGCGAACAGGGACGGGCAGGGTACATCGCCGAACACCCCCGTGCACGCTGGCGGCGCGTAGCCCGGGCCCTCCAGCGTCTTCAGCAGGAACACCGCCATCTGATCGCGGGTCACCGTGTTGTTCGGGCAGTAGTTGCCGCCTCCGCAGCCCGCCGTAATCCCACGGGACACCAAATCTTCGATCCAGTCGGCGAACAGCGACGGGCAGGGCACGTCGTCGAAGACTCCTGTGCACGCCGGCGGCGCGTAGCCCGAGCCCTCCAGCGCCTTGAGCAGGAACACCGGCATCTGGTCGCGGGTGTTGGCCGCCGATGGGCAATACGTGGTCGGCGCGCAGCCGCCGGTCACCCCGTGGTGCAGCAGCGTCTCGATCCACGGGTAGAACGAGCTCGCCCGCGGCACGTCCGTGAAGCTGTCGCCGATGTGCAGGGTCCAGATCCGGGTCGGCCCTCCCGCCAG
>JBOGJI010000130.1:0-1661 GCA_050747865.1 Thermoanaerobaculia bacterium
AGCCTCATGAGACGAGCCACTGAATCGACCCCGGTGACGCCGGACGAGTTGCGGAGAATGGCCGCAGAGCGATTCGGCGACATGGTCAAGGGGGTCGTCGACCTCCGGCGCGGCGTCCTGCTGCTCGATGCCGAGTTGCACGCCGATCAGGAGGCCGAGCTCCTCGAGGAGGGATCGGCGCACGAGGACCTCTGGGGAATCAACCTCTATCCGGACGTCGAGGGAGTGGACTGGCTGGAGTTCGACTCCATGATCAACCTGCGCCCGTCCTTCGGCAACCGGTCCCGTGGCGTCGACGATCCGGCGACGCGGGAAGCGATCACGAGCCTCGTGGAACGACTGGTCCGGCGGTGACGACGATGCAGCATCGAGACCTGGCCGCCGGGCGCTGGTGGACGCTGACGCTCGCAGAGCAGCTGGGGAACGTGGGCAGCGAAGTGAGCCGGGCGGCATGCTGGGCTTCGCGCGATCCGGAGATCGCCCGCGGCGCGCTCTACCGGGCCCTGGAGCTCCTCGACCTCACGCTGAGCGACCCCCGCCTGCGGCGGTCGCACGGGCGCCTGCGCGAAATCGCCAGGTCGCGGGAAGTCGTGGCCGACTTCTTCGCCGGGCCCAACCAGTACGGATCGACCGCGGCCTCCCTGCAGAAGTACTTCGATGCCTACGCGATGGCCGCGCGTCGGTAGCCGCGGACGACCGGAACCTTGCGGCCCTGATGGCCGGTGACCAGGCGGAGCGATCGCTACGCGTTGTCCTGGGACTGTCGCGACCGGGGCTGTCGTCGGGGCTTGGCTGAGTTCGCCAGCTCGGCTTCCGCGGCGAGTCCGCAGACCTTGCGGCGCAGGGCCTCGGGCTTGACCACGCGACAGCGGCCGCCGAAGCCGACGACCCAGCGGGCGATCTCGTCGAGGTGGCTCAGGCGGACGCGGTATTCGATCTCGCCGTCGGCGACCGCCTGCACCTCTTCGCTCGCGTGGTGCTGGGCGTTCTGGATCAGGGGGGCGAGGTCGCCGTCGAAGCGCAGCACGACCTCGTGATTCCGTTTGCCGCGAAAGACGTTCCAGGAGTCCTTCAGGAAGTCGTCGAGCGAGAAGTCCTCGGGGATGTGGAAGCGCCGGGCGAACGGGCGCACTCCCCGGATGCGGTCGAGGCGGAAGATGCGCGGCTCGTCGTGGACGTGGCAGCGGCCGACCAGGTACCAGGCGTCGCCGCGGTGGAAGACCCGGTAGGGATCGACGCCGCGCCAGCGGTCGGTCCTGCCGGAGAGCGAGGCGTAGCGCAGGCTCACGGCGCGGCGCAGACCGACCGCGTGCTCGAGCGCCTCCATCAGGTCGTCGGGCATGCGGCCGGTGCGGTCGACGCTGGCGAGCGCCAGGGCGGCGGGGGTCTCTTCGCTCTGGCAGGCGACGGCGTCGAGCTTGGCCAGCAGGGTCTTCAAGCGCGAGCCAATGCCGGGTGCCTTGCGCAGCACCGGGCTGTCGAGGGCGAGCTTGAGCACCGCGTGCTCCGCGGGGGTGAGGGTCGCCGGCAGGGGCCGTTGCGTCGCCCCCTCGATCATGCGGTAGCCACCGTCCACGTGGACGATCGGGATGGTGCGGCGGAGATCGTACAGGTCGCGGTACAGGGTGCGCTCGGACATCCCCGTGCGCTGCACGATGTCC
>JBOGJI010000131.1:0-6627 GCA_050747865.1 Thermoanaerobaculia bacterium
TGGATGACCTTGCCGTAGTTGTCGTTTGCCATGATTCTTCTCGTCCTTCCGTTCAGGCCAGGGCGTTGGCGCCGCCTACGATGTCCAGCAGCTCCATGGTGATCGCCGTCTGGCGCGCCCGGTTGTATTCGCGGGTCAGCGCCTTGTTCATGTCGTCCGCGGCGTCGGTCGCCGCCTTCATCGCCACCATGCGGGCGACGTGCTCGGAGACCGTGGCGTCGTTGAAGCACTGGTAGAGCCGCACACGCACGGTGGCCGGCAGCAGCTCGTCGAGCAGCTCCTTGGGCGCCGGCAGGAACTCGTATTCGATCTCGCGAGCCGGCCGTTCGTCGCCCTGCGCCGCCACCACGTCCGTCGTCAACGGCAGCAGCGGCTCGACGGCCGGCGCCTGCCGGCCGGCGGAATGGAACTTCATGTACGCCACCGCCGCTCGGTCGGTCTCGCCGGCTAGGAAGCGCTCCATCAGGCGGTTGGCGATGCGCTCCACCTCGACGAACGCCGGCTTCTCCGAGACGCCGCCGATCTGCTCGTGCACCTGGCGGCCGACGAAGCGGAAGTAGCTGGCGCCCTTGCGGCCGACCATCCACACCTCAGGCTGGCGGCCGGCCTGGCGCTCGGCGTCGAGCCACAACATGGCGGCGCGCAGCACGTTCGCGTTGTAGCTGCCGCAGAGGCCACGGTTGCTGGTCAGCACCAGCAACGTCGAGCGTCGAGGCGGCTCGGGCACGCGCATCAGGGGATGGTCGAGGCTCGCCGCGGCGCGGCCCAGATCGGCGGCCAGCTCGGCGAGTTTGGCGGCGTACGGGCGGCCCTCGACGGCACGCTTCAACGACGCCTGGAAGCGCGCCGTAGAGATGAGCTGCATGGTCCGCGTGATCTTGCGGAGGTTGCGCACCGACTTGCGGCGCTTGACGAGGACGCGGCGGTTGGCCATTCGGGGGTCTTGGGTCCTGGGTTATCGGGTCCTGGGGCTCCAGCGCTACGCGGCCGACTCCTCTTGCGACTCGGAGTTGTCGGTGCTGGCGACGGCTGCTTGCGCGGGAGCGGTCATGCCGGTCTCGCGACCGTAGTGGGTCTTGAAGTCGGCGACCACCTTCTTGAGCTTGTCGGCCAGCTCGTCGGAGAGCGTGCCGCCCTCCCGCCCATCGACCGGGCGGAGCTCCTCGAGCAGCTCCGGGAACTCGTCGCGGAAGTGGGCGAGCAGCGCCTGCTCGAAGGGCCGGACCTGCGACAGTGACAGCTCGTCCAGGTACCCCTGGGTGCCGGCGAAGATCGAGACGATCTGCTCCTCGACCGGGTAGGGCCGGTATTGCGCCTGCTTCAGGAGCTCGACCATGCGGCGGCCGCGATCGAGCTGCCGCTGCGTCGCCGCGTCGAGCTCGGTGCCGAGCTGGGCGAAGGCCTCGAGCGAGCGGAAGGCGGCGAGGTCGAGGCGCAGCGAGCCGGCGATCTTCTTCATCGCTTTGATCTGCGCGTTGCCGCCGACGCGGGAGACCGAGATGCCGACGTTGACCGCCGGCCGCACGCCAGCGAAGAAGAGGTCGGGCTCGAGGTAGATCTGCCCGTCGGTGATCGAGATCACATTGGTCGGGATGTAGGCAGCGACCTCGCCCTCCAGAGTCTCGATGATGGGCAGCGCCGTCATCGAGCCGCCCGAGTCGGGGAAGCGGTGCACCCGGTAGCCGTCCTTGTCGTCGAGGCTGGCCAGCCATGCGGCGGCGCGCTTCGCGCCTTCGGGCCGGTGGTAGAGCCCGGCGTCGTCGTCCGGCCGGTGCTCCTCGGTCGCGGCCAGGCCGTCGGGGTGCCGGCGTACCAGCGACCGGTCGGTGGCGTCCTCGGGGGTGTCCTTGGGTACCACCGCGTACTCCTCGCGCAGCTTGACCGACCGTTCGAGCAGCCGCGAGTGGAGGTAGAAGACATCGCCGGGGTAGGCCTCGCGGCCGGGCGGCCGGCGCAGCAGCAGCGAGAGCTGGCGGTAGGCGTGCGCCTGCTTGGTGAGGTCGTCGTAGACGCAGAGCGTCGCTTTGCCCTGCGAGTACATGAAGTATTCGGCCATGGCGGCGCCGCAATAGGGGGCGATGTACTGCAGCGGAGCCGGATCGGAGGCGCCGGCCGAGACCACGATGGTGTAGTCCATGGCGCCGTGCTCGCGCAGCTTCTCGACCAGGGCGACGACCGTCGACTCCTTCTGGCCGACCGCCACGTAGACGCAGATGACGCCGGTGCCCTTCTGGTTGAGGATGGCGTCGAGCGCGATCGCGGTCTTACCGGTCTTGCGGTCGCCGATGATCAGCTCGCGCTGGCCGCGGCCGATGGGGATCATCGAGTCGATCGCCTTGATGCCGGTCTGCAGCGGCTCGTTCACCGGCTGGCGCTGGGCGATGCCCGGCGCCTTGAACTCGAGCGGGCGCCGGTGCGGTGTGTCGATGTCGCCCTTGCCGTCGAGCGGCCGGCCGAGCGGATCGACCACGCGGCCGATCATGGCCTCGCCCACGGGCACCGACAGCAGCTCGCCGGTGCGGCTCACCTCGTCGCCTTCCTCGATCTCCAGGTAGTCGCCCTGGATGACGACGCCGACCGAGGCGTCCTCCAGGTTGAAGACCTGCCCGAACTGGCCGTTCTCGAAGCGCAGCATCTCGCCGGCTTTGGCGCCGGTCAGTCCGTAGACGCGGGCGATGCCGTCGCCCACCTCGAGCACCCGGCCGACCTCGGCCAGGTCCACCTCGCTGCGGTAATTCTTGATCTCCTCGGCGAGGACGGAAGCGATCTCGTCGACCTTGAATTTCATGTGTTCATTCCCTTGTTCTATGTCTCACTCTCCGCCTCGACGTAGCGCTCGCCGCCTTGGTGCATCTCGCTGGCGGTGCGGGCGAGCAGCCGCTCGCCGACCTCCTCGACGCGGCGGCGCAGGCTGGCGTCGAGCTTCTTGTCGCCGGCGTAGAGCACCATGCCGCCGATGAGCGCCGGGTCCACCGCCTCCTCGAGGCGTGCCTTGCTGCCGGTGGCGCGGGAGGCGACCTCGGCGATCTCGCGGCGCTGCGCGTCGGTCAGCGGCACCGCCGTCACCACGCGCACGCCGAGGATGCCGCGCGCCTCCTCGTAGTGCCCCCGGTAGGCGGTCACCAGCTCGCGGACGAGGCCGAGCCGCCCCTTGCGATTCATCACCTGCAGGCAGTCGACCACTAGGTCGCCGGCGCGCCCGCGCAGATGCTCCTCGAGCAGCCGCGCCTTGGCCTCCTCGTCGACCAGCGGGTTGGCGAGCAGGCTCGCGAGCTCCGGCAGCCGCCCGAGCAGGTCCTCGAGCCCTTCCAGCTCGGCGAGCACCGCGTCGGCGGCGCCCACCTCCTCGGCCAGGCCCAGCAACGCCCCGGCGTAGACGCGGGCGACGTTCAGGGCCTGGTGTCGGGGGTCCGCCATGATCTCAGTTGCTCGCCCGCTCTCCCAGCTCGCGCAGCGATTCGGCGAGCAGGCGCTCGTGGTCTTCGGGGCGGATCTCCCGCTCCAGCACCTTGGCGGCCAGGTCGGTGGCCAGGCGCGCCGAGGTGGTGTGCAGGTCCTTGACCGCCTTGTCGCGGGCGAGCTCGATCTCGCGGCGCGCCCGCGCCATGAGCTTGTCCCCCTCCTCGCGCGCCGCGGCCTCGATCTTGGCCTTGACCGTCTCGGCGTCGCGCCGCCCTTCGTCGACCAGGGCGGTCGCCTCGGCGCGCGCGGCGGCGAGCTTCTCCTCGTAGTCGTGGAGCCGCCGCTCGGCCTGCTCGCGCTCCTCGCGCGCCCGCTGCAGGGAGTCGCGGATGAAGTCCTCCCGCGCCTGCAGCGACGAGAGCAGCGGCTTCCAGGCGTATTTGCCGAGGATGAAGACGACGGCGGCGAAGATCAGCAGCGTCCACAGGGCGACCCCCACATCGCCCGCGAACAGGCTGGGGGCCGCCTCGCCGGCGCCGTGCGCCTCCTCGGCGGCGGTCGCCGCCAGCGGCAGCACGAGCGCCGCGGCGAGCGTCGACAGCAGATGTCGCATCGTCGCGTTCCGGCGCGCTGCTACTTCAGGACCGCCAGCAGGCCGACAACGACGCCGAACAGCGCCGCGCCCTCGACCATGGCAGCGGTGATGATCATCGGGGTGAAGATCTGTCCCGCCGCCTCCGGCTGGCGGGCGATCGACTCGGTCGCCGCGGAGCCGATGCGGCCGACCCCGAGGCCGCCGCCGACCACCGCCAGACCGGCGCCCAGGGCGCCGCCGAGCCAGGCCGCTCCGGTGTCGGTCAGGAACGTCGCCGTTCCCGCGCCGCCCTCCTCCTGGGCATAGGCCGCGGGCGCAAACGCGAGGACCACCAGGCCCACGACGACCAGCAAAACCGCTTTCGCCATTCTTTTGCTCATGATCTCACTAGCTCCCTTGTCTTCTCCTGATTAGTGGGCCTCGGCCTCGTCGTGATGGAAGAGGACCGACTGCCCGATGAAGATCGTCGTCAAGACGGTGAAGATGAAGGCGTGCAGGAACGCCACCAGGATCTCCAGGAAGGTGATCGCGACGCTGCCGATCACCACCGGCACGGCGATCCCGAATCCCATGGCGGCGGAGGCCGCCCCGGCGCTCAAGATGAAGCCCAGCAGCACGGCCAGCATGATGTGCCCGGCCACCATGTTGGCGAACAGACGGACGGCCAGGGCGAAGATCTTGGAGACGAGCCCGATGATCTCGACCGGCACCAGCAGCGGCGCCAGCCACCAGGGACCGGGATTGAAGTGCGCGAGGTAGTGCTTGCCGCCGAAGCGGATGCCGTTGATCACCATCATCAGCATGGTGAGGATGGCCAGCGTCGCCGTCACCCAGATGTTCGCGGTGGCGGTGCCGCCGAGGTGCAGGCCGAAGAGGCCCGCGAGCGGCGCGATCGGCAGCAGGCCGAGCAGATTGATCGTCAGGATGAAGAAGAAGACGGTCCAGATGTAGGGGATGAAACGATCGGTGTGCTCGCCCAGCATGGGCTCGGCGATGTTCTTGCGCAGGTACTGGCAGACCGCCTCCAGCATATTGCCGCCGCGTGCCGGCACGTGCCGGCCCACCTCGTCGGCGCCGCGGCGCCGACGCACCCAGGCGGGCACGAAAAGCACCAGCAGCGCCGCCGCCACCAGCATCATGACGATCTGGTCCGACAGCAGGGTGACGAGCCCGTTCGGGGTCAAGAAGCCCCAATTGGCCGGCCGCGCCGCCAGCGTGTGCTGGACGACGTGCTCCAGCGGGTTCTCTGCGATTCCCATCGCTCGCTAGTTCCTCGTCTCGGGCCTCAGCGGCGTTCCGTCTGCTGCCGCGCGAGGCGCATCGCATCCAGGCTGTCCGGCACCAGGAGCACCAGGTGCGCGATCGCCAGAGCCAGCAGCAGGGGCGCGAGGCTGAAGCGCCCGCTCAAGGCGGCGACCGCGCCGAGCAGCACCGCGACAAGCAGGCGCACCGCCATGGCGCCGAACAGCGCCGTCACCCCTCCCGCCGCCAACATGCCCCGGCTCACCAGGCCTCCGATGAGGGAGGCGATGAGTGCGGCCAGGACTCCGACGCTCACGGCGTCGCGGCTTCCCGGGGCGAGCCACCAACCTGCGGCGCCCACCGCCAGGGCCGCGAGGCACACCTGAAGCGCGAAGCTCCAGTAAGAGCTCGACGCGCCGTCGGGCCGCTCACGCGTGCGGTTCGGCATCCGTCTCGGAGCTCTCCTCTCGCGAGGCCTGCAGCCCCACGCGGATGAGGTTCCACATGCCTCCGACGATGCCGATCCCCGCCCCCACGAACACTCCCCAGGGACTGCTGTCAAAGCGCCGGTCGAGCCAGTAGCCGACGGCGGCGAGCGCCGCGACCGCTCCCACCAGCTCCATGCCTAGCCCGGAGTACCGCCAGGCACTGAGTGGCTGTCGATTCCCGGCCATCGGTGCTCACACACGGCGCCCCCTCAGGGGGCCTTGCCGGCGGGTGGCTGCAGACAAATGCCCGGCCGGCAGCTCCGGCCAGGCGCGCGTAGTGTAGCAAGGACGCACTCGGCCGTCCACCCAAAGCGACTATGATTGAGCCGTGAGCACGCGTCGACCGGCCCTTTCCTCGTGGACGCCCGAGCAGGTCGCCCTGGGGCGACGCTGGGTCAATGCCTGGAAAGCGGCTGCACCCGAGCTCGAGCGGTTGCGCCGGAAAGAGCTGCGTGAGCTGGATACGCAGCGCGCGGTTCGACTGCTCTGCGGACCCGCCGACTACCGCACACCTCCACGTGCTCCGAAACCCGTGTCCGGCCTCACCGAACAGCAGCGCTGGTTTCAGAGAGCCCGCCGAGCGTGACCGGGGTCATCAGCGCTGCCGCCGAGCTCCAGGCTCTGTGCATAGCGCAGCAATGGCGGTTCTGCTTCATCGGCGGGCTCGCCGTTCTGCGCTGGGGCGAGCCGCGAGAGACTGTCGACGTGGACGCGACGCTGCTGACCGGCTTCGGTCGCGAAGATCCGTTTATCGAAACGCTTCTCGAACGGTACGAGGCACGGGTCGATGAGGCCGCGGAGTTCGCCCGTACGCACCGGGTGCTCCTGCTTCGCGCCGCTTCGGGAGTAGGGCTGGACATCGCGCTCGGAGGACTGCCCTTCGAGGAACTGGTCGTCAGC
>JBOGJI010000132.1:0-1226 GCA_050747865.1 Thermoanaerobaculia bacterium
CTTCGCTGCGCTCAGCAACGGTCTTGGGGGTCAAGGGGTGGTGCCATGGTAGTCCTCCTGCCAAGTGGTGTGGTCACGGCGGAGCGCGTTGAGAATGACGAGCAGCTTGCGCATGCAGGCGGTGAGCGCCAGCTTCTTCGGCTTGCCGGCGGCGACGAGGCGGTGGTAGAAGGCACGCACCGCCGGATTGTGGCGACTGGCGACCAGCGCCGCCATGTAGAGGGTGGCGCGCACGGCGGCGCGGCCGCCCGCGATCATCGCCCGCCCGCGCCAGCGCCCACTCTCGCGGGTGATCGGTGCGACCCCGACCAAGGCCGCGATCCGCTTACGATCCAGGCGACCCAGTTCGGGCAACTCCGCCAAGAGCGTCGCCGTCAGCACCGGCCCGACCCCCGGCACGCTCTGCAAGACCGCCGCGTCCGCCTGCCAGACCGGGCTCTCGCGCAAGCACGTCGTCAGCGCCCGGTCCAGGTCCCGGACCCGTGCCTGCAGCCAGGCGATATGCTCGTCGAGGCTTTCGGCGAACGCCGCCGCCGGCCCCTGCCGGCGATTGCGCTCGGCGGTGAGCATCTCGACCAACTGGCGGCGGCGGGTCACCAGCCGTGCCAGTTCCCTGGTCGCCGCATCGGGCAGCGGCCGGCAGGGCGGGACCGCCAGCTGGCCGAAGCGCGCCAGCAGCCGCGCATCGAGCCGGTCGGTCTTGGCGGCTTGGCCGATCCCCCGCGCAAACTCGCGCACCCGCCGGGGATTGACCACCGCCACCGGCAGCCCCGCCGCGGCGAGCGCGCTGGCGAGGGGCATCTCCAGGCCGCCGGTTGCTTCCAGGACGATCCCGGCCACCGGCGCCGCCGACAGCTCCGCAACGAGCGCCACGATCGTCGGCTCGGTGTGCGTGACCCGCCGCACCGGGCCATCCTGGCCGACGGCGATATCGAGCCAGGCCTTCGAGACATCGATGCCCATCCAGGGCGGGGGAACCGGGGCGACCAGCGCGACCATCACTGCCTCCTCGTCTACTGCTCCCGGCTGGCGCCCGGCCTTGCACGATGCGGGTTCTCCCCTGGCAACGGTGCGGGCTCGCGCCGGGGTGGGGATGGGCCGACCATGCTGAGCGGCGGTGTCGCACCCAGGATGCAGCGGTCTGGCCCATCCGGCTTCGTCGTCTCCAGCGTCGTCGCCACCTCGCCCCGCCACCAAGGCCATGTCGGCAAGATACAAGGATGACA
>JBOGJI010000133.1:0-9047 GCA_050747865.1 Thermoanaerobaculia bacterium
TGACGACGATGGGCGGGAGCTTCGCGGCAAGGGCCTTCGACAACACGAAGCGGGTCTGGGGCAGCGGGCCCTCGGCGGCGTCGACCAGCAGCAGGACGCCGTCGACCAGCTTCAGCGTCCGCTCGACCTCGCCGCCGAAGTCGGCGTGCCCGGGAGTGTCGACGATGTTGATCTGGACGCCGCGGTAGGTCACCGCGGTGTTCTTGGCCATGATGGTGATGCCGCGCTCGCGCTCCAGGTCGATCGAGTCGAGGACGCGCTCGGCCACCGCCTGGTGCTCGCGGAAGATGCCGCTCTGCCACAGCATGGCGTCGACCAGCGTCGTCTTGCCGTGGTCGACGTGGGCGATGATCGCCAGGTTGCGGACGTCGTTGCGGGTGGTGGTGGGCATGGTTGGACCTGCGAAACGGCGGTCGGGCAATCGAAGCTGCGGCTGCCGGACCTGTTGGAAGCGTGAATCTACATCACGGACGCGCGGCTTCGACTCCCCCACCGCGCGGGCGACTTCAGAGGGCCTGGCCGATGCTCTTGGCTAGCCGATTGACTCCAAGGCACGCTGTATCTGGCCGACGTGCTCGCGGTTGTGCATGGGGATGACGACGGCGTATGCCTTCCAGTCGAGCCGCTCGAACCAGTGAACCGGCCTGAGCGTGCCGTCTGGAGACGCACACTTGACCACCAGCTCGACCGGCGCAGTGGGAGTCAGGGACAGGTCGTCCGAAGCCGAGCCCAAGAGCTCCAGGATCCGCTCGTGGGCGCCGCGGAACCGCTCGAGCAGAGTCTGCCACTCGACCTCGAAAGGTTGCGGCGACTGCAGGCCCGCCGGGATCGGATCATCCACCAACCTTCCGGCCAGTAGCTGCGCGAGTTGCCATGCCGCGGGTCGCTCGCTCTCCACGAGGTGGTCCACGATCTCGTGGACCGACCAAGAGGACGGCACCGGCCGCCGCCGAGCGAGCGCGGCTTCGACAGGAGCCACGAGCATCTCGATCTCACGGTAGGCGTCTGCCACGCGGCTGCGGATCTCCGCGAGCGGAGCCTCTGTGCCGCGCCGGCGTATATAGCCGAGCGCCCTCTCCTGCTCCGGTAAAAGGTCCATGACGATCAGCTGGACGTGCCGCCGCGGGCTGCAGTGTCGGGAGGCATCCATTCCATCAGGTGGTAGACGCCCCGGTCCTCGAGGAGGCGGAAACCGAGGCGTCGGTACAGACGAAGGGTGGGGTTGTTGTGCTCGACGTGGATCGTCACCGGCAGGCCGCGCTCCCGGCCCTCGTCGAGCAGGCCGCTGAGGAGCGAAGTGCCCAGGCCGCCGCCACGGTGCTCCGGGAGGAGGGCGATGTCCACCAGCCGGATCTGGTCCTTCCAGCGGTCCACGTAGATTCGGCCAATCGGCTGGCCCTCCTTCTCGATCAACAGGAACTCGCAGTTCGGGTAGTACTGCCGGTAATGCCGGTGCTGGCTGTCGAACTGCCAGTGCAGAAACGCCTCGCGTTGCTCCTCGGTCCACGGGACCTGAGCCACCTCCTCACGCCGGGTGGATGCGTAGAGCTCGGCCAGGAAAGGGAGATCGGCGTCCACCACGCGCCGCAACGACAGGCCGGGTGGGGCCGTGGTGCGGATCGTCTCGTCGCAGGCCATGCTCGGGGTGCCGCAGGAGGCTGCTCTATACTGCCGCGGATACGCCCACTCTACCGGGAGGGAGCATGCTCGACAAAGTGACCAGAGAGACCTTCGAGCCGCGGCAGGGCGAGACCTTCAGGCTCACCGACGAGGAGGCCGGCGAGATCGCTCTCGAGCTCGCCGCGGTCCGCGGCACGGGGCTCCAGGGCAACGCCGCGCGCGAGCAGTTCTCCCTCCATTTCCACGGTCCGCGTGAGCCTCTGCTGCCGCAGCGGATCTACCGGCTGGAGAACGCGGCGACAGTCGCGCGAGTCGTGTCCGAGGGTTCACCGTCCGCTCCGCCGCCCCGTCCCGGCGACATCACCCGTCTGCTCGAGGCCGTGTCGCGCGGGCGCGACGGTGCCGTGGAGGCGCTCTTCGCCGCCACCTACGAGGAGCTCAAGGCCCTCGCCGGCACCCAGCGGCGACGCTGGCGCGGCGACGACACCCTCTCCACCACGGCGCTGATTCACGAGGCGTACTTGAAGCTGGCGCGGCGGCGGGGCCCGCAATGGGAGCACCGCGGCCACTTCTTCGCCGTGGCGTCGACGGCGATGCGCCAGATCCTGATCAACTATGCGCGGGACAAGCGGGTCGCCAAGCGCGGGGGAGACGTGGTGCCGGTGAGCCCGGACGACGTGCCGCTAGTGACCGACGACGCGGTGGAGGAGCTGTTGGCGCTGGACGAGGCGCTCGAGGCCCTGGCGGCGCTCGACGCGCGCCAGGCGCGCGTCGTCGAGTGCCGTTTCTTCGGCGGCCTGTCGGTGGAGGAGACCGCCGAGGCCCTGGACGTGTCGCCGGCGACGGTGAAGCGGGACTGGGCGGTGGCGCGGGCGTACCTGCAGCGGGCCCTCAAGTCGCCGTGAAGAGGATCCACACGCCGCCGCCGGCCAGCAGCAGGCCGCTGACGCGGCCGCCCCAGGCGCCGAACGGCGCCAGCTTCTCGAGTAGCACCGCGAACACGGGGCTGGTCGACGCCATCATCGGCGACAGCAGCGCCGCTTCCGCCAGCCGCCACTGCAGCGCGGTCGCCGCGAGGCTGAACCCCACCCAGGCGAGTAGATACCCGCCGGCGAAGGCGTAGCTGCGGAGCACCGGCCGTCGTGGCTGCGGGCGGTTGCGCACGACCTGGCCGTACAGCAGGATGGTGGGGGCGGCGCTGGGCAGCATCATGCCGATCATCATCACCGCCCACATGAGGAAAATGAGCGTGAAGTACCGGGCGTCCCAGGTGCCGTGCATCATCCAGGCGGCGAGGCCGTCCATGCGGCCGTACATGTCCAGCGACGCCGGGACCAGATAGAGCCAGCACAGGGCGGCCGTGCCCACGATCCCTGCAAGGATCGCGAGCGCCGGCCGGCGAAACAGCTTTTGCAATGTGCCGGAAGGTTCCACCCTCACAGGCTCTCAGCCCTTCCGGGACGATCTCAGGCGGTCAGTACGCCGTGGGCGTCCCAGCCCGCACGATACAAGTGAGCGTGCGTTTCGCTCAAGTCGAGGGCGATCGCCGCCTTGCCCACGGAGGGCCGTGAACGTCTCGTCAGCGACGGTGAAGCGGGACTGGGCGGTGGCGCGAGCGTATCTGCAACAGACCTTCGCGCCACCGCAACCCGAAGGGCGCGAGAGGGTTGCGGGCCGTCTGCCGCGTCAGGTCGTCGGCCGCCAGGGCGTCGAGCCGCCCCGCATCGGCTGGAGTGCCGGTGACCGCCGACGCCGGCGGCACGGCGGCCGCGAGCACGGCCGCGAGGATCGTGGATACAAATCGGGTTCTAGCCATCGCGATGGTTCTCCTCTGACTGTCGAGGTTCGTAAAGGACGCCTGTGGAGACCCGGCCGTCAGGCCGCGTCACGCAGGCGCGATAGATCTCGGCGATGTGCCGGTGGTCGGTGCCACAACAGCCGCCGAGGACGTGGAGATGAGGATGCGCGCGCCGCAGCTCGGCGTAGCGGTCGGCGAGCTCGAGCGGGTCGCCGGCATCGAGGTCCTCGGCCTCGTCGAGCTCGGCGTGGCTGCGCCGCGAGGCGTTGGCGCGGATGCCGCGCAGGCGCCGCGACCAGGGAGCGTCATCGAGCACGTGGGCGAAATGCGTGGGGTGGGCGCAGTTGACCATGTAGTACGCCGGGCTCGCGTCCGTTGCCTGGTCGACGGCGAGGATCGCGTCGCCCAGCGCGTCGCCGGTCGGCAACCTGCCGTCGGTTTCCGTGGTGAAGGAGATGGCCACCGGCAGGCCGGCCGCCCGCGCCGCCCGCGTGATGCCGATCGCCTCGGCGGGGTTGGTCATCGTCATGGCAGTGACCAGGTCGGCGTCGGTGTCGGCGAAGGCGAAGATCTGGTTGGCGTGGTAGGCCTCGGCGGCGAGGGGGCTCATCAACTCGCCGGGGTCGTAGCCGTCGCCGCGCGGTCCGACGCAGCCGCTGAGGACGATCGGCGTGCGCTCGGTCTCGTACGCGTCGCGGATCTCACGCAGCAGGTCGATCGACTGCCGGTTCGCCTCCGCCAGCCCGGCGCGCGAATAGCCGAGCTTACGACCCCAGTCGGCGCTGGCGCGCCAGGTCGCGCTCTCCAGGACCAGGCCGACGCCGCCGGCGCGGGCGAGCTCGGCGTAGGAGATGAAGTAGTCACGCAATGCCGCCACGCCCGCGGGCTGGCGCAACAGGTGGAAGGCGGCGAAGAAGGGCAGGTCCAGCCCTCGATGAAAGATGAGAGTAGTCTCGAGGCCTCCGTCGGTGAGGATCAGGCGGTTCTCCAGTTGTGGGAGGCGGTGCCGGTACTTGCTCATAGCCGACTCTCCTTTCGGCAAAAATGCCTGTCTGCTTGCCGTGGCCGGGCGGTGCGATGCGATAGACACCGAACGGGTCGCCCGCGGCGCACGCCGTTGCCGAGGGGAGCGCCGCGAGCCGCGGGACAGCAGATACGATTAGAGTCACGCCGTGAACGACGCATCGAGGAACCGTGGCTGATCCGCTCTGGTCGCGTATCAGCGACCTCGTCGCCCGCGCGCTGGAGCTGCCGGCCGCCGACCGCGCCGCCTTTCTCGCTCGCGAGGCCGGCGACGAGCGGCTACGGGAGGAGGCCGCGTCCCTGGTGGAGGCGGCGGTCTCCGGCGCCGGCTTCCTCGATCGCCTGGGCGACCGCATCCAGCGGCCGGCGCTCTCCGCGACCGCCGCGGTGCCCGAGCCGCCGCGAGCCGGGAGGCGGGTCGGCCCCTGGCGGCTCGTCGAGCCGCTCGGCCGCGGCGGCATGGGCACGGTGTATCTCGCCGAGCGCGCCGACGGCGCCTTCGACCAGCGGGTCGCCCTCAAGCTCCTGCGCGCGCCGCTGCTTGGCTCCGAGGGCAGGAGCCGGTTCACCGCCGAGCGGCAGATCCTGGCGCGCCTCGAACACCCGGCGATCGCCCGCCTGCTCGACGGCGGCATCCTTCCGGACGGCGTCCCCTGGTTCGCCATGGAGTACGTCGAGGGCGTGCCGATCACCGACGCCTGCGATGCGCGGCACCTGGGGATCGGCGAGCGCCTGGAGCTCTTCCTCGCGGTCTGTGACGCGGTCGACTACGCGCATCGCAGCCTCGTGGTGCACCGCGACCTGAAGCCCGGCAACGTGCTGGTGACCGCCGACGGCGAGGTCAAGCTCCTCGACTTCGGCGTCGCCCAGCTGCTCGCTCCGGACGCCAGCGCGAGCGCCGATCGCCACCCCGTGACCCCCGCCTACGCCGCCCCCGAGCAACTGCGCGGCGACGCGACGACGACGGCCACCGACGTCTGGGCTCTCGGCGTGCTGCTCTATGAGCTGCTCACCGGGCGGCGGCCGCACGAGGAGGTGATCCGGGACGAGGCCACCGGCACCGCGGCGTACGGCCCGTTGACCGCACCCAGCGAGCGGCTGACGCACGACGACGGGGAGGCCCGGTCCGGCCGCGAGCGCGCGGACCGGCGGGTCGCACCCCCGCGCCGGCTGTTTGGCCGCATCGCCGGCGACATGGACGCGATCGTGTGCAAGGCCCTGGAGCCGAACCCGCTGCGCCGCTATCGAGGTGCCGCCGAGCTGGCCGACGATGTTCGGCGGCACCACGATCGGAAGCCGGTGCGCGCCCGCGAGCCGTCGTTGCGCTATCAGCTCCGCTGCTTCGTGGGTCGGCATCGCCTCGAGGTGGCGGCGGTTGCGGTCATCGCCTTCCTGCTGCTCGCCGTCGCCGGCCTCGCCGTGCACAGCGCCCTGCGCGCGCGCGCCGATCGCCAGCGCCTGGCGCAGGAGCGCGGCAAGGCGGAGGCGGTGTCCGAGTTCTTGCTCGGCGTGTTCTCGGTGGCCGATCCGGAGGAGGCCCCGGGAGAGACGGTTTCGGCGCGCGAGCTGCTCGACCGTGGGGCGCGGAGGGTGCGCGAGGACCTGGCCGGCCAACCCGGCACCCAGGCCGCGATGCTGCATGCGCTGGGGCGGGCCCACCGTTCGCTCGGGCTCTACGGCCGGGCCGACACGCTGCTCTCCGATGCCCTCGAGCTGCGCCGCGACGACGGGCAGGGCAGCGACCGGGAGGTGGCCCAGACACTCCTCGAGCTCGGCCGTACGCGCCTTCGGAGGGGGGAGCCGGACAACGCCGAGGCACTGCTCGAGGAGGCCCTGGCGCAACTCCGCGAGCCGTCGGCGGAGGCCGCGGCGGAGCGCGCGGCGACTCTGTCCACGCTCGCCGCGGCACGCTCCGCTCGCAACGACTACGCCGGCGCCGAGACCGCTTTGCGCCGGGCCCTGGCGCTGCAGCGCCGCCTGGGACTGGAAGCGGACACCGCCGACACGCTGTTCGCCCTCGGTGAGGCGCTCCACTTCACCGGCGACTTCGATCAGGCCTGGCGGCACATACAGCAGGCGATCGACGTCTACCGGCGTGTCGGTCGCACCGACAGCCCGGAGTACGCGAGCGCGCTGCTCAGCATGGCCGCGGTGCATCACGAGCCGCACGACAAGAGCCGGGCCGTCGAGTTGACCGAGGAGGCCCTGGCGCTGCGCCTGCGGATCTACGGTCCCGGCCATCCGCTGGTGAGCCAGGCCCTGATTGCCGCCGGCGACGCGGCGGCGTTCGCCGGGCGTCCGGCGGCGGCCGAGCGCCACCTGCGGCGGGCGGTACGCCTCGAGCGACGCCGCGCTGCGGGGTCCGAGGGACACGCTGAGGCGCTCACGCACCTGGCGCAGGTACTGCTCGACGGCGGACGGCCGGCGGACGCCGTAGGCCTCCTCGAGCGGGCGGTGAGCTTCGGTGCCCGGAGCCCGCGCTCGAACACCCACGTCACCGCGCTCGACGGACTCGGCGACGCCCTGCGCGCGGCGGGCCGGCTGGACGAGGCCGAACAGCGCTACCGCGAACGGCTGGAGCTCTGCCGGCCGATGTTCGGCCGCGACCACCCGATGGCGATCCGCGCCGAGGCGGACCTCGCCCGGGTGGCGCTGGCGCGACACGACTTCGTTGGTGCGGAGCCGACACTGCGACGCGCGGTGGCGATATACAGGGAGATCTTGCGTCCGGATCATCCGCGGGTCGCGGAGCTCGAGCTCGATCTCGGCCAGGCGCTCTTCGGGCTCGAGCGCGACGCCGAGGCCGAGCCGTTGGTGCGTCACGCCGACGCCGTCCTGGCCGATGCCTACGGGGCCGACGATCCCCAGGTGCGCCGGGCGCGGACCCTGCTGGACTCCGGTATCGTCGCCGCCGAGGGCGCGGAACCCTCTGAGAACGTCGAGTCGCGTGACTGAGCATCGCCCCACCTCGCACCGCTCGGGTCCCCGGCAGGCCTCTGTCGGCCGGCGGTCGCTGGCCGTCCTGCCGCTGCGCAACGCCGGCGCCGATCCGGCGCAGGAGTACCTCGCCGACGGCATCACCGAGAGCCTTATCCGCCAGCTCTCGGCCACCCCCTGGCTGCGGGTGCTGGCGCGCGCCAGCGTCTTCCGCCTCAAGGGACGCGACGCCGAGCCCCAAACGGTGCGGCGCGAGCTGGGCGTCGAGGCGATGCTCAGCGGCGAGCTGCGGGTGAGGGGCGAGCACATCGAGCTCGCTGTGGAGCTGGTCGACTGCGCCGCCGGGACGCGCCTCTGGGAGGCGCGCTACGAGCTCGGCGTCGCCGAGCTGCCGCGAATCGAGGCGGAGATCACGCGCGGCGTCGGCCGCAGCCTGCCGGGGGAGCCGGCAGACGAGGCGGCCGACGCTCCCGCTCTCTCCCCCCGCGTCGACGCACGGGCATACCGGCTCTACCTGCGCGGCCGCTACCTGTGGAACCAGCGCAGCGAGGCCTCCCTCGATCGGGCTCGCGCCTTCTTCGAGCAGGCCCTGACCCTGGATTCCGGATACGCCCTTGCCTGGTCGGGCATCGCCGACACCTGGAACGTGCAGCCGTTCTGGGGCATCCGCCCGCCGCTCGAGGCGTTTCCACGCGCCCAGGAGGCGGTGCGCCGCGCGCTGGAGCTCGATCCGGAGCTGCCGGAGGCGCACGCCGCCCTCGGCTACTCCAGGTTCTTCTTCGACTGGGACTGGCCGGCGGCGGCGCGTTCGTTCGGGCGCGCCCTGGAACTGGCGCCGAACCTTGCCGTCGCCCACCACCGGCTGGGCGTGGCGCTGGCACTCATCGGCGACGCCGACGATGCGGTCGACGCGATGGACCGGGCGCTGCAGCTCGACCCCCTGTCGCTGATCATCCAGGCCGACCTGGGACTCGTCGACCTGCTCGGCGGCCGACCGAAGCGCGCCGAGGCCCACTGCCGCGCGGCCCTCGAGCTGGCTCCCGACTTCGCGCCGGCGCACTACTACCTGGGGCTCACCCTCGAGCGCCTGGGCCGGCCGGACGAGGCGGTCGACAGCTTCCTGCGCGCCGAGGGCCTGGCCGGGGGTGCCGGCTGGGCGCTGGCCGCCGCCGGCTACGCCTGGGCGGCGAGCGGCCGCACCGCCGAGGCCCGCCGGGTCCTGCAGCGCCTGGAGGCCTTCCGCGACACCTACTACGTCCCGGAGTATGCGGTCGCCGTCGTCCATGTCGGGCTCGGCGACCTCGAGGCCGCCCTCGACTGGCTCGAGCGCGGCATCGCCCAGCGCTGCGAGCGCATGGTCTGGCTGCCCCAGGACCCGCGCATGGCACCGCTGGCGGACGATCCCCGGTTCGCGCAGGTCCGCGCCGCCTTGCCGCAGACGTCGAGCTGACGACCCCACGGACCGCGCGTTCGCGGAGCCCGACTCACCGGCGCAGACGGAACCACCACCCGAGCACCTTTTTCGTCCGCGGCGTCAGCTTGCGGCGGTTCCAGGCGTCGGCGGCCTTCTTCACCACCTCGCCGAACACCGGCTTCTCGGCCCACAACTGCGTCACCGTAGGGGCCGAGGACCCCGACGGCCTCGAGCGTCTCGCTCGCTACCTGCTAC
>JBOGJI010000134.1:0-15330 GCA_050747865.1 Thermoanaerobaculia bacterium
CGCCTGGTAGGCGGGGACGACGACCGCCACGGGCTCGCCGACGGTCATGCCTCGGCCGCCTCCAGCCAGGCCCACGCGGCGGCGCCGCCGGCGGCTACCGCGCTCACCAGCACGCGCAGCGGCGGCGGCAGCGAGTCGCCCCGGTGAGGCTCGAAGCCGATCTCGGGATCCGGCGTGGCGAAGCCGGCGGTGGGACCGAACGGCCGGCCCGCCAGCGCCAGCAGCGGCGCCGCGAGCAGGGCTCCGCCCACCTCCCCGGTGACTCCCTTGGGGGCCACCACGGGCGGCAGCTCATGGCCTTCCCAGACCCGGCGCAGCACCTCGGCCTCGAGCCGGTCGCCGTCACGCGCCCCGTTGGCCCCGGCGACGATCAGGTCGATGTCGCCCGGATCGACACCGTGGCGCGCCAGGCCACGGCGCAAGGAGTCGGCCAACCCGGCGGCGCCGCTCCCCCACCCCCACGGCGGCGCCGTCGGGTCGAACCCCGCGGTCGCGCCGGCGAAGCGAGCCAACACCGGAGCGCCGCGCCGGAGCGCCGCCTCCTCCGGCTCGGCCACCACAACGGCGGCTCCCTCGCCGGCCAGGAACCCGTCGCGGTGACGGTCGAACGGGCGCGCCCGCTCAGATCCGTTCGCCCCCTGGCGCGCCAGGGCGCGAAAGCGGTCGAGCGCCGCGTGCAGCAACGGGTTCATCTCGTCCGCGGCGCCGACCAGCGCCCGCCCGGCGCGCCCCTCGGCGACCTCCAGAGCGCCGCTGGCCAGCGCCAGCAGCGGGCCGGCCTCGCGCTGGGTGATCGCGACGTTGGATCCGCGGGCGCCGGTGAGGCGTGCCACCTGGGCGGCGGCGGCGTTGGCCACCGATTCGGCGAAGAGGAAGGGCGACACCGCCTCGGGGCCCTGCTCGAAGATCTGCTCGAGGATGCGTTCGGTGTACTCGGAGGGTCCGAAGGAGGTGGCGAACACCGTGGCCACGGTCTCTTCCGGAGCGGCCCCGCCGGGGAGACCCGCGGCGGCAAGAGCCATGCGCGCGGCCGCGACGCCGAGACGGGAGATGCGGCTCATGCGCCGCGCCTCGAGCGGCGGCAGCCAGGCCGAGAGGTCGACCCCGTCCGCCAGCACGGCGCGTCGAGCGCCGAAAGGACGATGGGAACCGGCGCCGGTGTCCACTTCCCACGTCGGCGCCTGACCTGCCGCCAGCCGCTCGGCCACCGCGTCGGCACCGGCGGCTCCCGCCAGCACGCATCCCATCCCGGTCAGCACCACCGGCCGCGTCACGACGGGGCTCTTCGGAGCCTGTCCGCCAGACAGGCTCCCAGGACGAGGACCGCGTTGGCGCCCCCGAAGGCGAAGCTGGCCGACAGCGCCACCGCGTCGTCCGGCAGCTCGCGGGGCTGTCGGCGCACCAGGTCGACCGGCGTCTCGGGGTCCACGGCGCCGTCGTCCGCCGTCGGCGGCGCGGCGCGATGCGTCAGGGCGAGCACCGTCGCCACCGCCTCGATCGCCCCCGAGGCGCCCAGCAGGTGTCCGACGGACTCCTTGACTGCGCTCACCGGGATCTCGCCGGCGCGCCGGCCGAGCACGGCCGCCAGGCCCTTCCACTCCGACAGGTCGTTGAGCGGCGTACCGGTGCCGTGCGCGTTGTAGTGGCTCACCCGCTCGACCGCGACACCGGCTCTCGCCAGCGCCGTCGACAGCGCGCTCGCGGCGCCGGTTCCCTCCGGGTGCGGCGCGGTCATGTGGTGTGCGTCGCAGGAGGCGCCATAGGCGAGCAGCGTCGCCAGCGGCCGCGCTCCCCTGCGCCGCGCGCTCTCCTCCCGCTCGAGCACCAGCACCCCGGCGCCTTCGCCGAGGCTCAGGCCCTCGCGGTCGCGGCGGAACGGCCGGCAGGGACGCGGATCGACCGCGCGCAGCGAGTTGAATCCGGCGTAGGTGAGCAGGCACAGGGAGTCCGCGGCGCCGGTCACGGCGACGTCCACCTCGCCGCGCCGGAGGGCATCGAAGCCGGCGGCGATGGCCAGCGCCGCCGAGGAGCAGGCGGAAGAGATGGTTAGCACCCGCCCCTGGACGCCCAGCGACCGGGCGACCGCGTCTCCCGGATTGTTGAGCGCGTGTGAGGCCAGCGGCCGAATCGACGCCCGGCGGCCCTGCCGCCGGCAGGCCAGCCACCGCTCGCCTTCGGCCATGCCGGCGGTGCTGCCGGCGAAGAACACGCCGGTTCCGGGTCCGGCCGCGTCCACCCGCGCCTGGCACACCGCCTCCTGCGCCGCGCAGACCGAAAAGCGGTCGGCCGCCGTCAGCCGGCTCCAGCCGGGGATGCTCGCCGGCAGCCCGGGCGGCGGCTCCGGGACTTCTCCCGCGACGCGCGTTCGCTGTCCGGAGACGTCCAGCCGGCGGGCGGGGGCGACGGCCGTGCGACCGCCTGCAAGGCCCGCCCACAACGCGGCGCCGTCCCAACCCCAGGGACTGACCGCGCCGATCCCGGTGACGACGATCCGAGCCTCGCGAGTTCGGCCTGCGTCACCACCCGTGCGGCCCTCACGGCCGCTGGCGGCGTTACGCCTCCTCGACATAGACACCGCTATGCCTGCGTCGGCGCGCCTTGCCAGCGGCCGTGATGACTCGCACATCTGGCAACGCAGGCCGACCTCACGAGGCTTGCTCCTCGAGGCTCGCCGGTCGCGCTCATCCGGACTCGGCCGCCGGAGACGCCGCGGTGAGCCTCTCGACGAAGTGGGTCAGGGTCGCCACCGACGTGAAGTCCTCCCGGCGCATGCTCTCGCTGTCGATCCGGACGCCGTACTCCTTCTCCAGGGCGACGACGAGCTCCAGCGCGTCGACCGAGTCGAGTCCCAGCCCCTCGCCGAAGAGCGGCTCATCGTCCCCTATCGCGTCCGGTGTCATGCCCTCCAGGCGCAGGCTCTCGATCAGGACCCGCTTGACGCGATCCCGTGCCTGCTGCTCGCTGCTCATCGGCCTTGGTTCCTCAATGTCGATATCATTGGTCGTGCCCTCCAGAGTGTGGAGGTCGAAAGGAGTCGATATTATCGCGGACCCCATCCTCGCCGCGTTCACACGTGCCGTGGATCGCGGGTCCGACCGGCCATTGGTCGTTTCGGCCACCGCGAGCCGCAGCGCCGGCGAGATCCACGACCTCGCCCGGCGGCTGGGCGAGGGGCTGGCCGCCCGGGGCGTCGAGGACGGCATGCTGGTGGGACTGCGCACCGGCAACGGCCCCGCCTTCCTGACCGGGCTGCTGGCGCTGCGCCGCTGCCGCACCGCGGCCGTGCTGCTCGAGCCCTCGGCGTCGGCCGGCGAGCATCTGCGCACGCTGCAGCACCTGCGCGTGGCGTTCCTGCTCACCGCGCCTCCGTGGGCCGACGGCCGCGACGCGTTCCGGCTCGAGCGGGCGCTGCCTCCCGACACCGAGCCGCGGCGGGTCGGCATCGACGTCGCGGTCGTCAAGCTCACCTCGGGCACCACGGGCCAGCCTCGCGGCATCACCACGCCCAGCGAGGCATTGATGGCGGACGACGACCAGCTCGCCCGCAGCATGGGCCTGGTCGCCGACGAGCGGATCCTCGCGGCCGTGCCGATGTCGCACTCCTACGGCCTGTCCAGCGTCGCCCTGCCGGCGCTGGTGCGCGGCTCGACCCTGGTGGTGCCGGAGGCCGGCAGCCCGTTCAGCGGGCTGCAGCTCGCGCGCCGTTGCGACATCACGTTCCTGCCCACCTCGCCGGCGTTCCTCACCGCCCTGGTGCGCACCTCGTCGGCGCCGCCGCTGCCCCCGTCGTTGCGGCGCGTCATCTCGGCCGGGGCTCTCCTGCCTCCCGACACCGCGCGCGCCTTCCGCCGGCGCTTCGGCCAGCCGGTGCACGTCTTCTACGGCGCCAGCGAGTGCGGCGGCATCTGCTACGACCGCGACGGCGACGCCGCGGAGAATGGCACCGTGGGCGCGCCGGTGGAGGGCGTGCGGGTGACGATCGAGCCGCAGCAGGACGGCGACGCGACCGGGCTGCTGGTGGTGGAGTCCGCCGCCGTCGCGCATGGCTATCTGCCGCACGCCGACTCCCGCCTCGGCCACGGCCAGTTCCGCACCGGCGACCTCGCCCGCTGGAGCGCCGGAGCGATCGAGCTCGCCGGCCGCGTCGACGATCTCATCAACGTCCGCGGCCGCAAGGTCAATCCACGCGAGGTCGAGAGGGTGCTGCTCGCCCACCCGGCGGTTCTGGAGGCGGTCGCCTTCAAGGTCGAGGATGGAACCGCCGGCGAGCGGCTGCGGGCGATCGCCGCCTGCTCCCCCAGCACCGCGACCCGGGAGGAGTTGCTGGCCTGGTGCCGGCATCACCTCGCCGAGTTCAAGGTGCCGCGCAGCCTGCTGATCGTCGATCGCCTGCCGCGGACCGAGCGCGGCAAGCCGGATCGCGCCGCCCTCCTCCGTCTCGAGCCCGAAGATGCTGCAAGCCCTCGACGCTCCTTTGCCTGAGACTCCTCCCCGGTCGCGCTGGCGTCCGGCTCCGCTGGTGACAGGCTCCGCGATGCTGCACGGCGGGATCCTGGGCGGCCTCGCCCTGGCCTCTCATCTGTGGCCCTGGGCCCTGGGCACTCTGTTGGTCGACCATGCGGTGCTCGCCGCCTCCGGCCTGGTCCCCGGCAGCCGGTTGCTGGGGCCGGTATTGACCCGGCTCCCCAGCCCCGGCGGCAACGAGGTGGCGCTGACGTTCGACGACGGACCCGACCCGCGGGTCACGCCGCGCGTGCTCGAGCTGCTGTCGCAGGCCGACGCTCGCGCCAGCTTCTTCGTCGTCGGCGCACGCGCCGAGCGCTTTCCCGATCTGGTGCGGAACATCGTTGACCACGGTCACCGGGTCGAGAACCACACCTGGAGCCACCCGGCGGGCTTCGCGCTGCTCGGCCCGCGGGCCCAGGCGCGCGAGCTCGACCGCGCTCAGTCCACTCTCGCCGAGCTGGCCGGGCGCGACCCCCGCTACCTGAGGGCCCCGGCCGGGCTGCGCAATCTGCTGCTCGACCCGCTGCTCGCCGGCCGCCGCCTCCATCTCGTGGCTTGGACCCGCCGCGGCCTGGACAAGGCGGACGGCAATCCGCGCCGCGTCCTCGGGCGGCTCATCCGCGGCCTCGCGGCCGGCGATATCCTTCTGCTCCATGACGGCAGGCCGGCGTCGACCCCGGGCGGCGGACCGGTGACCTTGGAGGTGCTGCCGGGTCTCCTCGCCGCGCTCGCGCGGCACGGCCTGCGCGGCCGGCCGCTGCCCGATCCACGGACTCCGCGGCCGTCGCATACACCCGACCCAACCGACGAGACGCACGAGGATTCATGAACGCATCAACGCCGCAGACTGATTTCGACGTCCTCATCGTCGGCGGAGGGCCGGCCGGAGCGACCGCCGCCCTGCAGCTCGCCCGCCGCGGCCGGCGCGTCGCGCTGTTCGAGAAGGAGCGATTTCCTCGCTTCCACGTCGGCGAGTCGTTGCTGCCCAAGAGCCAGATCCAGCTCGAGGCACTGGGCCTCGACGAGCGCATCCGCGCCCTGCCGCGGGTGAAGAAGCTCGGCGCCGAGTTCCTCATGGGAGACGGCTCGGTGGGCAACGACTACTGGTTCCACACCTCGCTGGTGCACGGCGACAGGCACGAGACCTTCAACATCGAACGCGCGGTCTTCGACAGCGCGCTGCTCGAGTCCGCCGTCGAGGCCGGCGCCGACGTGCGCCAGGGGACACGCGTGGAAACGGTCGAAACGCTGCGCGACGGCGAGGTGGCGCTCTCCGCCGGCGGCACGACGTACACCGGCCGCTACCTCCTGGACGCCAGCGGGCTCCTCACCCACCTGGGCAAGCACCTGAAGCTGCGCCGGGTCCACCCGCGGCTGCGCAACATCGCCTACTACGGCCATTTCCGCAACGTCGAGCGCCGGTCCGGCGACCCGGGCGGCTTCGCCACCATCGTCATGTGCGACGAGGGCTGGTTCTGGCTCATCCCCATCAACGAGGCCGTGACCAGCATCGGCATGGTCCTCGAGGAGCGGCACGCGAGAAGAGCGGGTGTGCCGGCGAAGGAGATGCTGTTCTGGGGCATTCGCAACTGCCCGGTGGTGGCGCAGCGCTGCCGCGACGCGATATTTCCCGAGACCACCTACGTCACGGGCGACTACAGCCATAGCTGCCGTCCCTACGCCGGTCCCGGGTACTTCCTGATCGGCGACGCCGCCACCTTCATCGATCCCATCTTCTCGACCGGCGTCACCCTCGGCCTGATGAGCGCCGACAAGGCGGTGTCCCTCCTCGACGAGATGCTCGGCGGAGACCTGGCGCCGCCGCGCGCCCGCCGCCGCTACGCGCGCTTCGTCCGCGGCTCGACCCGGCCGTACTTCCGCGTCGTCGAGGCCTATTACGGCCACGAGTTCCGGGAGCTCTTCCTCCACGGCCAGGGGCCGCTCGACATTCACCGCGCGGTCATCTCCTTGCTCGCCGGCCACGTGTTCCCGCGGCCGGACTTCGCGGTGCGCTGGCGGATGGCGCTGTTCCACCTGTTCGTCAAGCTGCAGGGCCTGGGCGTGCCCGTGGTCGATCGCAAGGGCCGCTTCTCCCTGCTGCGGGCCGCCCAGATCGCCGGTTGAGCCCCGCGATGTTGGGTGGCGGTCCGGTCGCAAACGCCGCGACTCCGTTCGAGGCCGCCGCCCGGCAGACGGTGGCACGCTATCGCCGATCGACCCCCGCGGCGGCCTGGTTCGTGGCCGGCAAGCTGCGGCGGGACCCCGTCTACCGGCAGCTCGCCGAGCGCGGGCCACATCCCGGGCCGATCGTCGACCTGGGCTGCGGGCTGGGCCACACCGGCCTGCTGCTCGCGGCGCTGCAGCCCGGCGCCTCAGTGCTCGGCCTCGACTGGGATCTGAGGAAGCTGCGCCGCGCCCGCCGCGCCGCCGCCGGCATCGCCAACGTGCGGTTCGCCAGGGCCGATATCCGCCGCCTCGCCGCGACCAAAGCGGGCACGGTGCTGCTACTCGACGTGCTCCACTATCACCCGCCGGCGGAGCAGGACGCGCTGCTCGCCGCCGCCGCGGCCCTCCTCACGCCGGGCGGACGGCTGTGGGTGCGCGACCTGGACACCGCCGCCGGCTGGCGGGCCACAGCGACGCGCGCTCAGGAGCGCCTGGCCCGCTGGATGGGCTGGCACCGCGGCGCCACGCTGCACTTCCGCCCCGCCGCCGAGCTTGTGGGCGTTCTCCAGGGCATCGGGCTGCACGCGACAGTCCAACCGAGCTGGCAAGGGACCCCGTTCGGCAACGTCCTGATCACGGCGGTCCGCTCATCTTGACCGACGTCTTGCCCGAGGCGGGCCCCGAGGCCGCCTCCTGCTCCGCGTCCTTCAGCTCCTGGGGAATGGGATCGGGGCCGAACACGACGCCGAAGCCGGCGGCCTTCCAGTGCGGCACGCCGCCGGCCATCAGGACCGGGAAACGGTAGCCGTTCTCGCGCAGCAGCCGCATCCCCCTGGGGCCGCAGTCGGAGTCGTCGCAGTAGACGAGGAAGGTGCGTCGCCGCAAGCGGGCGAGCTCCTCCATCCGCTCCTCCAACCTGGCGAGCGGGATGTTGACTGCGCCGTTCAGATGCCCGGCGTCCCCCTTGTACGCCCCCAGCGGGCGCAGATCCAGGACGAAGATCTCCGGATTGTCGCGCAGGATCTCGAACGCCACCGCCGGACGGACCACCCGGAAGGGCACGTCCTGGACGGCGGGATCGGGCGCCGGCCGCGCCGTCACGCACGCGCACACCGCCGGCGGCACGGCCAGCAGCGCGGCCAGCAACCGGCGGCGTCGGCTCACCGCACCTCCTCCGCCACCGTTTCCATCTCCAGCTCGCAGACGATGCGGCCGACCGCCACGCCCTGGCGATTGCGCACCTCCGGCATGTAGAAGGGCCGCAGCTCCTCGATCTCGGCCTCCGCCAGGCAGCCGAGCTGGCGCAGCAGATCGAGCACCGCGCCCGGCCGCGCGCGATCGCTGCCGTCGGCGATCTTGAGCGCCGCCCCCAGGGCCACCGGGCCGCGAATTGCCAGGGCGTAGAAACCCTCGGCGCCCTCCTTGCCGATCACCCGCCCCCCCGTGACCTCGATCAGGCGGGTCGTCAGCTCCCCGGGGCCCGCCACCATCCCGGGAGCCGCCGCCATGGCCTCGGCGATCCGATGCAGGGCGTCGGCGCGATCGGGGGCGCAGCCGGCGAGCTCGGGGCCTGCCAAGGCGGCGTAGGCCCGTGCCGCCGCGCTCACCGACAGGTAGTAGCAGGGGGCGCCGCAGCCGTCCACCGCCACCACCATCTCCTCGGCCGCGACGCCGATCAGCGCGGCCAGGGCGCGGAGGATCGCCTGCTGCAACGGGTGCCCGGGGTCGAGATACGAGTCGAGCGGCCAGCCGGCCAGCTTGCACGCCAGCAGCATGCCGGTGTGCTTACCGGAGCAGTTGTTGTGCAGCACGGTGGGCTGTCGCCCCGCCTCGCACAGCGCCTGCCGGGCGCCGGCGTCGTAGGGCCAGTGCACGCCGCAGCCCAGCTGCTCCGGCGCCAGCCCGCCCCGCTCCAGCAGCGCGGCCACGCGCTCCACGTGTTCGGGGAGGCCGTTGTGGGAGGCGCAGATGACGGCCAGATCGGCGGCGTCCAGCCCGAACGCCTCGACGCCGCCCATCTCCACGAACGGCAGCGCCTGGAATGGCTTGGCCGCCGATCGGATGTAGGTCGCCACTTGGGGGTCGCCGGCACGGGCAATCGTCTCGCCCCGCGGCGTCACGGCGGTGGCGACCCCGGCGTGCCAGGACTCGGTGCGCCCGCCCCGCTCCACGCGGGCGAGCGGCGCGAACTTAGAGCCTGTGACCATCAAGCCTTGCCCCCGGTGGCCGCCACCGCGGCTTCCAGGCTGTCGTAGATCGAGAAGCGGTCGCCGAGCCTGGAGACCCGCAACACCTGCAAGATGGGCTCCGACGGCCGGATCAGGGCCAGCCGGCGCCCTCGCGCCTGGAAGCGGCCGAGGTAGCCGACCATCTCGCCGAGGCCGGTCGAGTCGATGAAGTTGATGCCGGATAGATCGAGGAGCACGTCCCCCCCTTCCTCTTCGAGCGCCCTCTCCAGGGTCTGGCGGAAGAACGCCGTGCTCTCCCCTAGCCGGATCACCCCGGCGACGCGCAACAGAATCCCGTCCTCAAACGTCCGTTTCTCGACGACCATGCGGCCTGCCTCCCGGAAACCGGATCACTCCATCACCGCGAACTCGATCCGACGGTTGCGGAAGCGCCCATCCGCGGTGTCGTTGCCGGCCACCGGCCGGCTGGCGCCGTAGCCGCGGGGGACCAGCATCGCCGACGGGACGCCAAAGTCGAGCAGCACGTTGCGCACCGCCTGGGCGCGCGCCTGCGACAGCCTCTGATTCCTGCGCGCCTCGCCGGAGGAATCCGTGTGCCCGGCGATCTCGAGCCGGGTGCCCGGCGGCAGCGCCAGGATCGCCTTGGCTGCCTGCTCCAGGAAGGCCCGGGCATCGGGCGAGATGACGGCGCTCGACGGCGCGAAGTCGATCCTGCCGCGGTTCAGTACCGCCGCCAGATCCGCGGCGGTGAAGTCGGGGCCGAGATCGTCGACTGCCTGCATGGCCGTTTGCTGCGCTTCGTCGACGACGGAGGCGGCGTCGAACGGTGGTGCGGCGGCCTCCGCTTCCCCTGCGCGATCGGGCTCCTCCACCAGGTCTGCCTCGGACTCCGGCACCGCCTCGGACTCCGGTGCTGACGACGACGCTGATTCCGACGCTGAAGCGGCCGGCGCGTCTGCCGGCCGCCGGCCGGTGCCACGCACATCGCGGCCCGCACGCAGGCCGGACGCTTCAGGACGTGCGCTTCGTTCGGGCTCGACCCGGGTTGCCTGGGGGCTTGCGTCACTCTCTTGCGGCGCCGGGGCGCAGCGCCGCGCGGCCCACCAGACCAGGAGGAGCAGCACGACCAGGGGCAGCAGCCAGCTGAGCCCGCCCCGGCGCCATGGGCCCGAGGCCGCCGGGGTCGTGGCCGGGGCCGGCCGTCTCTCGGCCGGCCGCAGAGGCGCGGACGGCGGCGCCGGTGCTACGGGCATCATCGGCTCGCCGGCGACACCGGCGGCCACCTCCGCGAGCATCCCGTCGACGCGCGAGAGCAGCAGCTCCTCCCCGGGCACCTCACCGCCGGGGGTCAGCAGATCGAGGACCCGCGGGATGAGGAAGCCCAGGGCCGAGGCGACGTTCGCCGGCTCGAGCCCCAGCCGTTGCGCCATCTCCTCCACCAGCCCCGGCCCGAGACCGGTCGCCACGTCTTGCCCACTGAGCTCGATCTCCGGGCCTTCGGCGATCCAGGAATCGACCGGCTCGCCCATTCCTTCCTCGCGAAAGGCGTCGAGAAATCCCTCGATCCGACCGTGATCGCGGTCGGTGATCATCGCCAGCAACCTCTCGACCAGGGGGGCCGCCTGGTCGCCTAATCGGAAGCGTTCCGCCGCCTCCTCGATGAGCCTCTCCAACATCCTCGGGATCCCCCTCCGCCGCGGGCCGTCTAGCCGACCCGTCTATACTCACTCCGTGACCCGGAGTGGAACGCAACTCTACCTCGCCATCGCCATCGGCCTCAGCTCTACTGTGGTTTCAGCGGTCGCGCGCGCTTCGGAGCCGACCTCCTGCGATGAGGACTGCCCGCACGAGTACGGACCGATCCAGCAGGTCGCGGTCTCCGAGCTGTCGCCCGAGTCGAAGGCGATCGTCGAGGATTTCCTCGCCGGCTTCTCGGGCCCGACACTGAGCGGCGGCTCGGTCGACGCCCGCGCGCGTGCCGGCAGATCGCGGGTCCTGCTGCTCTCGATCTTCGCCGAATGGTGCTGCAACTGCCGCATGGAGGCGCCTGAGCTGGTGCAGCTGACCCAGACCTGGGGCCGCCACGGATTCGCCGTCATCGGCCGGTCCGAATATTCGGCGCCGATCGAAGTCCGCCGCCACGTCAGGGAGTTCGGCGTCTCCTGGCCGGTGGTCCTCGGCAGCCGCAACCCTGACCCGGAGAACCAGGATCGGGTGCGCACGACCACCGCCCACCACCGCCTGAGCAGGCTCTTCGGCAGCGAGCGCAAGTGGAGCACGCCCTACAACGTCCTCGTCGTCGACGGCGACTTCGACACGCTCTACGTCGCGGACGGCGAATACGAGCCGGGCGCGCTCGAAGAGTTCCTGGCGGAGCACCTCGACACGGCTCCCGAGCCTCCCGCCGCCGACGCTCCTTAGCCACCTGCGGCCGCGCGTAGAATCCCGCTCGTGCCCTTCCCCGAGATCCAGATCCTCGTCTGCATCAACGAGCGCCCGCCCGACGCCGACAAGCCCTGCTGCGCGCGCCGCGGCTCGATGGACCTCTACCGCGCGTTCAAGGATCGGGTGAAGGAGCTGGGCCTGCGCGACCGTGTGATCGTCACCCGCACCGGCTGCCTCAAGCACTGCAGCCAGGGCATCACGGTCGGCGTGTGGCCGCGCAACGTCTGGTACCGGAGAGTCACCGCCGCGGACATCGAAGCGATCCTCGACCACGCGCTGTACGGGACTGAGCCCCCGCCGCGCCTGCTTCTCCCAGAGGATGCCCCCTGGGAATGAATTCGATGAACGGCTATGCCGGGACGGGCCGGGCTGCGAACATGCCCGTCTGGTAGGCGCAGATCTTGCCGGTGAAGGCGGACGCCGCGACGGTCAGCGGCGAGGCGAGCCACAGCTTGCCGGGCCCCGACCGCCCCTTGTAGTTGCGGTTGATTGCCGACACGGTCACCTGGTCCGGATTCTCCGACACACCCGGGCCGCAGCCTATGCAGGCACCGCACCCTGGCGGGATCACCTCCACGCCCGCCTTGAAGAAGGTGTCGAAGTATCCCTGCTCCTGGCAGTAGCGCTCCACCTCCTCGGAGCCGAACTGGATGAGGAAGCGCACCCCGGGGGCGACCGTCCGCCCGGCCTCCACCGCCTCCTTGCAGACGCGGTGGTAGAACTCCATGTCGTCGATCTTGCCGGCGGTGCAGGAGCCGCCGTAGGCGATGTCGATCGCCACGTCCCCCGCCGCGGTCACGGTCACGCCGTTGGTGGGATCGGACGGGATGCCGCGGTCGGGATCGCCGGGATGCGCCAGCATCGGCTCGATGGCGGCCAGGTCGATCCGGTGCACGCCGCCGGCGTACTCGGCTCCCGGATCGGGCGACACCGCCGCCTGCCGCATGACCTCGACCGACAGCTCCGGGCGCCGCCGCGCGATCCAGGCAAAGGTCCTCTCGTCGGCCTCCACGATGCCGCCGCGCGCCGAGCACTCGGTCGCCATGTTGGTCAGCGTCGCCCTCTCGTCCATCGACAGGCTGGCCACCCCGGGGCCGGTGAACTCCATCACCCGCTTGAGCGTCATCTGCGGCCGCGCGAAGTGCAGCAGGATGTGGAGCATCAGGTCCTTCGCCGTCACCCCGTCCTCGAGCTCCCCGACCAGCTCGAATCGGATCGACTCCGGCACCTCGATCGCCGCGAAGCCGGAGTGGACGAGCGCCGCGTATTCGGTCGCCCCCACGCCCCACGTGAGCGCGTTGTTGCAGCCCCCCATGCAGGTGTGGCTGTCGGTGGCGAGGAGGAGCTGCCCCGGCGCCACCAGCTTCTCGCGCGCGATCTCGTGGCAGATGCCGGGCGAGCGGCCGTCGCGGGCGGCGAAGTCGCGCACGCCGGTGTGGCGCTGGAACTCCCGCTGCAGCTCGCGCAGGGTCTCGATCTTGTCGAGGAACGGCCGCATCTTCGGTACCTCGTCGGCGTAGATGAGGTGGTCCTCGAAAACGGCGAATGCCTCCGGGTCGGCGATCCGGTAGTCGTGCCCGTACTCCTGCGCGAGGAAATAGTGCACTTGGGCGGTGGTGAACTCGTGGCTGTAGCCGCCGTCCACCCGCGCCAGGATCGAGTCTCCGGGCTGCACGTACGCCGGGCCGCCATCCGTCGACGCCGCGGGCAGGTGGCGGGCGAGGATCTTCTCCGCCATGGTCATCGGCCGCGCCGGCGTCGTGCGCTCGGGCAACTCCACCTGCCCGGCGTCGAGCGCCTTCAAGAAGGGAAAGAGCCCGCCGCAGCGCATCACCAGCCGGCTGATCGGGTCGAGGCCGGTGCAGAACGCCTCGAGCGGCACCCCCTCGCCGGCCATCAGCCGCCGCAGGACGTCGTAATCGCCCATCAGCACGCCCTGGCTGATGTTGTTCGCCGCGTGGATGGGGGCGAAGGAAGCGGCGATCGCCAGCCGGATCCCTGACCACTTCTCCGCCTGCACCGCGGTCTCGCGCGACGAGCCCACCCCTTTGCGATAGCCCGAGACGATGACCTCGAAGCCGCCGTTCTTGAGCGCGTCGCGCTCGAACAGCCGCTCGCCGTCGACGATCAGCCCGGCGTAGGCGTCGCGCGCAATGTCCTCCGGCCGGTGGCTGAAGCAGACCCAGGCCGGCGTCATGGCGTCGGTGTTGATGTCGTCGAGTAGATCCTCGGGGACCGTTAGATCGTCGAGCGTCAGATCGAGCTCGCCGGCGAGCTGGCGGCGAATGAGCTCGGGATCCTTGGTCAGGAAGAGAACCCGCTTGCCGGGGGTGAGGGTGACGATCTCCGGAGGGCGCTGCGCTTCCGACACCTCACCATCATACCGCCCCCGACAACGGTCACGTGCTCTTCGCCTGCGCCTCCAACTCGACGTCGCGGCCGAGCACATGCAGCAGCGCCAGGAGCTAATCGACGGACTGGCGGTAGTGTGTCGGGTCTAGGAGACGGTAGTTTGTAGAGCTAGCGGTAGAAGGGCCGGGACGCAGGTCCGTGGTTTCGATGGTCACCTGCACGGTGCTGCTCTCGCCGACCGGAGTCGAGCCGGAGGTCGGGTCGACGCTCAACCACGAAACGGCGGCTGGATCGTCGCAATCCATGCTGAGCGCAACCGCGCGAACGAACAGCGCGCGATAGTACTCGCCAGGGCCACCCAGAGCCAGACCGGCGGGTGTCTGCCGGCCGCACCCGTGCTGGTCGGCTCCTTCATGGGGTCCAACTCGACCGGCGCCACCCAGCGGTAGCCGAAGCCCTGCACCGTCTTGACGTACTGGTGCTCGTCGCCGGAGTCGTCGAGCGTCCTGCGGACAGCCAGGACCGCATGGCCGAGGACGCTGTCGGCCAGGTTCTCTTTGCCCCATACCGCGTCGATCAGCTCGTCCCGCGCCACCGCGCGATCCCGGTGCTCGACGAGGTAGGCGAGACACCCGAACGCCTTGGGCGGCAGCGGCACTTCGTCGTCGCCCCGCCAGAGCTCGCGGCAGGCGAGGTCGAGCCGAAAGGCGCCAAATCGGTAGCGCAGGGACACTGTGTTTTCGCCGGTCGAGGTCTCCGACACCAGTCCACAACTCAGTTGGTCAGAACCCTATGGCCGGCCAGTTTGACATCGCGGGTGATGTCGTATACGATTTCTTCGTGAGGCGTGTCGTCGTGGATACCAACGTCCTCATCGCCGCGCTTCGCTCGCTCCGGGGTCGCTCCAACCGCTTGCTCTCGCTGGTCGGGGCACGGCGATTCGAGACCGTGATCACCGTGCCGCTGGTTCTCGAGTACGAGGATGCGGCGTTGCGACAGTTGAGCTCTTTGAGCTACACCGCAGACGAGGTGCGAGAGATCATCGACTTCATCTGCTCGGCCGCGGAGCCCACGGAGATCTACTACCTCTGGCGCCCGCTTCTGGCGGACCCCGGGGACGAGCTCGTCCTGGAGGCCGCGGTCGCCGGGCGGTGCGACACGATCGTGACGTTCAACCAGCGCCACTTCCGGGGGGTCGAGCAGTTCGGGCTCGAGCTGCGAACCCCGGGGGCGTTCCTCGAGGAGATCGAACGATGAGTCAAGTCAGCCTGCGCCTTCCCGACTCCCTGCACCGAGAGGTGAAACTGCTTGCCAAGCGGGAGAACACGTCCGCGAATCAGCTCATCACTCTGGCCGTGGCCGAAAAGGTGAGCGCCCTCAAGACCCTGGAGTGGATCGAGCAACGCGCACGGCGAGCCCCGTCCCCGGCGCGGTTTGCCGAGCTCCTGGCCAAGGCCCCGGACGTGGAGCCGGTGGAGGGCGACGCCTGATCCGCGGTTCATCGTTCCGTCGCAGCTCGCGTCGGCGTCGCTGTGGGCCGGAAAGCCTGCGACAGGAAGCTGCTTCGTATCCTTCGATCGTCGGTTCCGTGATGCCGCGGGCAGCGCAGGCTTCCAGGTTCTCGCCGAGTCGTTGTACCAGGGGCCTACGGCCCGTAGAGCGTGAGATCGAA
>JBOGJI010000135.1:0-4344 GCA_050747865.1 Thermoanaerobaculia bacterium
GGCCTCGTCCGGCCAGCAGGGTCCCGTGCCGTCAGGGCCGCCGCCCTGGGCGCCGGCGTATGGCTATCGCAGCAAGCACGAGGTGCATAGTCCAGGCCCAGCGTTCGATCGCGGTCTGGTGGACACGGTGCAGGGATTGCTCTCGGAGCTGCTCGGCAGCAACGTGTCGCGGGGCCAGACGCAGCAGTTCCTGTCGCAGCTGACCCCGGCCGAGCTGTCGGCGTTTCTCGCCAATCCGAGCCAGACGTTGCCCGATATCCTGCCGGCGCTGTTGAGCGTGGTCCACGGGCACGGCAACCAGGGGAAGGGCGGCGAGGACGTGCTGCTGGCGCTGTTCGATCGACTGCTGGCGCAGAACCCCACTCCGGCTCAGGTGCGGGAGTTCTTCCAGGCGCTGACGCCGGCACAGGTGCGGCACCTGATCGTCCACCGTGCGGATGCGATCGGGAACCTCCCCGGGGTGCCTCCCGACGTGCGCTATGCCGCCAACCAGTTCCGGATCGACGCCGAGCTCAGCGGCCTGGACGGCAGGACGGCGGCCGAGCGGCACAGGGCGCGAACGCTCGAGGCCTTTCTCGCCGATCGGGGCCAGTACCTGCACTTCGACAACGCCCCTGGCGGCCGGCTCGCGAACGGCACCGTGAGTCAGGTCTTCGGCAATCTGGCCGAGGCTCAGTACGTGGCGCTGCTGGCCTTCGGCCGGGGCAACTCGATGGACACCTTCGCCGGCCTGGCGCAGCGCGGCCAGTTGGTGCACGAGTTCGCGCAGCCGCTGGTGCGCGAGGGGATGGCGGTGATCGCCTGGCTGGAGAGCTTGAGCCCGGCGCTGGGGCGGCAGTACGGGGCGATGTTTGCCGCCTGGCAGTCCAAGGGGCAGACGCGCAACGAGTCGCAGTTCCTGCAGTTCATGCAGCAGGCGTCCGCGAAGCAGATGACGCAGAAGACTCTGCCGGGCCTGATGCTGCGCGGCGACGCGCGGCTCACCCTGGTCGGCCACTCGTTTGGCTCGGCGGTCATCAAGGAGTCGCTGCTGCAAGGCGCCAAGCCGGATGCCTGCGTCTTCCTGGGCATGCCCGAGCAGCGGCTGCAGAGGGTGGCCAAGCAGGCCGGCTGCGGCGAGACCGACCTCTATGCGCTGCTCAACCATGGCGACGTGGTCGACGAGTTGGCCGTCGAGGACGAACTGCCGCAGAGCGCTGCCGCCCACGAGCCCGACGACGAGGTGGACTGGCTGGCTCCCGGAGAGCTCGGGCCGCCGCTCGAGGCCGTTCTCGAGCCGCACCACGACTACCTGCTCGAGGGCTCCGCCACGTTGACGCAGGTGGTCAACGTGGTGGTCGGGCGGGACGTGAAGCTGTTGCCGCCGAAGCCCCAGGTCATCACGCTGTATCGCAGCGCCGACGGGACTTTCGGAGAGGTCGAGGAACCGGTGCAGAGGATGACACGGGACCTTTGAGATGAACGCGATGACCGCAGAAGAAGCCATCGAGGGCCTGCTGCCCCTGGCGGAGAAGCTGGCCAAGTGCCTGGTGCCGGACGCCGAATGGGCCTACGCGCGCCGCGGCCCGACCTCCTGCGAGCTCAAGGGCGAGCCGGATTCGTACCAGTACGCCCACCGATTCGCCTTGAGCTCGGACGGCGCGCCCGGCGGCACCCTGCCTTCTACGGACGAGCTCCTGCAACGCGCCACGTCCTGGCTCGAGGCGGAGGATTTTCGGGTCGTCGCGGGTCAGGAACCGCCATCCGACGACGTTTTCCTGTTGAGCGGCACCGGCGAGGCCGGCCGGGTGACGGTGGCGGCCGGTCCGCAGGCGATCCTGGTCAGCCTCGCCACCCACCCGCTGCCGAGCAGAGAGGTCGCCGAGGCCGCGACCGCCTCGGTGCACTAGCGTCCACGCGCCCGCGCGCCCGGGCGGCGATTCCCCCTATCCCAGAAAGCCCTGGCCGACGTAGTCGAGCCAGGTGAGGCCGAGCAGGATGGCGAGCCAGAAGAAGCCGCCGATGACCACGAACTTGATCAGCGGCGTCGAGTGCTTGACGTGCATGAAAAACAGCACCACCAGGGTGGCCTTGGAAACCGCGATGGCCAGGGCGACGACGTCGTTCAGGTAGCCCAGATTCTGGAACGCGGCCCAGACGGTGACAGTAGTCAGTCGCCGAGGTCGCACGGCATCTCTTTGGCACTACCGCCAGTGAGTGAGTCGTCGCCTAACCTGGCGGCTGCAGCGGACGACCACCGCGAGCTGCTTGGCGAGCTCTGCCGGACTGGCTGGGAGGTGGTGCGGGAGCTCATGGTCGCCGCCACACAGCGGCCCGATCCGCAGCCCGGGATGGTGTCCGTCGTGCACACAGCGGGAGACCTCTTAGGATGGAAGGAACACTCATGATACCTGGCATTATCAACCTCCTGTTAGCGGCTTCCAGGAAACGCGCATGGTTGGCTATTTCCGTGGTTCGCAGCCGCGCTGGTGGGGATCTGGGGAGGTGTGGTGCCGACCGCAGATGTAGTCGAGGTAGGCCTGCTCCTCGACCTCGAAGCGCGTCCTCCACAAGTCGACCCAGGCCGCGTTTCAACGCTGGAGAGAGGCACAGGAGAGCGAACCGGGCGCGCCGAGCCGCCGTTAGCGGACGGAGAAGGTGACGGCGTCGGCGCGGCCGGCGCTGTCGACGACGACCAGGCGGTGGGTCCCGGCTTCGGGGGCGAGGTGGCGGCGCTCGCCTGGGGCGCCGGACGCCACCAGCGTGCCGTCCTGGTACCAGTAGAGGCGGGTGGTGCCGCTCGCCGTACGGGCCTCGAGGGGGATGCGCTGGTGCTCCAGCGGCGCGTCGCGGCGGATCAGGTAGGGGGTCGCGGCGTCGGGGGAGACGATGCGGGGCGGGTCGGTGCCCGGGACCTGGCGGCAGCGGTGGCTGAGCGGCGGCAGGGACGCCATGCCGGTTCGTCCGGTGGCCTGCCACCACGCGACCAGCTCGGCCGGGAAGACGGTGAGCACGTCCGGTCGGTGGGGGCGTTCGGCCAGGCAGTCGCCGGCGAGCAGGGTGCCGTCCTCGGCGTCGACAAAGACCCGGCGGTGCAGCTCGCAGGTCTGCAGGCGGCTGCGGCCGGGCACCGTGGTGATCCGCGTCGTGGCCGGGCAGAACGAGCCGGGGAGATCATGGCTGACGGCACATACCCGGGTCGTGGCCAGCCGCAGCCGGGGGTCGGTGGCGGCTACCGGGCTGGCGCCGGGCTCCAGCGCGCGGAAGAGGTCGAACAGCAGGGGCCCGGCGTGCCGCGCCCCGGAGATGCCCTCCTGGCCGCGGCCGTCGGGATTACCGACCCAGACGCCGATGGTGTAGCGGCGCGAGAAGCCCACCGCCCAGGCGTCCCGGTGGCCGAAAGAGGTGCCGGTCTTCCAGGCCACCGCGGGCACGTCGCGGGTGAGCCCCCAGGCCTGAGGCAGGTCGGGGCGCTCGACCTCGGTCAAGACCTGGGTGACGAGAGCCGCGGCCTCGCGAGAGAACATCCTGATCGCGTCACGGCCGGAGGCGGCGGCATCCGCCAGGAGGCGCACCGGGCGATGGACGCCGCCCTCGGCCAGGGTGGCGTAGAGGTTGGTCAGGTCGAGCAGCCGCACCTCTCCGGCGCCGAGGATAAGCGGCAAGCCGTAGTCGAGGGCCGGCCGGTTGTCGCCCAGGACCCCGGCGCGGACCAGTAGACCGTGGAACCGCTCCAACCCCAGGCGCGATAGCAGCCGCACGGCCGAGGCGTTGAGCGACAGGCGCAGGGCGTCGCGCGCCAGCACCCGGCCGCGATATTCGCCGTCGTAGTTCTCGGCGACGTAGCCCGAGAAGTCGGTGGGGATGTCGAGGAGCCAGGAGTCGGGCACCAGGATCCCGGCGTCGATGGCCTGGGCGTAGACGAAAGGCTTCAGGGTCGAGCCCGGCGAGCGCCGGGCGAGGGCGTTGTTCACCTGGCCGTCGGCCGCGACATCGAAGAAGTCGGCGGAGCCGACCAGGACGCGCATCGCCCGGCCGCGGTTCTCCAGCACCACCACCGCGGCGTTGCGGATGCCCTGCCGCCGCAGCTCGTCGACGTGGGCACGCACCTTGCTCTCGGCGATGCTTTGCAGGCGCAGGTCGAGCGTGGTCGTGACCTCGGGGACGCCGGGCGGCAGCCGGGCAAAGACGTGGCGGGCGAGGTGAGGGGCGCGGAAGGGGAGCGGCGCCAGGGTCTCCGGCAGCGGCTGCTCGAGAGCGTCGGCGATCGCCCGGTCGGGGAAGATGCCGCGCTGGCCGAGCTGCCGGAGCACGCCGTCGCGGGCGCGCCGGGCGGCGACCGGGTTGCGCGTCGGGTCGTAGCGG
>JBOGJI010000136.1:0-1379 GCA_050747865.1 Thermoanaerobaculia bacterium
CCCCCTGGATTTCCCTGCGGGCAGGACACGCGGCGCAGCTGGAAGTCGGCGCCGTGCATCCGACCCTGGCGCTCCCCTTCGATCCGCGCCAGCAGGGAGTCCGGTGGCTGCAGGCGGTACAGGATCCGTTGCGGGAAGTCGTGCTCGGGATTGGCGAAGGTCACGGCGCCGTCGCCGATCTCCGTCGCCGCGAACCGCGTCGGCATCTGTCCCGAGGGATCGGCCAGGTAGATGAGAGCACCGTCCTCTTCGGCGATGCGCAGGAACTCGTGGCCGACCGCCTTCTCGTCCCGCAGCGTGCGGCTCACGCCCACCATGACGCCCCCGCGCGGGGCAAGCCACACCTCCTCGTAGAGGCTTCCTCCGTCGAGTCGCCCCTCCCAGCAGCCGGCCATCCAGCCGAGACTCTCGATCGACATGGGTTCCTGCCCTTCCGCCGCCGGCACCGCGGGCAGCACGCCGACCGTGGCCAAGACCACGATCCCCGCGGCACTGCCGATCCTGCGTCTTGCGCCTGCTGAACACGTCGGTCCCGACATCAGAATGCCTCCTTTCCCATGACGGCCAAGACATCGCTCTCCTCACGGTCGGCATGGGTGTAGATCACGTGGCCCGTCGTCGGCGAGACCACGAGGCCGCCCCGGCGGGCGGTGCTCGGGCGCACGGGCTCGGTGACCGGCACGCCGAGCCATGTCGGCTCGGCTCCGTCGAGCCATGCCCGCCAGAGCCCGAACTCGCCGTAGCGATCCGCGGCGAAAACCAGCGAGCGACCGGATGCGTCCCACGCGGCGCCAGCGATCGCCTGCCCTACGGTCGGCAACGCGCGCGGCGTGCCGCCGCCGACCGGGATCACGAGCAGACGCGAGGCGCTCACCACCGTGGTGCGTACGAACGCCAGCTCCCGGCCGTTGGGCGAGAAGGCCGGCGAGCGGTCGCCGAGCCCATCGATCGGCGTGCAGCAGGTGCAGAAGCCTGGCGAGGCGCGGTTCGAGGTGGACCTCCGAGCGATCGGCGCAGAACAGCCGGTGCGCTTCCGGATCGAACGTCCAGTCCCCGATTCGGATGAGATCCGAGTGAGGATTCACGCCGTTCTCAACCTTTCCGTCAGGTTTCTCCACCCGCTCCCGCGCAACATCGTCGCATGACGACCAGCACACGCAGAACCGACGGCTCGCGCATGGAGCGTACCCGCCGGCTCCTGCTCCGCCTGGCGAACCCGCTCGCGACGCTCCTCCTGATCCTGGGCGCAGCCCACGTCCGATTCGAGTATGGCGCCGTCGCTTCTCTGTACGATCCCCGCCCCTTCGCCGTGGGATTCGGGATCGGCGCGCTCGCCCTGTTCGCCACACGATCGCTGCTCGGCGGGAACCGAAGCAAGG
>JBOGJI010000137.1:0-10351 GCA_050747865.1 Thermoanaerobaculia bacterium
TTCGGCGGCGGCAAGACGCACTCGATGCTCGCCCTCTATCACCTCTTCTCCGCCGATCGCGCCAGCGATCTGGTGGGCATCGAGGCGGTGCTGGCGGAGGCGGGGGTCAAGCAGGTGCCGCGGGCGCGCATCGCCGTGCTCGTGGGCACGGCGCTCTCGCCCGGCCAGACACACCAGAAGCCCGACGGCACGGTGATCCACACCCTGTGGGGGGAGCTGGCCTGGCAGCTCGGCAACTACGGTCTGGTGGCCGAGGCCGACCGGCACGGGGTGAGCCCCGGATCGGATGCCCTGCGGGCGCTGTTCCGGGAGACCAGTGGAGAGGCCGGGCCGTGCCTGGTGCTGATCGACGAGTGGCTGGCGCACGCCCGCCAGCTCGCGGGCAAGGACGGCATGCCGGCCGGGAGCCTGGCGGCCAATCTCTCCTTCGCCCAGGCGCTCACCGAGGCGGCGCGGGCGGTGGCGGGGACGCTGGTCGTCGTCACCATCCCCGAGTCGGAGATCGAGAAGGGGGGTGAGGCCGGCCGCGACGTGCTGGAGCATCTGAAGAACGTGCTCGGCCGCATGGACTCGCCGTGGCGGCCGGCGAGCGCCGAGGAGAGCTTCGAGATCGTACGGCGGCGGCTGTTCGAGGAGCCCGGTGACGCGGAGGCGTTCAAGGCGCGCGACGCCGTGGCCCGGGCGTTCGGCGAGCTGTACCGGAGCCAGGCCCAGGAGCTGCCGGCGGCTTGCCGGGAGGCGGTGTACGAGCGGCGTATCCGGGCCTGCTACCCCATCCATCCGGAGCTGTTCGACCGCCTGTTCCACGACTGGTCGAGCCTCGACCGCTTCCAGCGCACGCGCGGCGTGCTGCGGTTGATGGCGAAGGTCATCCACACGCTGTGGGAGCGCAACGACCAGAGCCTGTTGATCCTGCCGGGGTTCGTGCCGCTGGACGATCCGGCGGTGCACGAGGAGCTGACGCGCTATCTGGAGGACCCCTGGCGCACGGTGATCGACACCGACGTGGACGGGACGAGCTCTCTGCCCTACCGGCTGGACGGCGACAACCCGAGCCTCGGCCGCTTCTCCGCCAGCCGGCGGGTGGCCCGCACGGTCTTCCTCGGCTCGGCGGCCACGTTCCAGACGGCGCACCGCGGGATCGAGGACACGCAGGTCAAGCTCGGCTGCATCCAGCCGGGCGAGACGCCCGCGGTCTTCGGCGACGCGCTGCGGCGGCTGACCGATCAGGCCCATCACCTATACGTGGACGGCCGGCGGTACTGGTACTCGACGCAGCCGAGCGTCGCCCGCCTGGCGCAGGACCGCGCCCAGCAGCAGCGCGAGGACGTGGTGCACGAGGCGATCGCCGAGCGCCTGCGCGCCGAGCAGCGCCAGCGGGGCGACTTCGCGCGCGTGCACGCCTGCCCCAGCTCGCCGGCCGACGTGGGCGACGATCGCGAGGCGCGTCTGGTGATCCTGGGGCCGGAGGCGCCGCACGCCGGCAACGGCAAGCCGAGCCCGGCGCGGGAGGCCGCCGAGCGCTACCTGACCGAGCGGGGTACGGGGCCGCGCCGGTACCGCAACACGCTGGTCTTCCTGGCGGCCGACGCGCGGCGGCTCGAAGAGCTCGAGTCGGCCGTGCGCCAGCACCTGGCCTGGAAGTCGATCCTCGCCGAGCGACGCGAGCTCAACCTGGACGCCTACTCCGAGACGCAGGCGAAGACAAAGACCGAGGAGTCCGACAGCACGGTCGACCACCGCATCCGCGAGACCTTCACCTGGCTGCTGGTGCCCGGCCAGCAGGAGCCGACCGCCGAGGTCGCCTGCACGGCGGTGCGCGTCCAGGGCCAGGACGCGCTGGCCGTGCGCGCGGCGCGCAAGCTGGCGCAGGACGAGCTGCTGCTGACCGGAATGGCCGGCTCGGTCCTACGCCTCCACCTCGACCGGGTGCCGCTGTGGCGCGGCGACCATGTCGAGACCGGCCAGCTCGCCGAGCACTTCGCGCAGTATCTGTACCTGCCGCGCCTGCGCGACGACTCGGTGCTGCGCGACGCGATCCAGGAGGGGGTCAACAGGACGAACTGGAATCCTGACACGTTCGCGTACGCCGACCGCTGGGACGAGGCCAAGGGGCGCTATGTCGGGCTCGAGGGGGGGCGGATCGTCTCGGTGCAGCTCGGCGGCGGAGCCGTGGTGGTGAAGCCCGAGGCCGCGGCGACGCAGCGGGCCGCGGAGCAGAAAGTCGCGGCCGGGAGCGGCAAGATTACCGGCGGGGGCGACCTAGCCGGTGTTGGAAGCGCTGCTACCGGATCCCCGGGCGGCCCTCCCCCACCCGAGGAGGCCGTTCGCGAGCGCTACAGCCACTTCTACGCCGCGAAGTCGATCGACCCCCAGCGGGTCGCCCGCGACGTCCAGCAGATCAACGACGAGGTTCTCCAGCACTTCGTCGCCCTCGCCGAGGCCGGCGTCGACGTCACCCTCGACATCCGCGTCGACCTGCCCGACGACCTCCCCGACACGCTTGTCCGCACCATCACCGAGAACTGCCGCACCCTCGGCTTCAAGACCTTCGAGTTCGAGAAGGAGTAGCGAAGCAAGAGGCCACTCGTCATGGACCCTGCCAGCTCGACTGATCCTTGGGCAGACGGTGGTCCAGGTCGTACACCTCGACGTGGTCGCCGGCTGAGAGCAGGTCGGGGAAGAGGACCAGATTCGTCCCGCTCGGATGCACGAGACTCGGGAACACGATGCCCGGGTGACGAGCGTCCCGCACGATATCGCCGAGCACCCAGCTCGGTGGCTCGATGTGCAGGTCGAACGCGTAATGGCGCCAGTCCGTGGCCCAGTCGTGCCAGAGGTCGTCCCAAGGCGGGCCCTCGTGGAGTTTGCTCAGATCTACAGCGCCACCGATCGCGATCCTGTACGAGCAGATCGTACAGGGCGGAAGCAGCGGCGAGGTCTGCTGGTACTCGCGAAGCGCCGTGACGTCCTCGAGCGACAGGTAGAGCGCCTCGATGCCCGGTCGGTTGAACCGACCGCCGGCCTTCGCTGCGCCGGCTCCGCTCGTCGGCGCGATGGCCCATCTTGGGTCGTGAGCGCGGTAGCAGACAGTGCCTTGCGGCAGGTCGCTCAGGATCAACCGACGTACCCCGACTCGACCGATTCGAGGTACCGGATCAGGTCATCCGTTCGCCCTTCGCTCACCAGCTGGTAGGCGGTCTTGTGCTGAAAGGCCGGGATCGGGGCGTTCTTCAGGAGGAAGATGGCGCGTTCGATGTCCGGCTGGATCGCCGTCGCCGCGGAGAGGACGCGCAGCAGATCGCGCATGTACTCCTGCAGCCGCGGCGACTCCGGGTGCAACCGCAAGGTGTTCCGGTGTACGCCCGCCAGAGCAGCGAGCTCCTGGATCTGCATCGAGAACCGGTCGGCGATCCTCGCCGGGGATAGATTCGGCGTTCCCTTCTCGTGGAACTCTTCGAGCACGGTATCGAACGCGGCTGTTGGCATTGCGAACCTCCTCAGGGAGGCACATTATGCGCACATTCTAGGAACAGTGCAAGGAGCACGTAGGTGCTGCTGTGGCGGCGACCATGTCGAGACCGGGCAGCTCGCCGAGGACTTCGCACCGCCCACAGCCCGCGCTGCGCGCGGCGCCGCTGCGCGGCGGGCGCCCTACGGGCACCTGCCAGTCCCTATCTCTACCTGCCGCGTCTGCGGGACGACTCGGTGCTGCGGGAGGGGTTCAACAGGAGGCCGGTGTCGACGTCACCCTCGACATCCGCGTCGACCTGCCCGACGACCTCCCCGACACCCTCGTTCGCACCATCACCGAGAACTGCCGCACCCTCGGCTTCAAGACCTTCGAGATCGAGAAGGAGTAGCCCTGTCAGTGGCTGTGAGAACCCGCGCATAGTCGGCTGTTAGCGAAGCTCGCCGCCGTTCAGGTGGTGGAGAAGATTCTCTGGACGACATCATCCCCGCCGGTTGGGGGGCGGGGGGCGGCGGGGGGCGGCGCATCGGGGAGAATGCGGCCGCTGCAGGAAGGACGAGGCTCTGGGTTCCCTTTGCATGGAGGTCCAACCCAGAGCCTCTGGCCGCAACGGGCCGTGAGGGCCTGTTGCGCGCTGAGTATGGCCGTTCTGGCCGGTTGACGTCCAGTCCTTCGGCAGCAGGTGGCTGTCGATGCGAGCGGACTATCGGCTCTTCTGCTGCGGGCGGTGCCGCGCTCTGGTGGCGATCTGCTCTCCATGCGATCGGGGTCAGGTGTACTGCGGCTCGACGTGTTCGACGTCGGCGCGGTGTAGGTCGCTGCGTGAGGCGGGGCGACGGTACCAGGCGAGCGAGCGTGGGAGGGTGAAGCACGCGGCTCGGCAGGCGCGCTATGTGGCCCGCCGGCAAGCGAAAATGACGCATCAGGGTACCCCAGCGGTAGCCGTCTGCTCCACACTGCCGGCGCCCACCCAGAAGGAGCCCGCGGCACCTTGCGGGTGGGTGGCGGAGCCGGGTCGGGTGGTCTGCGGCTTCTGCGCGACCGCCTGCCGGCCCCGAGGCCGGTGGCAATTCCTGCGCCGGCGACGACGCTGAGGCGCGGCCGCTGGCGCCCGCGGCCGCCTGCAAGGGGCTTCTGGTGCGGCAACCGCGGCAGAAGAAGGAGGTGCTCGGTATGACGATTCCCGCCGACAAGGAAGCCCTGATCCGCCGCCTGTACCACGCCGAGAAGTGGCGCGTGGGCACCATCGTCCGCGAGCTGGGCGTTCATCGCGACACCGTCATGCGGGTGCTGGCCGCCGGCGAGAAGCCGGTGGTCGCCGTGCACCGGCCGTCAAGGATCGACCCCTTCCTGCCCTTCATCCACGACACCCTGAAGCGCTTTCCGCGGCTGCCGGCTTCCCGCCTGTGGGCGATGGTGCGCGAACGGGGCTACGCGGGCGGCGAATCGCACTTCCGCCACCAGGTGGCGCCCTTGCGGCCGCGACCGCCGGCCGAGGCCTATCTGCGGCTGCGCACCCTGCCGGGGGAGCAGGCGCAGGTGGATTGGGCGCACTTCGGGCAGCTCAAGGTCGGCCGGGCGATGCGGCGGCTGCTCGCCTTCTGCATGGTGCTGTCGTACTCGCGCCGGCTCTTCCTGCGCTTCTTCCTCGACCAGAGGATGCCGAGCTTCCTGCGCGGCCACGTCGAGGCGTTCGCCGCCTTCGGCGGGGTGGCCCGTGTGGCGCTGTACGACAACCTGAAATCGGTGGTGCTCGAGCGCTCGGGCGATGCCGTGCGCTTCCATCCCACGATCCTCGCCCTGGCCAGCCATTACCGTTTCGAGCCCCGCCCCACCGCACCGGCCCGGGGCAACGAAAAAGGACGCATCGAACGGGCCATCCGCTACGTCCGCACGGCCTTCTTTGCCGGTCGCACGATCCGCGACCTCGACACGCTCAACGCTGAAGCCGAAAGCTGGTGTCAGCGGGAAGCCGCCGAGCGCCGCTGGCCCGAAGACGCCACGCGCAGCGTGCGCGAAGTCTTCGAAGAGGAGCGAGAGTGTCTTCTGCCCTTGCCGGACGACGCCTTCTCCACCGAGGAGCGCGTCGAGGTCACGGTCGGCAAGACTCCTTACCTGCGCTTCGACCTCAACGACTACTCGGTGCCTCACGACCGCATCCGGCGCACACTGTCCGTGCTGGCCTCGCTTTCGAGTGTGCGCGTCTTCGACGCGGAAGAGCTGGTGGCCACCCACCCGAGGAGCTTCTCGCGCGGCGAGCAGATCGAGGATCCCGAGCACGTGCGCGCGCTGGTGCAGCAGAAGCGCAATGCGCGGCAGAGCCGCGGTCTCGACCGCCTGGCGCACACCGTTCCCGACAGCCGCGAGCTGATGCGCCGGCTCGCCGAGCGCGGTCGCAATCTCGGCAGCGCCACGGCCGCTCTGCTGCGCCTGCTCGACCTCTACGGCCGAGAAGAGCTCGCCGCCGCCGCTGAGGAAGCGCTGGCGAAGGATTCCCCGCACCCGCACTCCGTGCGCCTCATCCTCGAGCGCCGGGCGCGCCAACGAGGCCTGCCGCCGCCGGTGACGGTACGGCTGCCGGAGGACCCCAAGATCCGCAACCTCACCGTTACCCCTCACGATTTGGCCGGCTATGACCGGCTCGGCAACAAGGACAGCGACGATGACACCGAAGCCTGAGGCACTGGCCGCTCGCGCTCAAGCCCTCGGCCTCTACGGCCTGCTCGCCGACTGGGAGCAGGTCCAAGACCAGCCCTGGCTCACCCCGCTCATCGAGCGCGAAGAGCGGGTGCGCGCCGAACGCAGCCTCCAAAGACGCATCCAGCGCTCCCGCATCGGTCCGTTCAAGCCCATGGCCGACTTCGACTATGCCTGGCCGAAAAGAATCGACCGCGAGCAGATCGACGACCTCTTCCACCTCGACTGGCTGGAGTCGGCCACCAACGTCGTCCTGCTGGGCCCCAACGGCGTCGGCAAGACCATGATCGCCCAGAACCTTACCTATCAGGTCGTCCTCGCCGGTGCCACGGTCCTTTTCACCACCGCCTCGGAGCTCTTGAACGACCTCGCTGCCCAGGACGGCGCCACCGCCTTCCAGAAGCGGCTGTCGCGCTACACCCGACCCCGGCTGCTCGCCATCGACGAGATCGGGTACCTGAGCTATGACACCCGCCACGCCGACCTGCTCTACGAGGTCGTCTCCCGTCGCTACCTGAAGAAACCCACCCTCATCACCACCAACAAACCCTTCACCGAATGGACGCAAGTCTTCCCCTCCGCCACCTCCATCGTCACCCTGGTCGACCGGCTCGTCCATCGCTGCGAGATCGTCGCCATCCAGGGCGACTCCTTCCGACTCCGCGAGGCCAAGGAACGCACAGAGAAGAAATCCCGCGAGCGCGCCGCACGCCGTCAGAACCCGGAACGACGCACGTCGTGACCCAGGCGCAGTACATACGGCGGCTCCTCGCCGACTACCAAAGCCTGCCCGACACCCAAGGCCGTGTCCGACCCGCCGATCGTCGGCTCGCCCAGCGCCTCTTTGCCGACGGCGTGCCGCTGCCGCTCGTCCGTGCGGCCCTCCGTGTCGCCGTCTCCCGACGCCGCGCCAGGCCCGCCGACGCCACGCCGCTGCCACCCATCCGCTCGCTCCACTACTTCCTGCCCGTCATCGAAGAGGCCAGCAACCTGCCCCAGGACTACCTCGACTACATCTGCCGCCGGCATCACATCACCGCTGATCACCACCAAGCTGGCTGCGAACCACGAATCTAGCCGACTATGAGCGCTTCCTGGCAGCCGCTAACACCCTGTAAGCGCAGTGGCTCGATTTGCGCAGGATCATGCCACAAACAGAGCGTTCTTGGCGCGATTGTGGCGCGATCCCCTTGACTTCGACCAACGAGTGGCGCAATAGTGCGAATCGCGCCACTTGGTGGAGACTTCATGGCCAGGAGAGCCCTCGTCACCGAGCTCGATGCGCTCGTCAGGGCAGCGGCCGAGTCCGCCGAAGACATCCGTGTCGGCGAGCTTCAGGCGGTCCTTCCGCATCTGCCGAGACGCACGTTGCAGCGCCGCCTGAAGCAGTTGGCTCGGGAAGGCCGCCTGGTGCGAACTGGCAGAGGACCCGCTGTCCGATATCGAGTGCCACGCGAGGAGAGCGCGCGGGTCTTCGAGGCCCTATTCATCGAATCGGGCGAACGGATCTTCACACCCAGCTTGCTGCCGCTCTCGCCGGAAGGGTCCGAGGTGCGGCGCCTGGTCGACCGTCCGATCGCCCTGCGCACGCCGGTGGGCTATCGCCGCGCCTTCCTGGACGACTCCGAGCCGAACCGAACTCACTACCTCACGACCGAATTGCGTCAGCGTCTGCACGCACTGGGCCGGTCGCCGGTCGGCGACCGGCCGGCCGGCACGTACGCTCGCCAGATCCTGAATCGCCTGTTGATCGACCTCGCCTGGGCGTCGAGCCGTCTGGAGGGCAACACGTACACGCGACTGGACACGCAGAACCTTATCGCCTTTGGTCGTGCCGCCGAGGGCAAGGATCGTGCCGAGACGCAGATGATCCTCAACCACAAACAGGCGATCGAGATGCTCGTCGAGGAAGCCGAAACGATCGGCTTCGACCGCTACACGTTCCAGAATCTGCACGCGCTGCTGGCCGAGAACCTGCGTCTGGACCCAGGCGCCGCGGGACGCCTGCGTACGATCGAAGTGGCGATCAGCGGCACCGTGTTCACTCCGCTGGCCATCCCCCAGCAGATCGATGAGCTCTTCGGACGACTCCTGGCCAAGGCCGACGCCGTCGAGGATCCGTTCGAACAGGCGTTCCTCATCATGGTGCACCTGCCCTACCTCCAGCCTTTCGAGGACGTGAACAGGCGAGTCTCGCGGCTGGGTGCCAACATCCCGTTGATCCGGCACAATCTGGCGCCGCTGTCCTTCGTGGACGTGCCCGAGGCCGAGTACATTGCCGGCACGTTGGGCGTTTACGAGCTCAATCGGGTCGAGCTCCTGCGCGATGTCTTCGTCTGGGCGTACGAGCGTTCCTGTCAGCGCTACACCGCCATCAAGGACAGCCTGCCGGAGCCCGATCCCCTGCGCCTGCGCCATCGCGACGCACTGACCGCGGTGGTCAGCGGCATCGTGCGCGACATGGCCGAGATCGAGGGTGACGCGATCCGCCGGCTCGCTGAGGGAAAGGTGGGCCCGGAGGAAATGGAGGCCTTTGTCGCACTGGCGATCAATGAGCTCTACCAGTTGCACGAGGGCAACCTGGCCCGATTCCGGCTGCGGCCCTCGGAGTTTCGCCGCTGGCGAGCGAAGATCGAGGGCTCGACGCAATGAGCTCGCACCCACAGTTCGACCGCTATGTCGGCATCGACTACTCCGGTGCGGAGACACCTACGGCCAGCCTGAAAGGGCTGCGCGTCTATGTCGCTGACCGAGTGTCGCCGCCCGCTGAGGTGGCTCCGCCACCTGGCCCCAAGAAATACTGGACGAGACGCGGGATCGCGGAGTGGCTCGAGCAGAGTCTCTCAGAGCACCCACGGACGTTTGTCGGAATCGACCACGCCTTCTCGTTTCCTCTGCCGTACTTCGAGAAGTATCGCTTGCCTCTCGACTGGGGCACGTTCCTCGATGACTTCCAGCGGTACTGGCCAACCGACGAGGATCACGTCTACATCTGACCGGCGTCAATCATTCTGTCGTAAACTGCCTGCCGAGGAGGCGCAATGGGAAGCGGCCACAACGCCATGCAAACTCTAGATGCCTATATCGAGAGCTCGCCGGAAGTCCGCGGCGGGAAGCCGCGGATCGCGGGGACTCGCCTGACGGTGGCCGATGTGATCCTCATGCATCTGCGCCTAGGACAGTCCACCGAAGAGATCGCTGGGACGTACGATCTGGCTCTTGCGGCCGTGCATGCGGCCCTGGCCTACTACTATGACCACCGAGCCGATGTCGACCGATCGATCGAGGAAGACGAGGCTTACGCCGAAGCCTTTAGCCGCCAGAACCCGTCACCGCTCCGGGAGAAGCTGAAGTCCCTGAGCGGTGCGTGATCGCATCCGGTTTCATCTCGACGAACCCGTCGATCTGGCCGTGGCGAGAGCCCTTCGTCGCCACGGCATCGACGTTACGACCACTCCCGAGAGCGGCCTGAGAACGGCTTCAGACAAGCATCAACTCGAATTCGCCAGCCGTGAGGGCCGCGTCCTCGTGACGCACGATGCCGACTTCCTCCGCCTCGCCGCTAAAGGGAACCGGCACCATGGTATTGCGTACTGCCACAAGGCTTCCCGTTCTGTCGGGCAAATGGTCCGCTCGCTGATTCTCATGTACGAGGTGTTGGCGCCGGAGGAGATCCGAGGCCGCGTAGAGTTCTTATAGGTGCCAGAAGAAGTGGTCGGTACCTCGGGTTGGCTCCATTAGGTCCACTTGGTGCAAGCAGCGCCTGCGGGCTTGCCGGCGTGGCCGATCGTGCCGCCTCCATCGCCTGCCGCGACATCGAGACGCGACAGCGGTGGCGCGGCCGCCACGAGCCCGGCCGCTGGCACCGGCGCCGGATCTTCGGGCGCGGCGGCCACCAGCCTCAGCTCCTTCTCACCGGCCCGCGCCGAGGCGGGCACCGGGACGGTGCAGGGCACGTTTGCAGTCCCGAGAGCAGCAGCCGCTCGGCGACGCGAAAGCGCGAATAGTGCCGACTCAGTGGATTCGGATGCCGCGCCAGGTCCTCGATGCTCAGCGCCATTGGTAGATCCTTACTGCCTCCCCGCCGTTTGGCGAGGGTTGAAGTCAAGACCCCCTTTCAAACCGTGCATGCGGATTTCCCGCACACGGCTTACGGGTGGCCGCTCGGGTCGCGGCATTACG